>NZ_JBSGBG010000121.1:0-1181 GCF_053601135.1 Actinosynnema sp. NPDC004786 | reverse complement strand
GGCAACGTGAACACCAACGACCAACCCGAGATCGCCGCCGACCCCGTGTTCGTGATCGTGATCTCCGACGTCAACCCCGTGTTCCACGCGTTCACCGTGTCGGTCACGCGGCAGCCGTCACCCGGCGGGTTGGACGTCGTGGTCGTGGTGGTGGTGCTCGTCGTCGTGGTGGTGCTGGTCGTGGTGGTGGTGCTGGTCGTGGTGGTGGTGGTGCTCGACGGCGGCGTGCCCTGGAACTGGGAGATGAACTTCCACGCCTCGCCCTTGGTCCAGGTCCGGACCCCGCTCTCGGTGTACGTGCCGTCCACCGGGCCGGGCATGTGCCCGTTGTCGAACGCGGCCCACTGCACGGGGTACCCCGCCCGGCAGGAGTACGTCGTGGTGATGTGGGACATGCTGCCCTGCGCCGGTTCGCGCGGGGTCTGCGCCGCGCAGCCGTTGTTGCGCACGAAGGTGTCGCGCAACGACCGGCCCATCGAGATGTTCAGGACGTTGTCGGTGATGCCGTGGAGGCCGAAGTACGCGATCGGCTGGGTGCCGCCGGCGCACCCGCTGAGCTGCGCGCCGGCGTAGACCACCACGGCCCGGAACGCGTTGGCGCGGGCGCACGCGATGGCGTAGCTCATGCCGCCGCCGTAGCTGAAGCCCATCGCGAACCTCAGGCCCGTGTCCACGCAGAGGTCGCCCTCGATCCGCCGCATCATGTCGTCGACGAACGTGATGTCCTCGCCGCCGGAGTTGGCCCAGCCGTTGCCGAGGCCCTGCGGCGCGACCAGGATCGCGCTGTTGTTGGACTGCTCCTGCATCCCGTAGTACGACCACGCCGTGCCGCTCGTGCCGCCCGAGGACACGTCGTTCATCGTGCCGCCGCGCCAGTGGAACGCGAAGATCAGCCGGTACGCCCGGTTGCTGTCGTAGCCGTCCGGGACGCGCAGGATGAAGCTGCGGCTCTTGCCGCTGCTGGTGATGGTGTGGGTGCCGCTGCGCATCGTCGGCGCCTTGCCGCAGCCCGCGCTCGACGCGAGCGTGCCGACCTGGGCGGACGGCGCGGCCTCGCCGAGCCCCCCGGTCAACGCCATGCCCGTGGTGCTGGAGAAGACCCGCGAGCGGTCCGGCCCGACCGAGTTCGGGGTGCTCCGCGACGGCCGGGAGCTGACCCTCACCGCCGACGTGGCCCGGGT
>NZ_JBSGBG010000120.1:0-1198 GCF_053601135.1 Actinosynnema sp. NPDC004786 | reverse complement strand
GTCAGGCGCCGGCGGCGGCGCGGAGGGCGTCCGCCCGGTCCGTGCTCTCCCACGGCAACTCCACATCCGTCCGACCGAAGTGCCCGTACGCCGCCGTCGGCGCGTAGATCGGCCGCAACAACCCCAGATCCCGGATGATCGCCGCCGGCCGCAGGTCGAACACCTCACCGATCGCCTGCTGGATCTTCGTCGGATCCACCGTCTCCGTCCCGAACGTCTCCACGAACAACCCCACCGGCGCCGCCTTCCCGATCGCGTACGCCACCTGCACCTCCACCCGCGACGCCAACCCCGCCGCCACCGCGTTCTTCGCCACCCACCGCATCGCGTACGCCGCCGACCGGTCCACCTTCGACGGGTCCTTCCCCGAGAACGCCCCACCACCGTGCCGCGCCATACCACCATAGGTGTCCACGATGATCTTCCGACCCGTCAACCCCGCGTCACCCATCGGACCACCGATCACGAACCGACCCGTCGGGTTCACCAACAACCGAACCCCACCGGTGTCCAACCCCAACCCCTCCAACTCCGGCGCCACCACGTGCTCCCGCACGTCCACACCCAACAACCGCTCCAGATCGATCCCGTCCGCGTGCTGCGTCGACACCACCACCGTGTCCAACCGCACCGGCTGATCACCCGCGTACTCGATCGTCACCTGCGTCTTGCCGTCCGGCCGCAGGTACGGCACCGTCCCGTCCTTGCGCACCGCCGCCAACCGCCGCGCCAACCGGTGCGCCAACGCGATCGGCAACGGCATCAACTCCGGCGTGTCCGTGCACGCGTACCCGAACATCAACCCCTGATCACCCGCACCCTGCCGGGCGACCTCGTCCTCCACACCCTCCACCCGACGCTCGAACGCCGCGTCCACACCCTGCGCGATGTCCGGCGACTGCGACCCGATCGCCACGTTCACCCCGCACGAATACCCGTCGAACCCCTTCGCCGACGAGTCGTACCCGATCTCCACGATCTTGTCCCGCACGATCGACGGGATGTCCGCGTACGCCTCCGTCGTCACCTCACCCGCGACATGCACCTGACCCGTGGTGACCAACGTCTCCACCGCCACCCGCGACCGCGGATCCTTCGCCAACAACGCATCCAGGATCGAATCGCTGATCGCGTCGCAGATCTTGTCCGGGTGCCCCTCGGTCACCGACTCACTGGTGAACAGCCTGCTGCTGTGCTG
>NZ_JBSGBG010000119.1:0-1298 GCF_053601135.1 Actinosynnema sp. NPDC004786 | reverse complement strand
AGGTGTTGTGGCGCAACCCGGTCGCGTTCTACGGGCAGAGCGGGCGGTTGATGCTGGACGAGCCCGACGCGCCGCCGACGTTCGAGGGCAACTCGATCCTGCGCGGGACGCCGTCCGGGGCGGGTGGGGCATGACCCTCTCCTACTGCACGAACGTCCACCCGGCCGAGGACCTGCCCGGCGTGCTGGCGCAGCTCGACCGGTACGCGGTGCCGGTGCGGGAGAGCTTCGGCGCGGAGCTGGGGCTGGGCCTGTGGCTGTCCGCGCCCGTGGCGAAGGCGCTCGCCGAGGACCCGCGGCTGCGGGCCGGGCTGCGGGACGCCCTCGACGCGCGCGGCCTGGTCGTCCGCACGCTCAACGCCTTCCCGTACGGCGGGTTCCACGAGGAGGTGGTCAAGCACCGCGTCTACCACCCGGACTGGACCACCTCCGCCCGGCTGGACTACACCCTCGACTGCGCCACCGTGCTGGCCGACCTGCTGCCCGAGGGCGGCCGGGGCAGCATCTCCACCCTGCCGCTGGCCTGGCGGCACCCGTGGTCGCGGGCCGACCACACCCGCGCGCTGCACCGGCTCGGCGAGGCCGCGGCCGCGCTGCGCGAGCTGGCCGGTCGCACCGGCCGCACCGTGCGGCTCGCCGTGGAACCCGAACCGGGCTGCGTGGTGGACGACGTGACCGACGCCGTGCGGCTGCTCGCCGGCCGGGTGGACGAGGAGTTCGTGGGCCTGTGCCTGGACACCTGCCACCTGGCGGTGTCGTTCGCCGACCCCGAGGAGGCCGTGCGGTCGATCGCCGACGCCGGGCTCAGCGTGGTGAAGGTCCAGGCGTCGGCGGCGCTGGAGCTGGCCGACCCGACCGACGCCCGGGACGTGCTGGGCCCGTTCGCCGAGCCGCGCTACCTGCACCAGGTGCGCGCCTGGCGGGACGGGGAGGTGCGCCGGGCCGACGACCTGCCGGAGGCGTTCGCCGCGCTGCCCGTCGACGGGCCGTGGCGGGTGCACTTCCACGTGCCGCTGCACGCCGAGCCGCCCGCGCCGCTGCGCGCCACCACCGACGTGCTGCTGCGGGCCATGTCCGCCGTGCGGGTGTTCGACCCGCCGCCGGACGTCGAGGTGGAGACCTACACGTGGTCCGTGCTGCCGGGTGGCGTGGCCGACCTGGCGGAGGGGATCGCGGCGGAGTTGCGATGGGCCGAGCGGAACCTGGGGGTGTCGGTGTGAGGCCGTTGGTGGTGGTGGACGTGGTGGGGATGACGCCGGGGTTGTTGCCGTTCATGCCGAATGTGCGGGGGTTGGGGGA
>NZ_JBSGBG010000118.1:0-1307 GCF_053601135.1 Actinosynnema sp. NPDC004786 | reverse complement strand
GGGCCCTGACCCTTGATGTTGGACACCAGACACACTTGGATCCTGACGATCCGGGTGGACAGGAGTCCCGTTCAGATGGTGATGAAGCACTACCCGCCGGAGTTCCGGGCCGAGGCGGTCGCGCTCTACCGGTCCCGCCCCGGCGCGACGATCAAATCGGTGGCCCAGGACCTGGGCGTCAACCACGAGACGCTGCGCAACTGGATCCGGCTCGACGACGCACAACGCACCGGGGCACCCGCCGCCACCGCGAGCGCCTCGGCCGCGGCCTCGCCGGAGGACGAGAACGCCACGCTGCGCAGGCGGATCCGCGAGCTGGAGGAGGAACGCGACATCCTGCGCAAGGCGGCCCGGTATTTCGCGACGGAGACGCGCTGGTGAACCGCTTCGGGTTCGTCTCCGAAAACCGACGCCGGTACGGCGTGAAGCGGTTGTGCCAGGTCATCGGGATCGCCCGGTCCAGCTACTACCACTGGAAGGCCACCGCACCCGACCGGGCGGCCCGCGCCGCGGACGACGCGCGCCTGGCCGCGCGCATCCGGGTGATCCACCACGAGTCGGCCGGCACCTACGGCGTCCCCCGGATCACCGCCGAACTGCACGACACCGGACACCACGTCAACCACAAACGCGTCGCCCGGGTCATGCGCCAGGGCGGCCTGGCCGGGCTGCGACTGCGCCGCCGACACCGCACCACCCACGCCGACCCCACCGCGGCCAAAGCCCCCGACCTGCTCGAACGCGACTTCACCGCCCAGACGCCCAACACCCGCTACGTCGGCGACATCACCTACCTGCCCATCGCCGACGGCACCTTCCTCTACCTCGCGACCATGATGGACCTGTGCTCGCGCCGCCTGGTCGGCTGGGCCGTGGCCGACCACATGCGCACCGAACTCGTCCTCGACGCCCTGCACACGGCGCAGCGGACACGCGGCAGCCTGGCCGGGGCGATCTTCCACAGCGACCACGGAGCCCAATACGGCGCCAAATCCTTCGCCGACGCCTGCCGCGCCGCCGGAGTGACCCGGTCCATGGGCGCGGTCGGCAGCTCAGCCGACAACGCCGCCGCCGAAAGCCTCAACGCCTCCTTCAAACGCGAAACCCTCCAAGGCGCCCAGACTTGGGACAGCGCAGAGGAAGCACGCCTGGCGGTGTTCGGCTGGATACACCGCTACAACACCCGACGACGCCACTCCCACCTCGGCCAGATGTCCCCGATCGACTACGAGAACAGCCTTACTTCGACACCGGCTACGCTGACCCCAGCCGCATAACCCCGTGTCCAACATCCGGGGTGAAGTCCC
>NZ_JBSGBG010000117.1:0-1441 GCF_053601135.1 Actinosynnema sp. NPDC004786 | reverse complement strand
ACCCGCAACGGCATCGACTTCGCCGTGGCGGACCTCTCCCTGGCCGAGTTCGGCCGCAAGGAGATCCGGCTGGCCGAGCACGAGATGCCCGGCCTGATGGCGCTGCGCCGCGAGTACTCGGAGGTCTACCCGCTCAAGGGCGCGCGGATCTCCGGTTCGCTGCACATGACCGTGCAGACGGCGGTGCTGATCGAGACGCTGGTCGCCCTGGGCGCGGAGGTCCGGTGGGCCTCGTGCAACATCTTCTCCACCCAGGACCACGCCGCCGCGGCGGTGGTGGTGGGCCCGCACGGGACCGTGGAGGAGCCGCGGGGCGTGCCGGTGTTCGCCTGGAAGGGCGAGACGCTCCAGGAGTACTGGTGGACCGCGGAGTCGATGCTGACCTGGCCGGACGGCGGCGGTCCGAACATGATCCTGGACGACGGCGGTGACGCCACGCTGCTGGTGCACAAGGGCGTGCAGTACGAGAAGGCCGGGGTGGTGCCGCAGCCGGAGGCCGACGACCCGGAGGAGTGGGGTCTGATCCTGGAGACGCTGCGCCGGTCGTTGGCGGCGGACCCGGGCAAGTGGACCAAGATCGCCGAGGGGATCCGCGGGGTGACCGAGGAGACCACGACCGGGGTGATGCGGCTGTACCAGCTGGCCGCGGCCGGGGAGCTGCTGTTCCCGGCGATCAACGTCAACGACGCGGTGACCAAGTCGAAGTTCGACAACCGCTACGGCATCCGGCACTCGCTGATCGACGGGATCAACCGGGGCACGGACGTGCTGATGGGCGGCAAGGTCGCGGTGATCTGCGGTTACGGCGACGTGGGCAAGGGCGCGGCGGAGTCGCTGCGGGGGCAGGGCGCGCGGATCGTGGTGACCGAGATCGACCCGATCTGCGCGTTGCAGGCGGCGATGGACGGCTACGAGGTGCAGCGGTTGGAGGACGTGCTGGACCGGGCCGACATCGTGATCACGACCACGGGCAACAAGGACGTGGTGCGGGTGGAGCACATGGCGGCGATGAAGCACCAGGCGATCGTGGGCAACATCGGCCACTTCGACAACGAGATCGACATGGCGGGCCTGGCCCGTTACCCCGGGATCCGGCGGGTCAACATCAAGCCGCAGGTGGACGAGTGGGTCTTCCCCGACGGCCACTCGATCCTGGTGCTGTCGGAGGGCCGGCTGCTCAACCTGGGCAACGCCACCGGCCACCCCAGCTTCGTGATGTCCAACTCCTTCTCCAACCAGGTCATCGCCCAGATCGAGCTGTTCGGCAAGCACCAGGAGTACGACCGCGAGGTCTACCGCCTGCCCAAGAAGCTCGACGAGAAGGTCGCCCGCATCCACCTGGAGGCCCTCGGCGGCAAGCTCACCAAGCTGACCAAGGACCAGGCCGAGTACATCGACGTCGACGTGGACGGCCCCTACAAGCCCGAGCACTACCGCTACT
>NZ_JBSGBG010000116.1:0-1622 GCF_053601135.1 Actinosynnema sp. NPDC004786 | reverse complement strand
GAACGTGTCGTACAACGGCACGATCGCGCCGGGGGCGTCGGTGAGCATCGGGTTCCAGGCCAACCACACCGGCAACACCGCCGAACCCACCTCGTACTCGCTCAACGGCGCCCCCTGCGGCACCGCCTGACCCGCGCGGGACACCTCGCCGAAGGGACGCTCGTGGACAACAGGACCTTCGGCGCGCCCGCGATGTCGGACGTCGCCCGGCTGGCGGGCGTCTCGCACCAGACGGTGTCGCGGGTGCTCAACCGGCACCCGTACGTCCGGGAGCAGACGCGGCTGCGGGTCCAGGCGGCGATCGACCAACTGGGCTACCGGCCCAACCGGGTGGCTCGCGCCCTGGTGACGGGCCGGTCGCAGCTGATCGGCGTGGTGGCGCAGAACTCCACCCTGTACGGCCCGATCTCGCTGCTGGCGGCGTTCGAGCAGGCGGCGGCCGAGGTGAGGTTCGTGGTGACCGCGCACCGGGTGAACGCGTCGGACCGCGAGTCCATCGCGCGGGCGCTGGAGCGGCACCACGAGCAGCGGGTGGCGGGCATCGTGGTGATCGCCCCCACCGCGTCGGTGAGCGACGCGATCGACGCCGTGCCGCCCGGTGTGCCGCTGGTGGTGGTGGACGGCGACCCGGAGCGGCCGACCCCGCTGGTGACCGCGGACCAGGAGGCGGGCGCCTTCGCCGCGACCCGCCACCTGGTCGAGGCGGGCCACCGCGCGGTGTGGCACGTCTCCGGCCCGCCGGACTGGTTCGACAGCGCGGGCCGCGTGCGCGGCTGGCGGGCGGCGCTGGAGGCCGCCGGCCTCCCCGTCCCGCCGCCGGTGCCGGCCGACTGGAGCGCGGCGTCGGGGTACCGGGCGGGGCTGGAGCTGGCGCGCGACCCCGAGGTGACCGCCGTCTTCGCGGCCAACGACCACCTGGCGCTCGGCATCCTGCGTGCGATGAGCGAGCGGGGCCGGCGCGTGCCACAGGACGTGAGCGTGGTCGGCTTCGACGACGTGCCCGAGGCCGGCTACCTGATCCCGCCGCTCACCACCGTCCGGCCGGACTTCGCGGCGGTGGCGCGTGAGACGCTGGACCTGTTGTTGGCCCAGGTCGGCGGCGGCGAGGCGGGCCGGCAGCGGCGGACCATCGTGCCGACCCTGGTCGAACGCGGCAGCGTGGGACCGCCGCCGAACTGAATGTTTGCGCTAACACACCGGTACTGGCACGACTCGATGTTTGTCGATGCGAAGACCGCGATCCCTGCTCAAGTTAGCGCTCACAACTTTAGCATCGCCGCACGTTGACTGGTTCGTCCCGTGCCGGCTAGATTGGCCCGAAAGTGAAAGCGCTTTTCGCGCAACTTTCGAAAACCCTCTCGGCCGGGCACTTCCGCCGCGGCCGTTCGTCAACGACGACGATGGGGACAGCGATGCGATCGCCTCCTGCGCCGTGCGCGTCCGACGCGCGCCGCCCCCGGATCCTCCCTGATCGGCGACGCGCCCCCGGTGCCGTCGAGCGCCCGCGTCCCGGTCGTCCGGCGCCACCCGCTCACCCGCCGCCACACCACCCACCGGCAGAAAGAGTGACTGATGATCTTGCGTAGGGTTCTCGGACCCGTGGCGGCCGCGGTGCTCCTCAC
>NZ_JBSGBG010000115.1:0-1662 GCF_053601135.1 Actinosynnema sp. NPDC004786 | reverse complement strand
CCCCAATCGATCGATTACCAGGTCAACCGTCCGAGACGCGCCACTAGTCATTGCGATCAGCCTTCATAGCGCAACCAGCGCAACTTGCGGGAGATAATCCAACCCTGGCCGTCTGTCGCGCAAGTGCAGTTAACGGGCGTCCACTCGAAACCGGGAGGCCAAGCACCGGTTCCGTAGCAACTGCGGACTTCCTCACCGGCATACTTCGTCTTGCGAATAACCGAGTCATTATCCGGGTTTTCGCGAACATATGCGTTCTCGATCACCAGGTAGACATCGCAACCTGCTGCGCTGGCTGTCGGTGCAGTGATGGTGAGAACGCCTAACGAAGCTGCCACGGCCAGCATGACGGCGAAAAAGCGTGAGCGTAGTTTGGGCATAGAGACATCCTTCCATCCGCACCTGCGGTGCCGGTAGAATTTCGAGTGGTGCTCATGAAGTAATGGTAAGTTAGATCGGGTAGTACAGGATCGCAGACTTCCACAGGACTGATCCATGACCACTACGGCAATACGATGTGACACCTCCCTGTCGGAGGGCTTCGGCTCGGGTTGGTGTCCGCAAAAATGTTGTTCTCGCTGCCCTTCGAGGTGAACGGGTTGCAGGACCTGGCTTCGACGCTGGCCTTGCCCGCGCGGAACGCGGTGCGCACTTCCTCCAGGACGCCGAGCCGGTCGACCTGCGGTCGCCCGCCGAACCGCGAGGCCTGGGTCCTGGGCGGCGGCCAGGCCGTCACGGGTGAATTCGTTCTGCAGGTCGCGTTGGAACTGGCCGACCGAGACCAGGACGTTGACCAGCGAGCTACGACGGCTGCGAACCCGAGCCCGAAAGACCGGGACGGTCATGGCGCGTGCCGTCGGGATGTGCCAGTCCAGGTGGCCGAAGATCGAGAACGGCATGCTCCTGCCGTCCGTGACCGACGTCGAGCGGTTGACGGCCGAGTTGTCCGCGACTCGGGAGGTCCGGTCGAGGCTGGTGGAGCTGGCCCGGCAGTTGTCTGCGGAAGCGGAGACCCGGCGGGTGGTGCTGCACCGCGGCGCGCAACGGCACCAACAGACGGTGGCCCGGATCGAAGCCCGTGCCGCCACCAGCCGGTTCTTCCAGAACGCCGGTGTTCCCGCGCTGCTGCAGAGCGAGGACTACCTGCGCGTCGTGATGAGCACGATGGCGCCGCACGAACAGGACGCCGCCGTCACCACCCTGCATGCCCGACGCGCACGCATGGACGACCTCGGCAAGCGGTACGTCTTCCTGCTGACGGAGAGTGCGCTGCGGTGGCGGATGGGGCCGGCGAGCCTGATGTGCGAGCAGATCGACCACCTGCTGACGGTCGCGACCAGACCGAATGTCCAGGTGGGCGTGGTGCCGTGAACGGCGGACGCGAACGTGGTGGCCCTGCACGGCTTCCAGGTGTACGACGATCGCGTTGTCACGCTGAGCGTGCTGACCGGCAACGCGACGATCACCGACCCGCACGACGTGCGCGAGTACCTGGCCCTGTTCGGCAGGTTGGAGCGGCTGGCGGT
Source organism: Actinosynnema sp. NPDC004786 (assembly GCF_053601135.1). Classification (NCBI taxonomy): domain Bacteria; kingdom Bacillati; phylum Actinomycetota; class Actinomycetes; order Pseudonocardiales; family Pseudonocardiaceae; genus Actinosynnema; species Actinosynnema sp. NPDC004786. The sequence continues at coordinate 136 of NZ_JBSGBG010000115.1, read as the reverse complement.
GCGCGGTGACGCGTTGGGGGACCTGCTGGAGCGGATCGCCGAAGATCACCGCAAGCTCGGCTGAGAGATCCATGTCCATACATTTCGATCTAGTGGCGCGTCTCGGAGGGTTGACCCGGTAATCGATCGGTTGGGC
>NZ_JBSGBG010000114.1:0-1797 GCF_053601135.1 Actinosynnema sp. NPDC004786 | reverse complement strand
TGGCAGTCACCCGGCCCTCGGCCTGTGGAGGCTCGGTGGGGCTCCGCCGGGAGCCCCGCGCCGATCACACGTCGTAGGACTGCCAGCGGTCGGCGGATACCTGCGGTTTGCCCTATCACGCCATACCTGACCTGCTCGTTTCCTCTCGATGTTCGTCATCGTTGACTAGCGCCGTTCGACGTCTGACGGCCTAGAGGCGGTCTGATCATGTTTCCCGGGTCGAGTAGATGGCGGATGTGTGCTACAACATTGATCCATTTGGTCCATGCAGGGGGACGGGTTGATCGTAATTGATGCTAACGAGCTGCTGAAAATTCCGCGTACACAACATCGCCTATGGCGGCTTCTCTGCGAGATCGCTAATAGTGCAAATCATGACATTGCCACCGCAGATATAACTTTCGAGGAGTTCCGGGCGCGTTATGAGAAGAATGTTCAAGATGCCTGGAGAAAGTTGCAGGTAGCGACCGCCTCGTTTCGCGAGTATGGCGACGAGGATATTGTCCGCCTTGAAGGCGCATATGATTCGGGCGAGGTTGGTCCGGTAATTAGTCGCCGGATCGGCGAGTTCCTGTCGTCGATGAAAATCATTGTTAGTGACCCTCGGTATCATGTCGAAGGACTGCGACGTGAGATAAATCGCCAGCTTCCGGCGGCGACATCGTGGGATAAGCCGGGCATCGGCGCGCGTGACGTGATCCTATGGCTGACAGCCGTGCAAGAATGCAAGGGTTCATCGGGAAAGCTATTCTTCGTCTCGAACGACGCGCGTGCATTCGGAAAGAACGAGCTCCATCCCGATCTTGTGGATGAGTTGCGCAGCGAGCTTGAAGATCGAGCAGATGACTTCGTCTATTGTCGTGATTTAGCTGAACTGCTCCCGCTCCTTGCGGATCGCTCTAACCACGAGGCGGACCTCCTGTCGTTCGACCTGCTTGCGGCTGATTCGACTCTGAGAACGGCTATTGACCGCGTTTGCGGTGAGCGCGTCAGTGCGCTCGCTCATAGGCTGGTGACATCCCGCTTCGATATGGCGTCAGGTATGTGGCAAACGGTCATGTTGCATCGAACGGTCTTGCGGTCGATCGTCGACACTTCGTCCTATAGGGTCGAAGGGAAAGTGTGGCTCGTTGCGACAATGCGGTGGCGTCTTGAAGTCCGAGTGGATTCGGTAAGGGTGCCGAAGGCTGCCGAGTCGTTCCCGTTGGGTTACTCCGGCTCGTTGCTCGAAACCGTCACCTTTGAGTCGGACGAATTAGTGGATGCTCAAGAGTTTGAGGTCACGGCTATTGTCGGAGTCGGTCACACGATCGACCACTCTCCGGCTATTGAGTCGGTTGATATTGTGTCTAGTAGATTAATCAATGCGCCTGGCAAGTTGCATGAGTAACCAACAATCGCGCGGGGATCGGTGGCAAGGCGGCGAAGCCGTCGCGGCAGTCGATCGCCGTACTTAGTGCCGAAAGCCGTTGACCGCGCGATCGTTCACGGCCCTGGTAACTGGAAGTGGCCTAGTGGCAGCTCCCATCTGCTGGCGCGCCGCTTCCCTCGGCACGTGCACCGACTCCGCGCGCGGCCGACGGGCGGAGCGGAGCGGGAGCCCGGCGTGCCGCGCGCGGAGTCGTGCCAATGTGACCCGGGATTGGTCGCGCGTCGCCGCAGGCGGCGTGCCTTGATGCCTGCCAGCCACGAGCGGACGCGGGCGGCGGTTGATGCGGTAGTCGCGTAAGAGGCGGCGTGAAGATCCGGAAGGCCGAGGGCCGGGTGACTGTGGCAGTCACCCGGCCCTCGGCCTGT
>NZ_JBSGBG010000113.1:0-2004 GCF_053601135.1 Actinosynnema sp. NPDC004786 | reverse complement strand
CGGCACCACCGACGCCTACCAGCCCTGGACGATCACCTGATGGAACTGCTCGTCACCTACGACGTCGACACCACGACACCGGAAGGCGAACGACGGCTCCGCCACGTCGCCAAGACGTGCGAAGGCGTGGGACACCGGGTACAGAAGTCCGTCTTCGAAGTCGTCTGCACCCCGGCCCAACGACTCGCCCTCGAAGCCCGCCTGCTCGCCATCATCGACCCCCACCGAGACTCCGTGCGCATCTACCACCTCGACCGCGGAACCTTCGACACCGCCAAGCACCTCGGAGCCGCGACCGACGCCGCCCACCGAGACCCCCTCATCATCTGAAGCTCCCCACACAACACCGAATGTGTGCCGACCACAGCCCGACAGCTGTCGCCAGCGTGATGACGCCCAACGGAAAGCGGCCAGCCGCCTGTCCACCAACCGGTCGCCATCCGCCCGGAACCGCACAGGCGCCGGCGCGAGGCGTCAACTCGGAAACACCGGCCTGACGGTTCGGAACCCCATGCGTGTCATGACACGCCGACAGGTTCCCAAGCCGGCGACGGCGCGTCATCCCAGTATCCGGGAACAGCGAGTATGGCGACAACCTCTCGGGGCCCTATTTGTGCTGTTCAGCCAGCCCAGCGCCGGCCCGCCAGGGTCGGCGAGGATCGCAACTTCCCGTACGACTCCCACCCGGGTGCGCGGGAGTCCAGCGCCGGCCCGCCAGGGTCGGCGAGGATCGCAACAGCAGCACGCCCAGCCGGGCCTTGGGCACCTGGTCGACCAGCGCCGGCCCGCCAGGGTCGGCGAGGATCGCAACACGACCGACGCGCTGGCCACGTGCGCCGCGTTGCCGCCCAGCGCCGGCCCGCCAGGGTCGGCGAGGATCGCAACGCGTCCAGCGCGGTGAGGATGCCGAACGGCTGGTCCAGCGCCGGCCCGCCAGGGTCGGCGAGGATCGCAACTCCCACAGGGAGACCAGCTCGCCGTTGATCGTGACCAGCGCCGGCCCGCCAGGGTCGGCGAGGATCGCAACGAGAACAACATCAAGGCCGACCTGTCGCGCGGACAGCCAGCGCCGGCCCGCCAGGGTCGGCGAGGATCGCAACACCCGGTCTGGTGGCCGCAGTCTCCTGGCCTATGACCAGCGCCGGCCCGCCAGGGTCGGCGAGGATCGCAACGACATCACGGTCACGTCCCAAGTTTGCGGTGTGGGTGCACCGCACGAGGATTGCGGCCTCGACCGTGTCCCCGATGTCGAGCATGGCTTTCCGTCGGCGCAAGTCCTTCAGGGCTGGCGGGGTTCGCACTACGCACGCCGTGTTGTCCGCGCGTTGTCACACTTGGCGCTGGCTTCTGAGGTTCGTAGGGATCGCGAACCGGTGCGGGTTGCTGTGGCGGGTGTCCGTGCGGTCGGTGCGAGGGATGCTCGAGTGAGTGGGTGCCGGGGGTGGCCGGCTTCGCAGGCGGTCATGATGGCGGGTCGTCCCTGGGTGGTGCTGTGGTGGGCGGCTGGGTAGGGGGCAAATCGGGTTTGTTGTCATTTGCCTCCCCCTGCGTCCCTTGCTTCGTTGATGCGGTGGCCTATCGTGGTCCGGTGCCTTCCTGATCACGGGACGTCACGGGGGCTGTCCATTCTGTTTGGCTGGTGTGGCCGTGGCGGACGTGCCGAATTCGTGTCCGCTCCTGCGGCCGACCGTCCGCAGTCCACAGTGGACTCAGTGGTCGCGTATACCGAGTGGGGAAGGGGAGTCTCATCGTGCTCGCGTGCCGATGTCCGGTGCATGGGATTGGCGGTGGTGCTGCGGAACGTTCGGTGCGTCGGGACGTCCGATAACGGCTCCGGGGTGTTCTGGGCGATTTCGTCGGGTATGGCGGATCGGGAAGGCGTGGATCCTGTGTCGGTCATGGGGCGTTGGGGCCCTGACCCTTGATGTTGGACACCAGACACACTTGGATCCTGACGATCCGGGTGGACAGGAGTCCCGTTCAGATGGTGATGAAGCACTACCC
>NZ_JBSGBG010000112.1:0-2013 GCF_053601135.1 Actinosynnema sp. NPDC004786 | reverse complement strand
CTGCGAGCTGTTGGGACACGCGACCGACGGGTTCGACCACCGGGTCGACACGCCGGCATCGTCGCCTGTGTGGTTCGCCGGGCCGCCCCAGGCGGCGGCGTGGTTGCGTCGGCACCTGCCCGTGTCGCTGGCGACCGTGCGCGCCGGCGGCAGGGCGCGGCTGCGGTCGCTGGCGGTGGGGCTGGCGTCCCGTCTGTGGGTCTGCGCGCCGACGGACGCCCCGCGGCAGTGGGCGGTCGATCTGGCCGAGGCGGGGACGCGTGCGGCCGTCGACGATCGGCGACCTCACGGTCTGGCCGGGTTGTTGCGGTTGAGCGCCCGGTGGTTCGCCGCCGCGGGCGACTTTCCCACCGCCGAGGCCCACGGTGTGCGCGAGTGGGTGGTGTGGAAGCAACTCGACGACACCGAGGGCATGATCGACACGTTGTGGCGTCGCGCGCACGTCTACCGCGCGGCCGGGCGGGGCAACCGTGAACTCGACTGCTACCAGCGCCTGGTGTCGCTGTATCGGCGGGTGGGTGACCGGTTCGGGCTGGCGCGCGTGCGGGTGTCGCGCGGTGTCGCGCTCGTCGGCGTCGGCCGGGATCGTGACGCCGGCGAGCAGTTGCGTGAGGCGGCCCGTGCGGTGGGCGAACTGGACAGCCCCGCGGACGCGCCGCCGGGCGAGCTCGCCTCGGTGCTGGAGGATTTGGGGCGGGCGTTGTGGGGTCTGGGCGCGTTCGGTTGGGCGCGACGGCAGTTCAGCGCCGCGTTGCGGCTGCTGGTGGACCGGGACGAGCGGGCGGCGCAACGCGTCCGGATCCTGCTCGCCCATCCGGAAGGCCGGTCCCTGCCCGGTCGGTGACGGTGACCGGTCAGTCCCGCCACAGGTGTACCAGCGCCAGGGCGATCTGGATCAGGGTGGTCACCGGCTTGAGCGCCGCCACCGGTCGGCGCCGGCCCCGACGGGGGACACGGAAACGACGATGGTGGTGGCGGTGGTCGGTGCGGAGGTGACGACGGGGACGGGGGCGTTTGTCGGGGGACACGGTCGAGGCGCTGCTTTCCGGATCGGTGAGGGGGTCAGTCGGCGGGCGGGAGGAAGACGGCGTGGTCCGAGTCGGGCGGCGGGGGAGTCTGCAGCGCGTACACGTCCAGCACCGGCTGGCAGACGAAGATCTTGTTGTAGGACTTGCCGCCGAGGTTCTCCAGGACCCCGGTGTTCTCGAGACGACGGGTCACCTGGGTGGCGGTGCGGTTGGCGATTTTGTACATGGCCTCGAGCGCGCGGTTGCTCGTGACCGGGGCGGTGACCAGTCCGGCGACCACGCGCTGCACGGTGGGGGAGCCGTCCGCCTGGTCGAGAAGCTTCCGGCACAGGTCGTCCAGCTGTTCGATCAGGCGCAGCTGGGCGCGTGCCTGGGATCCGACGATCCCGGCGAAGAACTCGATCCAGTCCTCGATCGGGCCTCCGTCGACCACAGCCCGGATCCGGTCGTGGTACTCGGCCGCGTGCTCGTCCAGCCATGACGACAGGGGCAGGACCTGCTCGCGCAGCAACCCCGAGCGCACCATCTCCAGCGAGCTGTAGATGCTGGGCAGGTACCGGCCGGTGTCCTCGAACGGATCCAGCAACGCGAGGTTCAGGTGCCCCAACGCGATCTTGCCGACCCGCGGCAGCGGATGCGGGGCGGCCACCCAGGTGGACCACTGGGCGAAAGCGCTGTGCAGCATCGCGCCGGGCGGCGCGGTCAGGATGGGCGTCTGGCCCGGCGCGTGACCCTCCAGCCAACTCTGGCGGGTCCGTAGTCTCGCCTCCGTGGTGTCGGCGCTCCTGCCGGTCAGCTTCCCGCTGATCTCGCCGAGCAGGTCACCGTCGATCGGCGCCTTGGCGGCGATCCGGCTCGCGCCGTGTTCGAAGGCGAGGATCACCCGACCGGCCTCGTGTTGCTCCAGCACCTCCTCCTGCGTGCCGACACCCTCGGCGGCGCGGTCCAACAGCAGCTTGGTCGTCCAGACCTCCGACAAGCCCAG
>NZ_JBSGBG010000111.1:0-2152 GCF_053601135.1 Actinosynnema sp. NPDC004786 | reverse complement strand
TGCACCCCGGCCCAACGACTCGCCCTCGAAGCCCGCCTGCTCGCCATCATCGACCCCCACCGAGACTCCGTGCGCATCTACCACCTCGACCGCGGCACCTTCGACACCGCCAAGCACCTCGGAGCCGCGACCGACGCCGCCCACCGAGACCCCCTCATCATCTGAAGCCGCCCACACGACACCGAATGTGCCGACCACAGCCCGACAGCTGTCGCCAGCGTGATGACGCCCAACGGAAAGCGGCCAGCCGCCTGTCCACCAGCCGGTCGCCATCCGCCCGGAACCGCACAGGCGCCGGCGCGAGGCGTCAACTCAGAAACACCGGCCTGACGGTTCGGAACCCCATGCGTGTCATGACACGCCGACGGGTTCCCAAGCCGGCGACGGCGCGTCATCCCAGTATCCGGGAACAGCGAGTATTTCGACAACCTCTCGGGCCCTATTTATGCTGTTCAGCCAGCCCAGCGCCGGCCCGCCAGGGTCGGCGAGGATCGCAACGGCAACGCCCCCACCAACGGCGTCACCGCCATGGCCAGCGCCGGCCCGCCAGGGTCGGCGAGGATCGCAACACCTGGGGGTCGCCGAACACGGCCGCCCGACGGTCGCCCAGCGCCGGCCCGCCAGGGTCGGCGAGGATCGCAACTCGTCGTGCAGTTACCAGGGGTGCACGTCGTGGACCAGCGCCGGCCCGCCAGGGTCGGCGAGGATCGCAACGTCTGGCCACCACTGGTTTCGCCTGAGTACCCGTCCCAGCGCCGGCCCGCCAGGGTCGGCGAGGATCGCAACACGCTGGAGTAGCGCGGTGGCGCGCCGGTCGGACTGCGCCCAGCGCCGGCCCGCCAGGGTCGGCGAGGATCGCAACTGCGGCGAGCCGTTGCCGGGGCAGGTGGCGTAGTACCAGCGCCGGCCCGCCAGGGTCGGCGAGGATCGCAACCCGCTCCGGCCGCGACAAGCCCGTCTCCTGGGGGAGCCAGCGCCGGCCCGCCAGGGTCGGCGAGGATCGCAACCGCATCGAAGAGAGCGCACGCGCGCTGCGGCACTACCCCAGCGCTGGCCCGCCAGGGTCGGCGAGGATCGCAACTGCTGGGACTTGATGCAGATCAAGTTGCAGGCCGACCAGCGCCGGCCCGCCAGGGTCGGCGAGGATCGCAACACGAGTGAGGAGGCTATGACCTGCTGAATCGCCGCCAGCGCCAGCCCGCCAGCGTCGGCGAGGATCGCAACGACATCACGGTCACGTCCCAAGTTCGCGGTGTGGGTGCACCGGACGAGGGTTGCGGCCTCGACCATGTCCCCGATGTGGAGCATGGCTTTCCGTCGGCGCAAGTCCTTCAGGGCTGGCGGGGCTCGCACTACGCACGCCGTGTTGTCCGCGCGTTGTCACACTTGGCGCTGGCTTCTGAGGTTCGTAGGGATCGCGAACCGGTGTGGGTTGTTGTGGCGGGTGTCCGTGCGGTTGGTGCGAGGGATGCTCGAGTGAGTGGGGCCAGGGGTGGCTGGCTTCGCCGGCGGTCATGATGTCGAGTCGTCCGGGGGTGGTGCTGTGGTGGGCGGCTGGGTGGGGGGCAAATCGGGTTTGTTGTCATTTGCCTCCCGCTGCGGCCCTTGCTTCGTTGATGCGGTGGCCTATCGTGGTCCGGTGCCTTCCTGATCACGGGTCGTCACGGAGGCTGTCCATTCTGTTTGGTTGGTGTGGCCGTGGCGGACGTGCCGGATTCGTGTCCGCTCCTGTGGCCGGGCGTCCGTAGTCCACAGTGGACTTCAGTGGTCGCGTATGCCGAGTGCGTAAGGGGGTCTCATCGTGCTCGCGTGCCGATGTCCGGTGCATGGGATTGGCGGTGGTGCCGTGGAACGCTCGGTGCGTCGAGACGTCCGATAACGGTTCCGGGGTGTTCCGGGCGGATTTCGTCGGGTATGGCGGATCGGGAAGGTGTGGATCCTGTGTCGGTCATGGGGTGTTGTGTCGGGTGGGGATTCTGTTGTTTGACTGATGGTGATCCATCACTCGATCGGTTGACATTGTTGATCGCGTATGGAAGAACTTGCGCGCTTTACTGTGCGTGTGCTGTTCGCTTCGGCGGCCGTGTGGGCTGGGTTGATCGGGCGACAGGTGCTCCGTTCGGACGTGTGAGGCTGCATGATCGTGGCGGGA
>NZ_JBSGBG010000110.1:0-2303 GCF_053601135.1 Actinosynnema sp. NPDC004786 | reverse complement strand
TTTTTTTTTGTTTTTTTTTTCGTTGGGGGGGGGGGGGTGGGCGCCCCGGCCCCCCCCCACCGCCCCTCCCGCCGCTCCCGGCAACCCCTTCGTCACCTGCGGCTGAAACCAACGAGGAGCAGAACAGCATGAGACCACCCACCACGTCCCGCCTGATCGCGGCGTCCGCCCTCGGCCTCGCGCTCGGCGCGGCGGTCGTCGCACCGGCCTCGGCCGACCCCGCGGGGGACGCGGGCATCGACGTGAACGTCACCATCGAGGACACCGGCACCCCCGGGCAGCTCACGATGACGGTCGCGCCGAACGACGGCGTCACCCTCACCGAGAACGGCTCGGACGCCGCCGCCCGGCAGTTCACCGGCGTCACGCCGACCATCACGATCACCGACACCCGCCGGCCGGAGGACATCCCGGCGGGCTCCTTCTGGGCCGTGGTCGGCCAGGCGAGCGACTTCACGCCCGCCGGCGGCGGCGCCGGCTTCGGCTCCGAGCACCTGGGCTGGAAGCCGCGCCTGCTCACCGACACGACCACCGGCGCGGTGGCGGCCGGCGAACCGGTCTCCAGCGTCATCTCCGACGGGACCGGCGCGCCGGCCGTCGGCCTCCAGGGGCAGGAGCTGCTGGTGTCGACCGCGAACGCGGCGGACGAGACCGGCTCCTGGGACGTCAACGCCGACCTGGTGCTGCGCACCCCGGTCGACGTGCAGGCGGGCCAGTACCACTCGACGCTGACGCTGTCGCTGTTCGACCAGTCCTGACCCGTTCCACCCCGGTGTCCGGGACGCGGCCCCGCGCCGCGCCCCGGACACCTCGCACGTCGAGGGAGACCCGATGACCACGACCCGCACCCGGCGCGTGCTCCTCTGCGTCGCCGCTGCCGCCGCCGTGCTGTGCGGCCCCGCGCCGGCCGCGTCCGGGCAACCACCGCAGGGCGAGGTCACGTGGTCCGTGGTCCCCGCGAAGGCCGACGGCCCGGACGGCAGGCGGGTGGTCGACCTGGAGCTGCGCGGCGGGGAGCGGATCACCGAGCACGTCGCGGTGACCAACCACTCGCCCCGCCCCGTCACCTTCGCCATCGACGCCAACGACGGCTACCTCACCGACAAGGGCCTGTTCGACATGCGGGCCGCCGACGTCACGCCCACCGACGGCGGTTCCTGGATCGACGTGCCGGAGACCGTCACGGTGGCGGGCGGCGCGACCGCGGTGGTGCCGGTGGCCGTGGCCGTGCCGGACCACGCCACCCCCGGCGACCACCCGGCGGGCGTCACGGCGTCCCTGGACACGCTGTCGGGCCAGGTCCGCGTGCGCAACCGCGTGGGCGTCCGGTTCAACCTCCGCGTCACCGGCGACCTGAAGGCCGCGCTCGCCGTCACCGACGTCCACGCCACCTACGAGGGGTCGTGGAACCCCTTCGCCGCCGGCACCGTCACGGTGCGGTACGCGGTGACCAACGACGGCAACGTCCGCGCCGCCGCCGACACCGGGATCACCACGTCGAGCCCGTTCGGCAGCAGCACGTGGACCGACGGCGCGGCCCCGCGGGCGCGGGAGGTGCTGCCGGGCGGCATGCGGCAGTTCGAGGCCCGGGTGCCCGGCCAGTGGCCGTTCGGGCGGATCGGCGCCACGGTCTCGGTCACGCCGGGGGCCGTGGACGGCGCCGCCGCGCCGCCGGCCGCCGAGCCGGTGACGGCGACCGTCACGACATGGGCCCTGCCGATCCCGCAGGCCGTGTTGTCGGCCGTGGTCGTGCTGGTGGTCCTGCTCCTCCGCGTCGTCCGACGTCGTCGTCGGCGGCGGCTCGAAACGATGCTGGCCGAAGCCAAGGCCGCCGGCCGCGCGGAGGCGGCGCGGGCACAACAGGCCGACTCGGTGTCCTGACGCGGTCCGGCTCGGCGCGGTCCGGTCTGTCTCGGCCGGGTGTGGCAGGGCGGCGCGGGGCGTGGCTCGGCTTGGTTGCCGTGCGCGAGCCCTCGATCCTGCGTGCTCCAGGGTGGCGTCCCGGCCGGGTTCGCCCACCCGGCCGGGACGCCGTCGGTCACGCTCGGGTCCACCTCTGGTTGGCCTGGCCGTTGCAGGTCCAGAGGATCAGCCTCGTGCCGTTGGCGGTGCCCGCCTGGTCGGCGTCGAGGCAGAGCCCGGCGTGGGCATTGCGGATGGTGCCGTCGGAGCCGAACGTCCACTTCTGGTTGTTCTGCCCGTTGCACGTCCACGTGATGACGCGGGTGCCGTTGGCGGCCCCCTGGTTCTCGGCGTCCAGGCACTTGTCGCCGAAGACCCGGATCTCACCGCCCGCCCAGCTG
>NZ_JBSGBG010000109.1:0-2642 GCF_053601135.1 Actinosynnema sp. NPDC004786 | reverse complement strand
GGCCGAGATTGTTGAGAGCAATGGCCTGACCGCGCCGATCGCCCAGGTCCGTGAACAGATCCAGAGCACGGGTCGACGTCGCCTCCGCCACCCCGAGCTCGCCCCGCGCGCGTTGAACGGTGCCGAGATTGTTAAGGGCGTTGGCCTGGCCAAGCCGGTCACCGGTATGGGTGGCGGCGTGTAGGGCGGTCTGGTGGAGGGTGTGGGCTTGTTCCCAGTGGCCGTGGGCGAAGAGGAAGGCGTCGAGGGTGGTGGCGAGGTTGATGGCGTGGGTGTGGTGGGTGTGGTGGGCGGCGTGGTGGATGGTGGCGGCGAGGGTGGGCAGTTCGGTGGTGAGCCAGGTTCGTGCCTGTTCGGCGTCGGTGATCGGGTAGGGGTGTCTGGGTGCAGTCGGGGTGATCGGGGTGACGGGTGTGCGGTAGGTGGGGAGGTGTTGGGCGGCGGTGTGGGCGGTGTGCAGGTAGTGGTCCAGAACGCGGGTGGTGGCGTCCTGGCGGTGTCGACGGTCGAGGTCGGCGGCGTGGTTGTGGGCGTAGACGCGCAGCAGGTCGTGGAGTCGGTAGCGGCCGGGGCTGGTTTCCTGGAGCAGGTGTGCGGTATGCAGGGCTTCGAGGCGGTGGCGGGCCTGGTCGGGTGTGGTGTCGTGCAGTGCGGCGGCGGCGTGGATGTCGATGTCGGGTCCGTTGTGGACGCCCAAGAGGCGGAACAGCTCCCGCTGGTCGTCGGGCAGGTCGCGGTAGGAGGTGTCGAACGCGGCGCGCACGGACCGGTCGCCGGAGTGCAGGTCGGCCAACCGGTCCTGGGTGTGGGCAAGCCGATCGGCGGTGTGGCGTGCGGTGTGGGTGCGGTGGCTGCGTAGCTGTCCCGCGATCAGCGCGATGGCCAGGGGCAGGTGTCCGCACAGCTCGACCAGTCGGCGCAGCTCGACGGGATCCTCGTCGTCAGCGCGGCGGCCAGCCAGCGCGAGCAGCATCCGCACGGCGTCGTCGGAGGGCAGGGTATCCAGGGTGAGCGGCCGGACGCCGTCGAGGGCGGCCAGCCGGGTGCGGCTGGTGATCAGGACCAGGCTGCCCGGTGTGCCGGGCAGCAGGGGCCGGACCTGGTCGTGGGTGGCGGCGTCGTCGAGAACCAGTAGGATCCTCTTCCCCGCGACGCGGGTACGCCACAGGCTGGCCCGGTCGTCGAGGTCGCGCGGGATGACTTTCGGGTCGATGCCGGTGGCCGTCAACAACGAGTCGAGCGCGTCGAGCGGGGTGCGGGGCTCGCGGACGGGGTCGTGGCCGTGCAGGTCGAGGAACAGGCGGCCGTCGGGGAAGCGGTGGGCGACCCGGTGTGCGGCGTGGACGCTGAACGCGGTCTTGCCCACTCCGGGCATCCCGTCCACGGCGTGGATCGCGATCGCCCGCGTGCGGCCGTCGGCTGCGGCCTCGACCGCATCGAGCAGGACCCGCAGCTCATCGTCGCGGCCGGTGAAGTCGGGGATGTCCCGGCGCAGGCTGAACATCGCCGACGGCGACCCGGACAGGTCCGGGACCGACTCGGCGGGCGGCGGGCCGGCGATCAGGCCGTGCAGCCGGGCCACGGCCCGGTCAGACAGGCCGATGTCGTGGATTTCGCGCATCCGCCGTTCCATGCCGGTGGCCCACGCGTGGATCTCGGTGTGACGGCCCGTGCGGGCGAAGGCTTCCGCGCCCAGCATCACCAGCCGCTCGTCCGGTGTCGTCCGCTGGTCCAGCCACGGCAGAATCCGCAGCATCTCGTCATGATCGTCCGCCTGCAGGTAGGCGGTGAGCAGGGTTTCCAGGGCGCCGCGGTATTCGATGTCGAGGTGCTGGCGGCGGAGGTCGGCCCAGTGACTCTCCAGACCGGACAGTGCCGGTCCGCGCCACAGGTCCAGCGCGCGCCGCAGCCGCTCGTGGTCGGCGTGGTCGCGGGCGGCCCGGGTCTCGGCGGCGAACCGGTGATAGTCGACCAAGTCCGGGTCCACGTCGAGCACGTAGCCGCGGGCGGCGCGATCCGCGCGCAGGCAGTCCTTCGGCGCGCCCGCCGCGATCAGGGCGGTCCGCACGTGGCTGACATAGGTGGGGAGCGTGTCCTGCTTGCGGTCGCGCGCCTCGTTGTCGTCCCAGATGCGTTCGGCCAGGGTCGTCTTCGTGACCGGTCGGCCCAGGTCGAGCGCGAGAACGGCCAGCAGGCACCGTTCACCGCGCCTGGACAGGTGGAACACGCGCTCGTGATTACCGATCTCGACGCTGCCCAGTAGTCGGATCTCCACCCCTGGCCCCCTGTAGGCGCTGTCGGGACGCAGTGTGCCGACATATCCGCGTCCGAGAGGCCCACGGCGTGCTCATCCATACGGCCGAACCATCGGTACACCCGACAGGTTGTCGCCGTGCTAACGGCGTGTGAGTTCGGCATGGGAGGCGTTACGCCTGCCGTGTGACGTCCCACTCAATCGGCCTACCGGACAACGCTTTCACCCGATCGGCGGACACGGTGTCGGACCGTTGTCCGGGTTTTCGTCCCGGTTCCTGTCCGGTCCCGCCAGAGATGCTTGCCCCGTCCTCCCGACCCGTGGGGGGACGGAACGGAGGCGAACCGCGATGAGCGCCAACGGCCACCACCCGCCAGCCCCTGACGAC
>NZ_JBSGBG010000108.1:0-2833 GCF_053601135.1 Actinosynnema sp. NPDC004786 | reverse complement strand
GAGATGCTTGCCCCGTCCTCCCGACCCGTGGGGGGACGGAACGGAGGCGAACCGCGATGAGCGCCAACGGCCACCACCCGCCAGCCCCTGACGACCCGACCGGGCCGCACTGCCTGGGCCCGGCGACCACGGCCGCCGCCCACGCCGGCATCGACTCCCCGACGTGGGAAGGGAGGTGGCGACAGTGATCGAGTTCATCGAGGTGGATGAGGAGATGACGTTCTGTACTGGTACTGAGTCCTAGTCGATGGGGAGGGTTGTGATGTTTCGCCCGAGGATCAAGTGGGAGCACCGGCCTGTTCGTCTCGGCGACGGTCGTATCCGGATCGGCTCGGTCCGTGGGATCGAGGCCGCTGTGGTGGACCCGGACGGGTGGGTGTGGGCGTTGCTGGAGACCCTCGACGGGACGCGGACGATGGACCGGGTGGTCGCCGACCTGGTCCACGCGTTTCCCGACCGGTCCGAGGTCGAAGTGCGTGCGACGATCAGCGATCTCATCCGCGAGGGCTATCTGGAGGATGCGGCTGAGCCGGTGCCGGAAGGATTGTCGGCGGCGGAGCGGGAACGCTACGGGCGCGGGCGTGGCTTGTGGCGGTGGATGGACCGCACACCGCGCCGGACGAGCTGGGACGTGCAGTTGCTGTTGCGGCAGGCGCGGGTGGTGGTGGTCGGCATCGGTGGCGTGGGCAGTGTCGCCGCGTGGGCGTTGGTGGCCTCCGGGGTCGGGCATGTGCACTGCGTCGAGCCGGACGTGGTGGAGCTGTCGAACCTGAACCGGCAACTGTTGTTCACCGAGCACGACGTGGGCCGGTCCAAGGTCGAGGCGGCGGTGCAGCGGCTGCGTGCCCACAACCGGGATGTGCAGGTCACCGGTGAACGGCTCGTGGTCGACGGCCCGACTGTCCTGCGGAGGTTGGCGGCGCGGTTCGATGTGCTGTTGCTGGCGGCGGACAAGCCCGCCGGGCGGATCCGATCGTGGACCAATTCGGCGTGCCGGGAGACCGGGACGGTGTGGGTGCACGGCGGCTACGACGGACCGCAGGTCAGCATGGGTCTCTACCGGCCCGGCGGAGGCGGACCGTGCTACGACTGCCTCTATGCCGAACGGCAAGCGATGCAGGCGGCGCTGCCGCCACCGACCGAGTGGTCACCGGGGATCAGGTCGGGGGCGGCACCGCAGGCGGTCAACGCGATCACCGCCACCATCGCGGGAAGTATGACCGCGCACGCGGTGATGAGCCTGATCACCGGTGTCCCCGCGCTGCGGACCGACTGCCAGTACGGGTACAACCTCGTCACACTCCAGTCCGGGGTGATCGGACTGAGCGCGCCTAGTTCGTTGTGCCCCACCTGCGGTTCGAACTCCTGACGACCCAGTGGGAAATTGGGTCAGACACGGGGGGCGTAGGGCGGCTGTCCTTCCTGGGACAGCCGCCCGCGCAACAGGTCGGCGTGCGGATCATCGAGGTCGGTGAGGATGGTGACGGCCTCGGCCAGACACCGTGCGGCGCTGTCGTGTTCGCCGACACGCTGCAGTGATGTCGCCAGCGTCTGGAGTGTGGTGGCCACGAACCCTTCGTCACCGGCTTCGGTACGGAACAGGGCCAGTGCCTGCTGGCACAGATCGATCGCGGCCTGGTGTTGCTCGAGCCCTTGGCGCGCTGCCGCGACGTTGTGCAGGGCATAGGCAACGCCTTCGGTCACACCGATTGTTCGGCGCAACACCAGTTCCCGCTCGGCGTGGTCGAGCGCCTCCCGGTGCCGCCCGAGTCGGGTGGTGATCAGGGCCAGGTTGCCGTGCGCATTCGCCTCGAAGTAGATACTGGGCAGACCGCGCACCAACGGCAGTGCCCGCCGGTAGTACGGCTCGGCGTCGGTGAACCGCTGTTGCAGCACCCGGTTGTGTCCCAGGCACGCCAATGCCCTGCCGTACAGTGACGACTCTCCCAGATCATCGGTGAGCGCCAGCGCCACGTGCAGATCGGTGTCGGAGGCGTCCCATTCCCCCATCTTCTGCAGGGTGTCGCCCCGACGGAGCAGCAGCACCGCCTCGACCTGCCGGTCACCACAGGCACGGGCCGCGTCGATGCCGCGGGACTCCGCCCGCATCCGCACCGGCCACAGGACGCGGGACCGGAACACCAGAAACCGCATCGCCAGGGCCACCGCCATCACTTCCCGGTACGCACCGTGCCCGCCTGCCTGCTGTTGGACGGCCTCCAGCGTGACGTGCTCCGCGGTCAGCCAGGCCAACGCCTGTCCCCGGTCGGCCAACCCCATCGGCTCCGGAGCATCGCCGAGGCCGAGGTCCGGGGACGGGTGGGCGGCGAATATCCAACGGTCCGCCTCGATCGCGGTCCGCGCGTACCAGCCCACCACAGCGGTCACCGCCTCTGCGCGGTCCTCGGCGGTGTCGTCCACGCGGGCACGGTCGGCGGCGTAGGCGTGCAGCAGATCGTGCAGCCGGTACCGTCCGCGCGCGACCGGCTCGACCAGGTGCAGATCGGCCAGGACCTCCAAGTGTCGCGACGCGGTCTTGCGGTCCAGACCGGTGAGCGCGGCCACGGCATGCACACCGAACTCGGTACCCGGATGCAGGCCGAGTCGACGGAAGGTCCGCGCGTGCTCGGCGGACAGCCGGGTGTAGGACCAGTCGAACACGGTCCGCACCGCACTACGGTCGTCTCCTGTCGCGCTCAAGGCATCCAACCCGTCCTGCTCGTCGACCAGGTCCGCGACGACGTCGGCGACCGCAATATGCGGGCGGGCGGCGACCCGGGACGCGGCCACCCGCACCGCCAACGGCAACCGTGCGCACAACCGCACCAACTCC
>NZ_JBSGBG010000107.1:0-3028 GCF_053601135.1 Actinosynnema sp. NPDC004786 | reverse complement strand
GCCGACCTCGGGCACCACGCTGTGCGGCCGGCGACGGGTCACACGAGCGGCCGGTCGGTGGGGTCGATCGGCCTCGGCAGGACGGCCCTCCCGGTCAGGTAGGCGTCCACGCCGGCGGCGGCCGAGCGGCCCTCCGCGATCGCCCACACGATCAGCGACTGGCCGCGGCCCATGTCGCCGGCCACGAACACGCCGTCCACGGACGTGGCGAACCGGTCGTCGCGGGCCACGTTGCCGCGCGCGTCCAGGTCCACGCCCAGCTCGGTGAGCAGGCCGTCCTTCTCCGGGCCGACGAAGCCCATGGCCAACGTCACCAGCTGCGCCGGGATCTCCCGCTCGGTGCCGGGCACCGGCTCGAACCGCCCGCCGGACGCCTCGACCTCGACCAGCTTCAACGCCCGCACGGCGCCCCGGTCGTCGCCCAGGAACTCCACCGTGGACACGGAGTACAGCCGCTCGCCGCCCTCCTCGTGCGCCGACGACACCCGGTACAGCATCGGGTAGGTCGGCCACGGGTGGGTCTCGGCGCGCTTCTCCGGCGGCCGGGGCATGATCTCCAGCTGCGTCACCGACAGCGCGCCCTGCCGGTGGGCCGTGCCCACGCAGTCCGCGCCGGTGTCGCCGCCGCCGATGACGACGACGTGCTTGCCCTCGGCCGTGATGGGCGGCGCGTCCAGCTCGCCGCGCGCCACCCGGTTCGCCCACGGCAGGTACTCCATCGCCTGGTGCACCCCGGACAGCTCCCGGCCCGGCACGGGCAGGTCGCGCCACGCCGTCGCGCCGCCCGCCAGCACCACCGCGTCGTAGGACTCGCGCAGCTCCTCGACGGTGATGTCCACGCCGACGTTCACGCCCGTGCGGAACCGCGTCCCCTCGGCGCGCATCTGGTCCAGCCGGCGGTCGAGCCGCCACTTCTCCATCTTGAACTCGGGGATGCCGTAGCGCAGCAGCCCGCCGATGGCGTCCGCCCGCTCCAGCACCGTCACGTCGTGGCCGGCGCGGGTCAGCTGCTGCGCGGCGGCCAGGCCCGCGGGCCCGGAGCCCACCACGGCCACCGAACGCCCGGTGCGCGTGACGGGCAGCTGGGGCGTCACCCAGCCCTCGTCCCACGCCCGGTCGATGATGGAGATCTCCACCCGCTTGATGGTGACGGGATCGCCGTTGATCCCCACCACGCACGCGGCCTCGCACGGCGCCGGGCACAACGTCCCGGTGAACTCCGGGAAGTTGTTGGTGGCGTGCAGCCGTTCCGCGGCCGGCCGCCAGTCCTGCGTCCACACCAGGTTGTTCCAGTCGGGGATCAGGTTCCCCAGCGGGCAGCCCTGGTGGCAGAACGGGACGCCGCAGTCCATGCACCGGCCGGCCTGCTTCTCCAGCCGGGGCCGCTCGAACTCCTCGTACACCTCGCGCCAGTCGCGCAGGCGCAGGAAGACGGGGCGGCTGCGGGGTGTCTCCCGCTCGGTGGTGAGGAAACCGCGGGGGTCAGCCATGAGACGCCTCCATGATCGCTTCGTTGACGTCCCGGCCCTCCAGCTCGGCCCGGGCCTGGGCGGCCAGCACCCGCTTGTAGTCCTTCGGCATGACCTTGGTGAAGCGGTCCACCGCGAGGTCCCAGTCGGCCAGCAGCGCGTGCGCCACCGCCGAGTCGGTCTCCAGGTAGTGCTTCTCCACCACGCGCCGCAGGAACTCGCGGTCCGCCTCGTCCAACGAGTCCAGGTCCACCATCTCCGGGTTGACCCGCGGCACGGACGCGTCCAGCACGTAGGCGATGCCGCCGGACATGCCCGCCGCGAAGTTGCGCCCGGTCGGCCCGAGCACGACCACGCGACCGCCGGTCATGTACTCGCAGCCGTGGTCGCCCACGCCCTCGACGACGGCCAGCACGCCCGAGTTGCGCACGCAGAACCGCTCGCCGACCTTGCCGCGCAGGAAGATCTCCCCGCCGGTCGCGCCGTAGCCGATCACGTTGCCCGCGATGATGTGCTGCTCCGCGGCGAACTGCGCGTCCGGCACCGGCCGCACGATGACCCGCCCGCCGGACAGGCCCTTGGCCACGTAGTCGTTCGCGTCGCCCACGAGCCGCAGCGTGATGCCGCGCGGCACGAACGCGCCGAACGACTGCCCGGCCGTGCCGGTGAACGTGATGTCGATCGTGTCGTCGGGCAGGCCCTCGCCGCCCCACCGCCTGGTCACCTCGGAGCCGAGCATGGTGCCGACGGTGCGGTTGACGTTGCGCACCGGCAGCTCCAGCCGGACCCGGTCACCCGAGGCGATCGCGCCCTCCGCGAGCTGGATCAGCGTGTTGTCCAACGCCTTGTCCAGCCCGTGGTCCTGGGTGACGACCTGGTGCCGGGCCGCGCCCTCGGGCAGCTCGGGCACGTGGAAGATCGGCGACAGGTCGAGCCCGGACGCCTTCCAGTGGTCCACCGCGGCCCGCGTGTCGAGCAGGTCGGCGTGCCCGACGGCCTCGGCCAGGGTGCGGAAACCGAGCTGCGCCAACAGCTCCCGCACCTCCTGCGCGACGAACTCGAAGAAGTTCACCACGTACTCGGCCTTGCCCGCGAACCTCGACCGCAGCACGGGGTTCTGCGTGGCCACGCCCACCGGGCAGGTGTCCAGGTGGCAGACCCGCATCATGATGCAGCCCGACACCACCATGGGCGCGGTGGCGAAGCCGAACTCCTCCGCGCCGAGCAGCGCCGCGATCACCACGTCCCGCCCGGTCTTGAGCTGGCCGTCGGCCTGCACCACGATCCGGTCGCGCAACCGGTTGGCCAGCAGCGTCTGCTGCGTCTCGGCCAGGCCCAGCTCCCACGGGCCGCCCGCGTGCTTGATGGACGACAGCGGGGACGCGCCGGTGCCGCCGTCGTGGCCGGAGATCAGCACCACGTCCGCGTGCGCCTTGGACACGCCCGCCGCGACCGTGCCGACGCCGACCTCGGAGACGAGCTTCACGTGGATGCGCGCCGCCGGGTTGGCGTTCTTCAGGTCGTGGATGAGCTGCGCCAGGTCCTCGATCGAGTAGATG
>NZ_JBSGBG010000106.1:0-3366 GCF_053601135.1 Actinosynnema sp. NPDC004786 | reverse complement strand
GGCGGGTGTCGCCGGTGTGATCAAGACGGTGATGGCGCTGCGGCACGGCCGCCTGCCCCGCACCCTGCACATCACCGAACCCACCCCGCACGTGGACTGGACATCCGGGGACGTCCGGCTGCTCACCGGGCACACCGACTGGCCCGACACCGGCCGGCCACGCCGGGCGGCCGTCTCCGCGTTCGGCATCAGCGGCACCAACGCGCACCTCGTGCTCCAGCAAGCACCCGACGACGCACCGGCCCCGCCCGCCGACGACCGCACGGTGCCGTGGGTGGTCACGGCGAAGACCGAGGCCGCCTTGCACGCCCAGGTCGACCGGCTCCGCGCCTACGCCCTCACCCACCCGGACGTGTCGGCCGCCGCGATCGCCGGCGAACTGGCCACCCGCACCCGCTTCCGCCACCGCGCGGTGCTGATCGGCACGGACCGCGCCGAACTGCCCGCCTCGCCGACCACCACCGGCAAGTCGGTGTTCGTGTTCCCGGGGCAGGGTGCGCAGTGGGTCGGTATGGGCCGCGAGCTGTACGCCCACGAGCCCGTGTTCCGCGACGCCATCGATGCCTGTGAGCGTGCTCTTGCGCCGCACGTGGACTGGTCGTTGGTCGAGGTCTTGAGTGGTGGGTCGCTGGATCGCGTGGATGTGGTGCAGCCGGCGTTGTTCGCCATGATGATCGGTTTGGCGGCGTTGTGGCGGTCTTGCGGTGTCGAGCCGGACGCCGTGGTGGGTCATTCCCAGGGTGAGATCGCGGCGGCGCATGTGGCCGGGGCGTTGTCGCTGGAGGACGCCGCGAAGGTGGTGGCGCTGCGGAGCAAGGCCCTGGTTGCGATTTCCGGTGCGGGCGGGATGGTGTCGGTGTCGTTGCCGCCGGACGCGGAGTTGTTGTCCCGGTGGGGTGATCGGCTGACGGTGGCGGTCGTCAACTCGCCGTCCACGGTGGTGGTGTCGGGCGAGCCCGGGGCACTGGACGAGTTGGTGGAGTTGTGCGAGCGGGAGGGGATCAACGCCCGCCGCATCCCGGTGGATTACGCGGCGCACTCGGCGCAGGTGGAGGCGGTGCGGGACCGGCTGCTGGCCGATCTCGCCGACATCACGCCGTTGCCGGCCCGGGTGCCGTTCCACTCGACGGTGACCGATGGGCTGGTCGAGGCGGTGGACGCGGCCTACTGGTATCGCAACCTGCGGGAGCCGGTGCGGTTCGACCGGGCGACCGACGCGTTGCTGACCGCGGGGCACGACGTGTTCGTGGAGGTCAGCCCGCACCCGGTGCTGGTGCCCGCGCTCGACGTCACGCTCGCGACCGGCACGCTGCGCCGCGACCAGGGCGGCACCGCGGAATTCCTCGCGGCGGCCGGACGGCTGTTCGTCGCCGGGGTGGACGTCGACTGGCCGACGCCCGCCGCGACGCACGTCGGCCTGCCCACCTACCCGTTCCAGCACGAGACCTTCTGGCTCACGTCCGCCGCACCGGTCGCGGACCCGTGGCGGTACGAGGTCGCGTGGACCCCGGTGACGCCGACCTCCGCGCCGGCGGGGCGGTGGCTGGTGCTGCGCCCCGACGGCGGGCACCCGTGGGTGGACGCGACCGTGGCGGCGCTGGCGGACAGCGGCGTCGAAGTGGTGGACACGCCCGACGGGGTCGACGGCGTGCTGTCGTTCCTGGCCCTGGACGAGTCGCCGCACCCCGACCACCCGGCCGTGCCGACCGGGTTGGCGCGCACCTGGGCGGCTGTGCGCGACCTCGCCGCCCCGCTCTGGTGCGTGACGAGCGGCGCGTTCGGCGACCGGCCGCGCCAGGCGTTGGTCTGGGGGCTGGGCACGTCGGCCGCACTCGAGTTCCCCGACCGCTGGGGCGGCCTGGTCGACGTCCCGGCCACGCCGGACGCGCTGAGCGTGCGCCGGCTGCTCGCCGCGCTCGGCGGCGAGGAGGACCAGGTGTCGATCCGGGTCGGGGGCGTCTTCGCCCGCCGGCTGCGCCACGCCAGGCCGACCCCGCCCGTGCGGACGTGGCGGCCCGAGGGCACCAGCCTGATCACCGGCGGCACGGGCGCGCTCGGCGCGCGGGTGGCCCGGTGGCTCGCCGCGCAGGGTGCCGACCACCTGGTGCTGGTCAGCCGGAGCGGCCCGAACGCGCCCGGCGCGGCGGAGCTGCGCGACGAGCTGGCCGCCTCCGGCACGCGGGTCACCGTGGCCGCCTGCGACGTGGCCGACCGCGCCGCCCTGGCGGCCCTGCTGGACGAGGTCGGCGAGGTCCGGTCGGTGTTCCACACGGCCGGCGTGATCAGGTCGGGCCGGTTGGCGGACGACGACCTGGCCGGGTTCGCCGACGTGATCACCGCGAAGGTTGCCGGTGCGACGCACCTCGCCGACCTGCTGCCCGACCTCGACGCGCTGGTGCTGTTCTCCTCGACGGCCGGGGTCTGGGGCGACGGGCACGGCGCGGCCTACGCGGCGGGCAACACCTTCCTCGACGCCCTCGCCGCGCGGCACCGCGCGCAGGGCAGGGCGACCACGTCCGTGGCGTGGGGCATCTGGGCCGAGGGCGGCATGGCCGCGCTGGAGTCGGTGCGGCGGCAGCGGCGGCTGCTCGGCTTGGGCGAGATGCCGTCCGGGCGTGCGCTGGCCGCGCTGCGGGACGTGCTGGACCAGGACGTGCCGCACGCGGTGGTCACGCCCGTCGACTGGGCCGAGTTCGCGCCCGCCTACACCCGCCAACGACCCTCACGGCTCCTCGCCGACCTGCCCGAGGCCCGGGTCCGCGAGGAACGGGCCGAGCCCGCCGTGACGTCCGACCTCGACCTGCTGGACGTGGTCACCACCCACACGGCGGCCGTGCTCGGCCACGCCTCGCCGGCGGCCATCGACACCGGTCAGGCGTTCAAGGACCTCGGCTTCGACTCGCTGACCGCCGTCGAGCTGCGCAACCGGCTCGGCGCGGCTCTGGGTCGGCGACTGCCGAGCACGCTGGTCTTCGACCACCCCACGCCCGAACGGCTGGCCGCCCACCTGCGCGGCGAGCACGCCGCCCCCGCCGTGACCACGGCCGCGGCGGCGGACGAGCCGATCGCGATCGTCGGCATGGGCTGCCGGTTCCCCGGCGGGGTCTCCTCGCCCGACGACCTGTGGCGGCTGGTGGCCGACGGCGTGGACGCGATCGGCGACTTCCCCGACGACCGGGGCTGGGACCTGGACCGGCTGTTCGACCCGACCGGGGCCCGTCCGCGCACGTCGTCCACCCGGCACGGCGGGTTCCTGGCCGACCCCGCCGGCTTCGACGCGGGGTTCTTCGGGATCTCGCCGCGTGAGGCGTTGGCGATGGACCCGCAGCAGCGGGTGCTGTTGGAGACGGCGTGGGAGGCGTTCGA
>NZ_JBSGBG010000105.1:0-3578 GCF_053601135.1 Actinosynnema sp. NPDC004786 | reverse complement strand
CTCATCGGCGCGTTCAACCTCACCCAGGGCGTGCTCGCCAACGAAGCCTTCGCCCTCGTCATCATCGCCAACGGCCTACGCCTCCTGCGCGGCGGAAAGAACACCAACCACACCACCACCGTCACCCCGCCCCGAAAGGCCACCGTGACCCACCCCGCCACCCTCCCCCGACCCGCCTTCGAACTCCCCATGGCCCAAGCCCTCACCCCCAACGACGGTGGCGGATGCGGCGACAACTGCGGCTGCGGCACCAAAGCCCAAACCCCCGCCACACCGAAGATCATCCCCCTCACCCCACCCCAAGCCACCACCGGCGGCTGCGGCGACAACTGCGGCTGCGGCACCTCCGACAAGGCGGTCGACCAGGTGGACCTCGGTCGGAACTCCCAGCGCTGATCTCCGCCGGGACCGACCGCGCGGCGGCGGTGTCAGCAGACCCCCAGCTGCTGACACCGCCGCCTTTCCCGCGTGCCCGCGACACGGCGCGTCACTTGCGGGTGAGGGATTCCCGGTAGAGGTCCGCGTAGGTGCGCGAGTCCTTGATCAGGTCGTCGCAGAAGGCGGCGACGTCGTCGCCGACGAGTTCCAGGACCCCCTTGCCGGCCGCGACGCCCTCCTCGAAGAAGTCCACGAGCCCCGAGAGCAGGGTGCCGTCGGCCAGGTCGACCGGTCCGACCTTGAACAGGTACCGCTGCAACTCGTGGCAGACGACCCGGTAGTCCGGCGGGAGCGCCTTGACCCGCGCCACGTGCGCCCGCCAGTGCCTCTTGCCCTCGATGATGTCCCGGATTCCCACGTCAGCCTCCCAACCGCGCCAGTTTGCGGGCGACGTTCCGGTTCAGCTGCTCGCGCCACCGGTCGCGGTACGTACGGGCACCCTCCCCACCGGCCAGCGCCGCGCAGAAGCCCTTGATGTCGTCGCCCAGCACCTCGCGCACGGGCTGCCCGTCGGCCGCCGTCTCCTCGAGCAGCGCCAGCGCGCTGTCGAGGATCGGCAGCAGGTTCCGGCCGGTGAAGTCCCCGTACGGGAACAGGTGGCCCTTGACCTGCTCCCAGGCCGCCCGGTAGTCGGCCGGCAACGCGGCGGCCCGCGCCTCGAACGCCTTCCACTCCCGGGTGAGGTCGCTGCCCGTGATGGTCTGCCAGATGTTCATCCCCCGCCCTCCCTGAGCTTCTCGATCCGCGATGTGACGTACTCCCACTTCGCCCAGAACCTCGCCAGCTCGGCCCGCCCCGCGTCGTTGAGCGCGTAGAACTTCCGCGGCGGGCCGACCCCGGACGGCCGTTTCGCCACCCGCACGAGCCCGTTCTTCTCCAGGCGCAGCAGGATCGCGTACACGGTCCCCTCGACCACGTCGGTGAAGCCGAGTTCGTTCAGCCGACGCGTGATGGCGTACCCGTAGGTCTCCTCGGTGCCGATGATCTCCAGCACGCAGCCTTCGAGCGTGCCCTTCAGCATCTCCGTCAGGTCGTCCACCGTGCGCCCTCTTCGCTCCCGGTACTCAGTGGCGTTGAGTACCACTACACAGTATCACTGAGTAGTGGTACCGCCCAGCCCGGGCAGGCGAACGCCCGCCCCGCGGAGTGGTCTCCGCGGGGCGGGCGTGGTCGCCGCGTCTCGTCAGCGCGCCGTGGTGGCAGCGCCCTTCGAGGTGGTGGAGCGGCGTTCGCGCAGCAGCAGGCCGATCACGACGAACACGACCGCGCAGAGGGCGGCCATCACCCACAGCAGGCCGTGCAGGCCCGAGGCGAACGCCTCGCCCGCCGCCCTGGTGAACGCCTCCCGCTGGTCGTCGGGCACCGCCTCGACGGCGCGGGCGAGGTCGCCCTGGTTGAGGGCGTTGGCCAGGCCGTCGGGGTCGTCGGCGTAGGGGCCGAACTCGGCCGCCCGGTCGCCGACCGCGTTCTGGGTGAAGCTGACCAGCAGCGCGCCGGCCACCGCGATGGAGATCGTCTCGCCGGTCAGGCGCACGGTGTTGAACATGCCCGCCGCCATGCCCGCCCGGCCCGCGTCCACGCTGCTGACCGCGGCCCCGTCCAGCAGGCCGAACGAGATGCCCACCGCGACGCCGATCAACGCCAGCGGCCCGAGCAGGCCCAGGTAGCCGATGCCCGGCTCGACCACGGTCAGCCACGCCAGGCCGATCGCCGCGAGCGCCGCCGTGAGGGTGATCTGCACCCACGCCGGGACGACCTTGACCGCCATGCCGGCGATGCCGGGGAACACCAGCGCCGGCACGGTCAGCATCAGCATCACCGCGCCGATCTGCGCCGCCGCCAGGCCGTCCACCGAGGCGAGGTAGGACGGCAGGTAGATCACCAGCGGCGCGAACCCGAACACGACCGGGATCGTGGCCAGCGACACGCCCAGGAACCTCGGCTGCCGCAGCAGGCCGAGGTCGAACATGGGCTGCTCCTGACGGCGTTCCACGACCACGAACGCGACCAGCGCCACCACCGTGCCCACCAGGCTCGCGATCACCACCGGGTCGCCCCAACCCCACTGCGGCCCCTCGATCAGGCTGAAGATCAGCAGCAGCAGGGCGAGCGTGAACGTGGTGGTGCCCGCCCAGTCGACGCGGTTGGCCTGCGGGTTGCGGGACTCGCGCAGCACGCGGGTCAGCAGCAGCACCACGATCCCGACGACCGTGGGCAGGGCGAACACGGCGCGCCAGCCGAACGCGCTGATCAGCAGCCCCGAGACGCTGGGGCCGAACACCAGCCCCAGGCCGACGGCGGTGCCGAACATGCTGAACGCCTTGGCCCGTCCGGGGCCTTCCTCGAACGTGTCGGCCAGGATGGCGCTGCCGCTGGTCGTGGCCGCGGCCGCGCCGATGCCGGCCACCACCCGCGCCAGGTCCAGCAGCAGGATGCCCGGCGCGATCGCGGAGACCAGCGAGCCGAGCACGAACAGCGCCACGCCGACGCGGAACACCTTGCGCCGGCCGAGCAGGTCGGCCAGCGAGCCGGTCGCGAGCATGAACGCGGCGTAGGTCAGGTTGTAGCCGTTGACCACCCACTGCCCGGCCGCCAGCGAGTTGTGGAACTCGCCGTTGATCGCGGGCAGCGCGACCGACGACCCGGTGATGGCCAACGGGAACAGCACCACCGTCAGGCACACCGTCAGCAGGGACAACCCGGGCTTGCCACCGGCTCGCGGCCGGGCACTCTTCGCCTTGTTGGACATCCGTTCCCCTCTGTGTCTCGACCCGCGGCCGTCCTCGACGCGACCCCGACGGTCCGACAGCAGGGGCGAAGGTTAAGGGTTGGAGCGCACACCAACGTCAACCCGGAATCGCGGTGGCCTGCGTCACACCGAGGCGAGGCCCGCGCCCGCGGAACCCGCCGACGTGACAAGTCCTGCCCGCAGTTCGTGCGCTTCGGGCCGTCCTTTGCGACCTTGACTTCAACCCGGCTTCAACGCCGAGACTGGCCGGCGTCCGAAGGCGGTGCACGGCGTCGATCGCGAGGAGAGGCATGCTTCAGCACAGCAGCAGGCTGTTCACCAGTGAGTCGGTGACCGAGGGGCACCCGGACAAGATCTGCGACGCGATCAGCGATTCGATCCTGGATGCGTT
>NZ_JBSGBG010000104.1:0-3791 GCF_053601135.1 Actinosynnema sp. NPDC004786 | reverse complement strand
GAACGTGTCGTACAACGGCACGATCGCGCCGGGGGCGTCGGTGAGCATCGGGTTCCAGGCCAACCACACCGGCAACACCGCCGAACCCACCTCGTTCACCCTGAACGGGGCGGCCTGCGGCGTCGCCTGACCGCACCACGCGCGAGGGGTGGAGCCGAACCGGCTCCACCCCTCGTCCGTCAGCCGGCCACCGCCGGGTTCACCCGAGGGTCCACCGCTGGCCGCTCTGCCCGCCGCACGTCGCCAGCCGCACGGGGGAGCCGTTGGCCGTGCCGCCGACCTCCAGGCACAGCCCCGACTGCGCGCCGGTCACCGAACCGTCCGCGTTGAGCCGCCACTTCTGGTTCGCGCCGCCGTGGCAGTTCCAGATGATCACGGCCGTGCCCGCGGCGGTGCCACCGCCCTCGGCGTCCAGGCAGCGCAGCGCACTGCCCGTGTACACCGTCAGCTCGCCCGCCGTCGTGGACGTCCACTGCTGGTTGGCGCCGCCGTGGCAGTCCCAGACCTGCAACCGGGTGCCGGCCGAGGTGCTCTGGCCGGGCACGTCCAGGCACCGGCCCGCGCCGACCGCGCGCAGCGGACCGGTCTTCGCGCCGCCGCCACCGCCCCCGTCGAGGCCGAGGAAGGAGATCGCGTACGCCAACATCCCCGCCTGCGGCAGGGTGTGGCCGGTGTTGGCGATGCTGATGCCCTCGACCGTGGCGCGGGTGCTCGTGTCGCCGTACCGGGTGCGCGTCCAGCTCGACTGCGGGCGGTCGGTGAACGCCGGGGTCTGGCTCAGTCCCCGGAGGTTGGTCCACTGCTTGATCTCCTCGCCGAAGTTGGGGTAGGCGAGGGTGGTGTCCGTGGTCCCGTGCCAGAACTGCATCCGCGGGTAGGTCCCGGTGTAGCCCGGGTACATGGCGCGGGCCGTGGCGCCCCACTCCGCGGCGGACCTGACGACGTTGCCGCCCGCGCACTGGCTGTTCCACAGCGAGCCGTTGGTCGTGGCGAAGCACCCGGCCGGGACGCCGGAGAACGCGGAACCCGCCGAGAAGACGTCGGGGTACTGGGCGGCCAGCACGTTCGTCATCATCGCGCCGGAGGAGAACCCGCTGACCACGATCCGGGCCGGGTCCACGTTGTAGCGCTGGCGGGTCCAGGACACCATCGACATGATGCCGGTGGAGTCGCTGCCGCCGTTGCGGGTGAGGCCGGCCTGCGTGGAGACGTCGAAGCAGTGCCCCTCGCGCGTGGCCTCGGGCACGACCACGACGTAGCCGTACCGGTCGGCCGCCGTGGCGAAGTCGCGGCCGTTGCCGTTGAAGATCGCGCCCGCCGAGCCGCCGCAGTAGTGCACGAGGACCAGCAGCGCGGGCTGCGGCGCGACGTTGTCGGGCACGTAGACATACATGTTGAGGTTCGTCGGGTTCGTGCCGAAGTTCGTGATCCTGGTCAACGTGGCGGCCGAGGCCGGGCCCGCCGTCACGAGCGCCGTGCCGACGGTGAGCGGCAACAGCAACGCCGCGGCCGTCAGGGCGCGCAACATTCGTCTCATCATCACTCCTTGGTGGCGACCGCACGACCACCGCGGGGTGTCGTGCCGTCCGAGAGGCGCTCAACCCCGGCCGGAACGGCGCCACGGGACCGCGCCGCCACCACGGCGGCGACCTGGCGCGCAGGGGCGGAGCAGATGTCCCTCCCGGCAGTTAGCCACGCCCGGACGGCGGCGGCAATGTCAGATTCCTGCCACCGCCGTCGGTGGAGCGTGCCCGTCTCACGACCGCCCGCCGGTCGTGAGACGGGTCCGTCAGGCGGGGCCCGCCGCCTTCTCCAGCACGCGCATGAACGCGCGCGACCAGTGCGGGAGGTCCGGCCAGCCGCGGCACGACACCATCGCGCCGTCCACCACGTCCGGTTCGTCCACGAACGTGGCGCCCGCCAGCTCCATGTCCACCTTGAGCGGCGGGAAGGCGGCGGTGGTGCGCCCGCGCAGCAACCCGAGCGCGGCGGGCACCTGCGGACCGTGGCAGATGGTGCCCACGGGCAGCTCGTGCTCGAAGAAGTGGCGGACGATGCGGGCCACGTCGGGATCGGTCCGGATGTACTCCGGGGCCCGCCCGCCCGGGATCACCAGCCCGTCGAACCCCGTCGGGTCCACGTCGGCGAACGCCAGGTCCACCGGCAGCTCGTGCCCCGGTTTCTCGGTGTAGGCGTCCCAACCGGACTCGAAGTCGTGGACCACCAGCTTCACCGCGCGCGTGGTCGGCGCGGCCACGACCGCCTCGTGACCTCCCTCGCGCAGGCGGAAGACGGGGTACATCGAGTCCAGCTCCTCGGCGGCGTCCCCCGTCAGGACCAGCACTCTGGCCATGTTCGCTCCCTCGTCCCGCTCGACGTGCGCGCGGGGGCTGTTCGGTCGAACCGGTTCCGGAGTTGCGACCGTATGCCGATCGGGTTTCGCGGCACAATCGGCCGGTCAGGTGTCGGCGCGTTTCGTCCGAAGTGGACCGAATTGCCCACCCGGCACCGGCGAACGCCGCAATGTTCGCGCTAACACGAAGAGATGGCCCGTCTCAGTTCGTCACATCGCGTTCACAGCGCTGTAGTCTTATCCCTCGGCAACACACGACGTTAGCGCTAACAAGTTCGGTCGGAGACGAGTTGCCGTCGGGTACGGGCCGGCGCGCGGCGGGGGACCGCGACGGCCGTCCGTGCCCACCGATCACCGAGGAGGAACGATGCGGACGCTCGTCAAGGCACTGGTCACCGCGGCCGTCCTGGCGGCCGGGGTGCTGACGACCACCGGACCGGCCGTCGCCGAGTCGAACGGCGGCGTGCGCGTGATGCCGCTGGGCGACTCGATCACCGAGGGCACGCAGGTGCCGGGCGGTTACCGGATCGGCCTGTGGCAGCGGTTCACGGGCGCGGGCTACCGGGTGGACTTCGTCGGGTCGCAGTTCAACGGGCCGTCGTCGCTCGGCGACCACGACCACCAGGGGCACCCGGGGTGGCGGATCGACCAGATCGACGGGAACGTCGTCAACTGGTTGCGCAACACCAACCCGCGCACCGTGCTGCTGCACATCGGCACGAACGACATCCTGCAGAACTACAACGTGAGCGGCGCTCCGGGCCGGCTGTCCACGCTGATCGACCGCATCACCGCGACCGTGCCGAACGCGGACGTGTTCGTGGCGACGATCATCCCGATCGCGAACTCGGGGCAGGGCGCGGCCGCGCGCACGTTCAACGCCGCCATCCCCGGGATCGTGCAGAACAAGGTCAACGGGGGCAAGCGCGTGCACCTGGTCGACATGGCGTCGGCGTTGACGACGGCCGACCTGATCGACGGCGTCCACCCCACGGCCGGCGGCTACGACAAGATGGCCGCCCGGTGGTACTCGGCGCTGCGGTCGGTGCCGGGCGTCATCGGCGACCCGACCGCGCCGACCGGCAACCGGCTCGTCGGCACGCAGTCGGGCCGGTGCGCGGACGTGCCGAACGGCGTGGTGAACGGCACCCAGGTCCAGCTGTGGGACTGCAACGGCCAGCCGCACCAGACGTGGACCTACACCGCGGCCAAGCAGTTGACGGTCAACGGCAAGTGCCTGGACGCCTACAACCTCGGCACGACCAACGGCACGCAGGTCGTGGTGTGGGACTGCAACGGCCAGACCAACCAGCAGTGGAACGTGAACTCGAACGGCACGATCACCGGTGTGCAGGAACCCGTCCGGCTCCAGCACCGCCGCGGTGGCCTCCGGCGCGTTGAGGTACCCCTTCATCACCTGCGGGCCGCGCACCAGTAC
>NZ_JBSGBG010000103.1:1433-4621 GCF_053601135.1 Actinosynnema sp. NPDC004786 | reverse complement strand
TGGACCAGGTGGTCCGGTTCGGTTCTTTCAGAACCGCACAGTGGATGCGTAGCACCTTCATAACAAGTCCTCGGCCTATTAGTACCGGTCAACTCCAGCCGTTACCGACCTTCCATCTCCGGCCTATCAACCCAATAGTCTCTTGGGGGCCTTAACCCACAAAGGGTGGGATACCTCATCTAGGAACAGGCTTCCCGCTTAGATGCTTTCAGCGGTTATCCCTTCCGAACGTAGCCAACCAGCAATGCCCTTGGCAGGACAACTGGCACACCAGAGGTCCGTCCGTCCCGGTCCTCTCGTACTAGGGACAGCCTTCCGCAAGTATCCTACGCGCGCGGCGGATAGGGACCGAACTGTCTCACGACGTTCTAAACCCAGCTCGCGTACCGCTTTAATGGGCGAACAGCCCAACCCTTGGGACCTACTCCAGCCCCAGGATGCGACGAGCCGACATCGAGGTGCCAAACCATGCCGTCGATATGGACTCTTGGGCAAGATCAGCCTGTTATCCCCGGGGTACCTTTTATCCGTTGAGCGACCACGCTTCCACAAGCCATGGCCGGATCACTAGTTCCGACTTTCGTCCCTGCTCGACCCGTCGGTCTCACAGTCAAGCCCCCTTGTGCACTTGCACTCGACACCTGATTGCCAACCAGGCTGAGGGAACCTTTGAGCGCCTCCGTTACCCTTTGGGAGGCAACCGCCCCAGTTAAACTACCCACCAGGCACTGTCCCTGATCCGGATCACGGACCGAGGTTAGACATCCAGTACGACCAGAGTGGTATTTCAACGACGACTCCACCGGCACTGGCGTGCCCGCTTCACAGTCTCCCACCTATCCTACACAAGCCGAACCGAACACCAATACCAAGCTATAGTAAAGGTCCCGGGGTCTTTCCGTCCTGCCGCGCGTAACGAGCATCTTTACTCGTAATGCAATTTCGCCGGGCCTGTGGTTGAGACAGTCGAGAAGTCGTTACGCCATTCGTGCAGGTCGGAACTTACCCGACAAGGAATTTCGCTACCTTAGGATGGTTATAGTTACCACCGCCGTTTACTGGCGCTTAAGTTCTCAGCTTCGCCCCAAAGAGCTAACCGGTCCCCTTAACGTTCCAGCACCGGGCAGGCGTCAGTCCGTATACATCGTCTTGCGACTTCGCACGGACCTGTGTTTTTAGTAAACAGTCGCTTCTCGCTGGTCTCTGCGGCCGAAAAATCCTAGCCCGCAAGGGGCTTCAAATCCCTCGGCCCCCCTTCTCCCGAAGTTACGGGGGCATTTTGCCGAGTTCCTTAACCACAGTTCGCCCGATCGCCTCGGTATTCTCTACCTGACCACCTGTGTCGGTTTGGGGTACGGGCCGCATGAACACTCACTAGAGGCTTTTCTCGGCAGCATGGGATCACCCTACTTCGCCTCAATCGGCTATGCATCACGTCTCAGCCTCAATGACGCGCGGATTTGCCTACACGTCGGCCTACACGCTTACACCAGTACTACCACTCACTGGCGGAGCTACCCTCCTGCGTCACCCCATCGCTTGACTACTACAAGTTCAGGCCCCGCGCTCCACAACCACCCTCGTCCGAAGACTCGGGCAGCGCTTCGGGCGGTTAGTATCACAAGGTTCGCCATGGGCGCGTTCACACGGGTACGGGAATATCAACCCGTTGTCCATCGACTACGCCTGTCGGCCTCGCCTTAGGTCCCGACTTACCCTGGGCGGATTAGCCTGGCCCAGGAACCCTTGGTCATCCGGCGGCAGAGTTTCTCACTCTGCTTTCGCTACTCATGCCTGCATTCTCACTCGTCCAGCCTCCACACCTGGATTCCTCCGGCACTTCAACGGCTGAACGACGCTCCCCTACCCATCCAGACCTAAATCTGAATGACACGGCTTCGGCGGTGTGCTTAAGCCCCGCTACATTGTCGGCGCAGGACCACTTGACCAGTGAGCTATTACGCACTCTTTAAAGGATGGCTGCTTCTAAGCCAACCTCCTGGTTGTCTGGGCGACCCCACATCCTTTCCCACTTAGCACACACTTAGGGGCCTTAGCCGGCGTTCTGGGCTGTTTCCCTCTCGACTACGAAGCTTATCCCCCGCAGTCTCACTGCCGCGCTCTCACGTACCGGCATTCGGAGTTTGGTTGATTTCGGTAAGCTTGTGGGCCCCCTAGACCATCCAGTGCTCTACCTCCGGCACGAAACACACGACGCTGCACCTAAATGCATTTCGGGGAGAACCAGCTATCACGGAGTTTGATTGGCCTTTCACCCCTAACCACAGCTCATCCCCCAGGTTTTCAACCCTGGTGGGTTCGGGCCTCCACGCAGTCTTACCCACGCTTCACCCTGGCCATGGCTAGATCACCCCGCTTCGGGTCTAGACCACGCGACTCAACCGCCCTATTCGGACTCGCTTTCGCTACGGCTACCCCACACGGGTTAACCTCGCCACGCAGCACTAACTCGCAGGCTCATTCTTCAAAAGGCACGCCGTCACCCCGAAAGGCTCCGACGGATTGTAGGCACACGGTTTCAGGTACTATTTCACTCCCCTCCCGGGGTACTTTTCACCTTTCCCTCACGGTACTAGTCCGCTATCGGTCACCAGGGAGTATTCAGGCTTAGCGGGTGGTCCCGCCAGATTCACAGCAAATTCCACGAGCTCGCTGCTACTTGGGAACACCATCAGGAGATACCGGGTTTTCACGTACGGGACTCTCACCCTCTACGGCCACGCTTTCCAGACGCGTTCCGCTAACCACAGTATTTTCTAACTCCTCGACCGTCCGGCAGAACGATCAGACAGGTCCCACAACCCCGCACACGCAACCCCTGCCGGGTATCACACGAATACGGTTTAGCCTAATCCGCTTTCGCTCGCCACTACTCACGGAATCACGGTTGTTTTCTCTTCCTGCGGGTACTGAGATGTTTCACTTCCCCGCGTTCCCTCCACACGCCCTATGTGTTCAGACGTGGGTGACCCCACATGACTGGGGCCGGGTTTCCCCATTCGGAAATCCTTGGATCTCAGCTCGGTTGACAACTCCCCAAGGCTTATCGCAGTCTCCTACGTCCTTCATCGGCTCCTGGTGCCAAGGCATCCACCGTGTGCCCTTAATAACTTGCCACAAAGATGCTCGCATCCACTGTGCAGTTCTCAAAGAACAACCAGACACCC
>NZ_JBSGBG010000102.1:0-5107 GCF_053601135.1 Actinosynnema sp. NPDC004786 | reverse complement strand
TCCGACAGCCCGTACCCCTCCACCTTCGCCAGGAACTTGTCGTACATCCCGGCGAAGACGTACTTCCCCCACGTGGCGTCGTACGCCTTCTTCAGAACCTTGGTGGTAGCACCCATTTGCTGAAGCCCCTTCGTACGGCGGGCACCGAATTCACGCCGCAGCCGAGCGCGCGGCACCCCGTCCGATAGTGCGAACGATTCCTGCTCCGAACCTTCCCCCCGTGACCGGAACGGACCGGTAAATGTCCGGGACCGATCTGCTCCGAGTCCGCCGGTCCCGACGACGTCCTCGGCACGGCATTTCCGGCCGCCCGGTTCGACGGCCGATCCCAGTGTCCGGGTTGAACCTGGCTTCAAGTCAACCCCCGCCCCTCGGCACGGCCGCTGAACTGCGCGAACAGGGTATGTGCCACGTACTTGGCGCAGCGTGGGACGCAGTTCGGTCAGCACCGACCCGCTTTCCGGCGACCTGCGCGGCCGATACGGTCAACCGCACCCCGAAGCGTTGCGCAGACCACTCTTGACCACCCGCCGCACGCAGCCGCCGGAATCGGTCGCGGATTCCTCCCACGACTCGGGACACGTCCCCCGGGCACGCCTTCGAATTACCGCCGTGCCGCGCGTCCTCCCGCCGCGCACGGGCGGATACCTTCGTGATGAGGGGGGCCGGGCCTCGTGCTCAGCCGCCGGTGATGACGACCGGCCGCCACACGCCGGGCGCGGGGTCGGGGCAGTCGTTGCTGGGGAGTTGGTCGACCATCGCCGACAGCTCCGCGCGCAACGCTTCCAGGCGCTGCATCTCCTGGTTCAGCTCCGCCATCCGGTCGCGCAGCAGGACCGCCGCGTCGCCGCACGGGCACTGGCCCGTGTCGCGGATCTCCAGCAGGTCGGAGATCTCCCGCAGGCGCAGGCCCAGCCGCTGCGCGCCCTGGATGAACCGCAGCCGGTCCACGGCGTCCTCGCCGTACCGCCGGTACCCGGACTCGGTGCGCGGTGGCTTCGGCAGCAGGCCGACACGCTCGTAGTAGCGGATGCTGTCGCTGGTCACACCGGCACGGCGCGCCAGGCCGGCGACCGTCATGCCACCGGGATCCGTTGGCGCTGTCCCCATGGTGCCAGGGTAACGGGAGGTGCTCGTGCCGTGTCGGTTCATGAACCCAGTTCCCAATCTTTGAGCAGGTCCGGACAGGTGTGTTCGCACACGGCGGCGGCGACGTCGGCAACGTGCCGGTCGGTCAGGATGGTGTGGTGGGTGCCGGCGACCCAGGTGCCCGTGGTGCGGCCGGTGGTGAGCGCCTGCCACCCCCAGGTGCAGTGCGAGGCGTGCGGGTGGTCGGCGAACGCGGTCACCAGGCCGTTGGCCGCGCGGATGACGTGCACGTCGGCGGCGATGGTCGACGGGCGGTGGCGGCGGCAGGCGCGGACCACGGCGGTGAAGACGTCGTAGGTGTGCCGCAGGTGCGCCTCGTCCGCGGCGACGGCGCGGCCGGTGCGCCGTTCGACCAGGGCGAGGCCCGCCGCCACCAGGTCCTCGTCGGCGGTGGCGAGCAGGGCCGCCCGCTCGGCCCCGGTGGCGTCGTCGGCGCGGAAGCCCGGGTCGAGGTCTTCGAGGAACCACAGCAGCAGGGACACCGGGTCCGCCTCCGGCGCGGGCAGCGGCGCCGGCGAGTCGAAGACGAACAGCCGGGCCACGTCCTCGCCGTCGCGCTCCAGCCGGTGCGCCACCTCGGCGGCGATCACCGCGCCCGACGACCACCCGCCGAGCACGTACGGGCCGTGGGGCCGGACGGTCCGGATCGCCTCGGCGTACCGGGCCGCGAAGTCGGCCACCTCGGTGGGCACGTCCCGCGCCGGCGGCCGGAGGGCGTACCAGGTCAGGTCCACCAGCGCCGCCAGCCCGCGGTAGGCGAGCACGTCGCCGCCCG
Source organism: Actinosynnema sp. NPDC004786 (assembly GCF_053601135.1). Taxonomy (NCBI): domain Bacteria; kingdom Bacillati; phylum Actinomycetota; class Actinomycetes; order Pseudonocardiales; family Pseudonocardiaceae; genus Actinosynnema; species Actinosynnema sp. NPDC004786. The sequence continues at coordinate 3,183 of NZ_JBSGBG010000102.1, read as the reverse complement.
CCGGGTGGACCAGGAACACCGCGGGCGCGCCGGCGACCTCGCGCAGCGGCACGAGCGGCGACCACGCCTCCTCGCACCGCGCGGCCGCGGCGCGGACGGACGGCACCTGCTCCGGCAACGCCACCCGCACCGGCCCACGCGGGCTCACCGGCGAGGCGGCACCGTGCCCGGTCGGGGACGTGCCGGCGGTCGGGACCGCGAGGTCGAAGCCCGTGCGCCGCCAGGCTTCGGCGCTGTCGGCCAGGGTGGTGACCAACCGCCGGAACGCCGCGTGCACGGCGTCGACGGCCCCGTCGGGGAACACCGGCTCGGCGACGTCCCACGTGATCCAAGCCGAACCGTCACCCTGCTCCCGGAACCGGCAGTCCAGCAGCACCTGGGGCGTCTCCAGGGCCGAGTACGCGGGCCGCGCGACCTTGCCCGCGACCACACCGCCGCCGATCACGAACGGGCACGCGACCCGGCCGGGCGTGCGGCGGTGCCGGTTGAGGGCCTGGAGCACCTTCGCCCCGCTCCAGTGCACGTTCTGCATGTCCTGGAGCACCTGCGCCCGCAACTTCCGCGCGCGCACCGCGAACGGCTCGACCGCCCGCCAGTCGACCTCCAGCGGGTACAGCGAGGCGAAGTTGCCCATCACCTCGCCGATCTGCGGGTGCAGCGGCAGCCGGTGGGTCACCACGTTGTCGAGCAGGAAGTGCCTCGACCCGCTCCACGTGGCCACCACTTCGGCGAACGCGGCGTACACGACGTTGCCGGCGGTCAGCCCGTGGGCGCGGGCCCGTCGCTTGAGCGCGGACCACACGTCGGCGGACAGCGACCACTCCCGCCGGGTGAGTTCGGACCGGTCCCGGTCGGCCGTCAGCGGCACCGCCGGCGCGTCCGGCCAGTCCGGGATGCGGTCGCGCCAGTACTGCTCCGACTCCCGGCCGAGCGGCGAGGACTCGACGGCGGCCAGGGTCAGCACGCAGTCGCGGAAGCCGACCTCCAGCTCCGGAACCGCGTGCTCCGGGTCGCGGTGGAGCGCGAACACGGTGTCCAGGAAACGGCTGGTCCCCGTGCCGTCGCTGAAGAAGCTGTTGTTGGTGTAGTGCAGGCGGGCGTCGCGCTCGCCGTGCAGGCTGATCCGCACGTCCAGCCACGGCCACCGGTCCAGCGGGAGTTGCCGCCGCCGCGCGTTCTCGCGGATGCGCAGCAGTTCGCGCTCGACCTGCTCGGCGGGCAGGCCGCGCAAGTCGTGGACCACGGGTGACAGCGGCGTGAAGTCGGGGACACGGCGCAGCCGCATGTCCTCCGTCACGACCACCAGGTTGTCCCGCTGGCGCAGCAGGTTCCGGTTCACCGCCGCGAAGAACCGCTCCACGTCCAGGTCGACCAGGTCGAACTCCATGTACTGGCGCGGCCGGACGTGGTCCCCCAACTCCACGAGCAACGACGTCTGCAGGTCCGACAACGGGAACGGCTCGTCGGCCGCCGCCGGGTCCGGCACGACCCGCGGGAGGACGTAGCCGCGCGGACCGGCCCCGGACAACCAGCGGACGATGGCCTGCTTCTGCGCGAGGATGCGGTCCCGCAACGCGGGCGACATCGTGCCGCGCGGAGCGGAGATCTCCAGTTCGTCGTGGCCGACGAGCCGGATCTTGATCTCCGTGCGCGCCAGCTCGGCGAGGACTGAGGGCATCGGGTCGATGGTGGTCATGGGTCCCCCTCCGGTGCACGGCGACGGCCAGTTTCGGAGTTGAACTCGGCTTCAAGTCAAGCTCCGGGAACGGGGCTTGACCTTGGAGTGCGGTCCAACCTTTACCGTCGGTTCCGCTAGCCACATCTGAACCACGACCTAGGTGGTCTTCCCTAGGCGAACAGGCGGGTGACCTGCAGTGACCACACAACCCCTGACCAACCGGGTCAACGCCCCGGACGAGGCCGACCTGGAAACACGCCGCTACCGCGTCCTCGCCGGCTGCGTCGAGTGCGCCAGCGACCTCACCCCACTACGCCGGGTCGAGGGTGTCCGCGACGTCCGCATGCTCTCCGCCTCCGGCGTGCTCGCCATCCAGGCCCCCAAGACCCTCAGCGACACCGTGCTGCTGCGCACCGCCGCCGCCTCCGGCCTCACCCTCGAACCGGAGAAGCCCGCGGTCGTGGACGAGACACCGACGAAGAAGACCCGCTGGTGGCTGCGACCGGAAATGATCATGCTCGCCATCGCCGCCCTCTTCATGGTCGCCGCCGACATCGTCACCCGACGCTCCCCCGACGCACCCCTGGCCGACATCCTCGCCATCGTCTCCATCGGCTTCGGCATCGTCCACCCCGGCCGCAACGCCCTCACCATGCTGCGCAACAAGCGGTTCACCATCAACGTGCTGCTCGTCGTGGCGGTCATCGGCGCCATCCCCCTCGGCAAGTTCGTCGAGGCCGCCTGCGTCGTGGTCATCTTCTCCCTCGGCATCATCCTGGAGACCTTCGTCGCCGACCGCGCCCGCAAATCCATCCAGAAACTCATGGACCTCGCCCCCCGACGCGCCGAACGGTTCACCCTCGGCGGCGCGGTGCAGACCGTGCCCGTGGAGGAACTGGAGGTCGGGGACCTGGTGCTGGTGCGGCCCGGCGCACGGCTGCCCACCGACGGCGAGGTCACCCAGGGCGCGTCCTGGGTCGACACCTCCGCCATCACCGGCGAGTCCATGCCCGTCGAGGTCGTCCCCGGCGAAACCGTCTACGGCGGCACCCTCAACGGCGACGGCGCACTCCGCGTCAAGGTCACCAAGCGCTACCAGGACACCGTCCTCGCCCGCGTCATCCGCGAAGTCGAAGAAGCCCAACAAAACCGCGGCCGCGCCCAGCGCTTCGCCGACAGGTTCGGAGCCATCTACACCCCCGCCATGATCGGCGTCGCCGTCCTCATGGTCGTCCTCGGTCCGTTGGTGTTCGGGCTGTCGTTCACCGACGCCTTCTACCGCGCCCTCGTGGTCCTGATCGTGTCGTGCTCGTGCGCGCTGGTGCTGTCCGTCCCGGTCAGCGTCGTCTCCGCCGTGGCCCGCGCCGCACGCGACGGCGTCCTGATCAAGGGCGGCGCGTACCTGGAGGAGCTGGGCAGGCTCAAGGCGGTCGCGTTCGACAAGACCGGCACCCTCACCCTCGGCCGCCCCGCCCTGGTCGCCGTGCACACCCTGGACGGGGACG
>NZ_JBSGBG010000101.1:0-5944 GCF_053601135.1 Actinosynnema sp. NPDC004786 | reverse complement strand
CACCGTCGGGTGACAGAATCCCGTCCAAGGCGGCAAGCTCGATGTCACGACCGGCGAAATCCCGCACCACCGCGGGCAATTGCCGCGGTACCGGTCCCACGGCCGCCTGCGGTTGCTGATACAGCACCACCTGGTCGATCGTGCCCGCCTGCACCACCGCGCCCACCACAGTGCCACCGATCTGGTTGCGCACCTCCACCTCGTCCACGGACCCCAGTCTCACCCGACCCTGTCCCCGAACCACCCGCCAACAGTGCACACCACCCGGTCGGACCACGCCGTACACGACGCTACAACCTTTGGGGTGCAGAAAGTCTGCACCAGGATGCCGAGCTGCGACGATCGGGCCCCTTCGACTCGATGCCTGGTTGTGAGGTGGTGTTGCGACTGCTGTACTTGATCTCCATCTGGCTCAGTGGGTGGCGTGTAGCGGCAATCTTCCCCGGTCATCGGAACACCTCGTCCGTGGGAGTGGCCAGGGAGCCGTCGGTGTCAAGGCCGTAGCGGGCGAGCTGTCGGGCCTCCTCGGGGCGGCCCAGCCAGACCAGCAGCTCAGGGAGCCACCGAGCGGCGCGGTGGTCGCCTTTCTGCGTCTGCGTGAGCAGGATGCGATGGGCCTGCCCAAGTTGACCCTGGGCGACCAGCAGCCGTACCAGCCGTTCGGGAGCTTGGAAGTCGCCCGGTCCTCGCGCAAGCTCGGTCATCGCGCGACGATCCGCTAGGACGTCGGAGAGCCCGCCTCCGCAGCGGAATCGCCTGCATAGGCACGGGCTCGCGACTGGTCCAGGTCACTGCGGTCGACGAGCAGGTCGGCCAGCCGGTAGGCCGCGTGAGCGTTGTGGTCGTCGGCGCGCGCTCGCAACTCGTCGACCTCGTCGCGGTCGACGAGGATGTCCACCAGCTTGTCGGCGCGAAACAGGGTCGACTTGCTGCTGCCGTTAGGGCCCACCATCGTGGTGAACCGTCCAAGTGATCGGTCAGGCTGACCTGATCAGGGATCGGGCGGTCGTGAGGCCTGCGCCGCCCGCGCGGTGGAGCTGCTGACCACGACCACGGCCTCGATCGAGCGCCATCGCCACCGCACTGGGCCATACCGAGGCGGCCTGCTTCATCCACGCCTTCCACCGCTGGCCACCACCACACCGGGCGATGACGGGCGGCGGCATCTTGCCGTGTGAGGTGGAATTTCGACTTCGGTAGGGTGTAGAAAGCAGCACGGAGCGAGGAGTATCCATGGATCCGGACGCTTTAGCCGAGTTGGCATTCGAAGCCCTGACTTCCACGAGAACGCTGCGCTCCGCCCGGGAACACCTCCACGATCTCGTGGAACCGAAACTCGTACACAACCCGGAAACCGCCGAGCTGTGGTCCGGGTTCAGCCGCGACCGGCGGGTTCCGCCCGAACTCCCGGCTGCCCTCTCAGCCGAACTGCGGCATGACGAGCGCTTCGCGAACCGGGTCGCGGAACTGGCGAACCGCGCGCTGTGGCGCAGGAAGTTGATCCCGCGCCGCGACGTTGTGCTCGGGATTGGGCTACTGCTCGGGGGCGCTGCGGCGAGCGGCGGGATCAACTGGGTCCTCAACCCCGAGATCGAGCCCTTGGCCCAAGAGGAGGTCACGAAGGCGGAGCAGGCCAAAGCCCGGTCCAAGGGCGTCCTCGGGATCAAGGCGGCCCACCAAATCCGCGGTGACGCGTTCGGGTGGGCATTCGCCGAACCGCTCTCGGACACGCAGGTACGGGACCTACTGGCGGTCGAGGGCAAGCCAGAACTCGGCCCGCTCGCCCTCGCCGCGCAACCGGTCTACATCGCCTATCACTACTGGGGAGAGGTCCACAACTTCACCAGGCTGAGGATGACGGTGGTCAACCACTGGCCGAAACCGGTGCTGATCACCGACATCAAGGCCAAGGTGAAGCGGACGGCTCCGCTGTCGGGTGCATTGGCGTGGGTGGGCGCGCAAGGCAGTGTCGAGGTGATCGACATCGGTTTCGATCTCGAAGAGGACGATCCCCGAGCTCGCGTCACCAACCAAGGCGGCACGCTCGGCGACCCGTGGACCTATGGCGAGAACGTCGAACTGGAGCCCGGTCAAACCCAACCGTTCAACCTCATCGGACGCGCCACCACGTCGTGCTGCGAATGGCACTTGGAGATCCACGCGGAGATCGAGGGGCAACCGCAAGTCTTCGAAGTGAAGGACGACCAGGGAAACCCGTTCATCACCACGGCCTTCGCCGACCACTACCAGCAGCGCTTCAAGTACGGACCGCCCAACGGCCTCAAGTGGACCGAGCGCGGTGAGGGCGGGATGTTCCGGTGAAGACGCGCACGCGGAGAACGCTGTTCCTGAGTGGGAGCTTCGTCGTGGGACTCGTCGCGGGACTCTTGGTGTGGTGGGAACCCCGGGAACCGCAGGCCCCACCGGAGATGTCGTGGAGCACGGTTCCCGCCCAGGAGCCGGAGATCGAGGCAAGCGTCCGGGTGGGCGGTCGCGCCGACGATGACTGGTGGATGCTGATGGCATCAGAGGAACTCGCTCGCGCCACCCCTCCCGATGACGTGGCCGACTGCCGCAGCCTCCGGGAGTGGGCGCTCGGGGAGGGCGCGCTGCCCGCCGTTTACGCGACGCACACGATCACGTTGTCGGCGAACTACCACACCACCGTCGCGTACGTACAAGTCGTGGTATCCCCGGACACCACTCCGTACCCGAAGACCACGTCAGCCGAACTGATTGTCCGCCTGACCTGTCTGCAGCAGCCCGGGACTCAGATACCGTACCCCGACCCCGAGGCACCTCGAGCGATCTACTCGATCCTCGACTCACCACTCGACGGAGCAGCCACACTGACCGATCGGCACCGGCTCACGCCCCGAGCGTCGGCGGACATGGAGGTCGACGTCGACTTCCGCGGTTCGGGAGGCCCGTTCGCCTACCGCGTCGAGGTCCGCGTCATAGAGGACGGCGAGTCACGGGTGGTGCCGGTGAAAGGGAACGCCCCGATGTTCGCCACCGAGGACAGCGGCGCGATGGGATACTGGCCGGCCACCGCGCAGTGGACGATGAGCCCCACCCGCACACACACCTACTGCGACGCCGTAGCGAACCCCGCTCCCGACCAGGAACGCACCTGCTCGTAAACCTCCCCCACCTCCAGCCCGGCGCCATGCCCTCCAACTCCGGCACGATTCCGTGGGGCGCGGGCGCCGACATCGGCCCGTGCTTTCTCCGTACCCGCCGCGGATGACGGCTCCCATCCGCTAGTCGGTCGAGGCCGCACCCGGTTCGGGCCGACGAGCTGACCGCCACCGCGCCTGTGGGGTGCCAATAGTCGGCCACGTGGCCTGACCTGCGCTTACGCAGCGATGGGTGGGACTGTAAATCGCTCCTCTGTCAAGCGGAGGTTGGTCGGGTGATCGTGGCGTCGATGCGTAGGGCGCGGTAGACGACGTCGGAAAGGTGTCGCTTGAGCACGCGGAGGGCTTCGAGTCCGCCGTCACCTCCTGCTCGGCGGCGGCCGAGCAGGGCTCGGGCGTCGGGGTGGCAGCGGGCTTGGGTGAGGGCGATGCGGTGCAGGGCGGCGTTGAGTGGGCGGTTGCCGGTGCGACTGAGTCGGTGGCGGGCGCGGTTGGACGACCACACAGGCAGTGGCGCGGTGCCGTTGTGGCGGGCGTAGGCGTCACGGGAGCGGAACCGGCGGATGTCGGCGGTCTCGCCAAGGATCTTGGCCGCGCGGTCAGTGGCCCGCAGCCGCGGATGCCCAGCAGCGTAGGTGCGAGTTGCTCGACGAGCACACTGATTTCATCGAGCAGCGCGTCGATCTGTTCGGTAAGACGTCGACAGTGCTCCACCAGCGCCTGGGCCAGGCGCGCCACGGTTCCGTGGTGGGAGGCCAGCCGGGTTGTCAGGGCCTGGTAGGCGCTGATCCGGTCCAGTGATCGGGCGGTGGGGTCCCAGGTCGGGTCGAGTTCGTGCAAGTACCAGCGCAGACGGTTGATCGTCCTGGTTCGTTCCCCGACCAGGGCTTCGCGCATGTCCACCAGCAGCCGGACCTCGCGGTCCGGACCGTCCAGCTGGGCGGTGGGCAGATCGGGCTCCCGTAGCGCTGCGCGGGCTACCGCCAGGGCGTCGATGGGGTCGGATTTGCCGTGGGTGCGGGCGGCGTCACGGGCACCGGTCATCAGCTTGGTCGGGACGCGAACGACGCGTTCGCCGGCGCCGAGCAGGTCCGCCTCCAGCCGTCGGGTCATGTTGCGGCAGTCCTCGACCGCCCATACCCGCTGCTGGTCGTGTTCGGCGGCCCAGCGCAGCAGCGCCAGGTGGTCGGCACTGGTGGTGCCGACGGTCTTGGTGGCGAGTCTGCGGCCCAGTTCTTTGACGATGACTGCGGTGTGGGAGCGCTTGTGGGCGTCGATCCCGATGACGATCATGGCTGAGGTCGTTCTCCTTGACGGGACAGCGGATCAGCCGGTGGCATGTCCCAGTCGAGATGCGTCATCACGCTCCTCTCAAGCCATACCGGCAGTCCTGGAGTCCGGCGGGCCGCAAGATTTACAACAGCCACCGCGAGGGGCAACGATGCGGCCGGGCGAACCCGCCGGACCTGATCAGCATGACACTGGAACGAGCGGCTCTGGCGTACTTTCGGCGGTAACGGTGAGTAGCCGGTCGTGGCCGGGGTCTTGTGGTGGCGATCGAGCCTCTTGTCGGGAAGGTGCTTTCGGGTTGTCGACGCCTTCGTCATCGCGGCATCGGGGCGCCGGACGGCACGGCCACAACCCGGATGCGGACCGCGACCACCGCCCTCCGTCGCGCAACCCGACGACCGGAACCGACGGTCCGGAAATGCCGTCCCCGCAAGGAAGTCGGCACCCATCACGAGATCATGAACCGACGGCTACTCACTGTAACCGCCGAAAGTGTGCCAGAGCCGCTCGTTTGACACACCCCAGGGGCGCGGCGCGCCCCCGGGCCTGGCCGCAATCGTGCGGTCGGCTAGGACTGGACGGATGAGCGACTACCTCTACTGGGACCTGGGCAAGCTCGACCAGGGCACGTGGTTCAGGATCGGGCTGGACGGCTCCACCGCCAGGGTGATGCTGGTCGACGCCGGCAACTTCTCCCGCTACCGCAAGGGGCGGGAGTATGAGTTCTTCGGCGGGTTCTACGACTACTCGCCGGTGGAACTGGAGGTGCCCTACCGGGACCGGTGGTACCTGGTCGTCGACGACAACGACCACGACGTCGAGGTCGACTTCTACGAGATGTGAACCGGTCGCCACGTACCCGCAGGCGGCGAGCGCGCACCGCCGACTCCTGAAAGCGTGTCGAGGGCGGATCGCCCCGGCCTGGTTACCCTTGCCCGACTCGATCACGACGAGCACCGGATCTGACAGGAAGGAGAGGACGTGTCCGATCACGACGACCGCGAACGGTTAAGCAGGCTGCTGGCCATGCTGCCCTGGGAGCACAACGCTCAAGGGCCGTGGCCGCCCAACGCACTACGCCAGCTGGTGTTCGGCGTCGACGCCGATTCCGCTCCCGGAGACGATGCCACCACCGACGACCGCTGGACGCCTCTGACCAACGTGGCGCACGAGTTCGGACAACGACTGGACGCCCCCGACAACACCAGCGGCAGGGCCTTCCTGCTCCTTGCCATGCGTGTGCTGGACGTCTTCGAACCGTACGACGCCGCCCTTGCCGAGGTGATCGGCACCCTGCTGCCGGTCAAGACCGCGGGCCGGTTGTGGGTCGAGGACGTCGTGAACACCGCCTGGCGCATCGTGGCCGCCGAGCACGGTGCCGACCGTCTTGCCGCGGTGCGGTACCACCACGGACAGACGAGGAGCGTTATTCAGAAGGTTGATCTTGGGGTGGCAGCGCAACAGCCCCGTCTGGGTAGGGTCGGTTTCCTCTCACAGAAGCTCGACCAACCACA
>NZ_JBSGBG010000100.1:0-6882 GCF_053601135.1 Actinosynnema sp. NPDC004786 | reverse complement strand
GCCACTCTTTCTCCCGGGGCATTGATCCGGCGATACTAACGCTGTTGTCCGCGACGGGGCCACAGGAAGGTTTGGGGACCGGCGGTGGGGGAGTTAGTCCGAAGCCCGGGTCGCCCCGGCGGCGGCCTGGACGCGCAACCGGGACTCGACCTCGGTCGCGGCCTGGTCGCCGTAGGCGTGGGCGAGGCGCGAGCGCAGGTCGGCCTCGGTGAGGGTGTACTCCTGGGTGCCCACGGTCTCCAGCGAGGCGGCCGCGACCGCGCACCCCACCTGGCACGCCCGCTCGACGCCCAGCCCGACCGACGTCCCCCACAGGAACCCGGCACGGAACGCGTCGCCGAGACCGGTGGGCTCGACCTCCCGCTCCACCCGGACCGCCGGCACCACCAGCGGCGGGTGGTCGCGGCGCTCGACGCGGACGCCTTCCGCGCCCAGGGTGGTGATCCACGCCCCGACCCGGCCGATGACCTCCTCGGCGGACCAGCCGGTGGACTGTCGCAACAGGACGCTCTCGTACTCGTTGGTGAACAGGTAGGCCGCGCCGTCCACCAGCTCCCGGATCGACGCGCCGTCCATCCGGGCCAGCTGCTGCGAGGGGTCCGCCGCGAAGGGCAGCCCCAACGCCCGGCTGTCCCGGGTGTGCCGCACCATCGCGTCCGGGTCGTTCGGGCCGATCACGACGAGGTCGACGCCGCCCAGCCCGGTCGCCACGGCCCCGAGGTCGATCTCGCGCGCCTCCTGCATCGCGCCCGCGTAGAACGAGGCGATCTGGTTCTGGTCCAGGTCCGTGGTGCACAGGAACCGCGAGGTGTGCCGGTGGGCCGAGACCCGCACGAACCGGGTGTCGACCCCGTGCCCGTCCAGCCAGGCGCGGTACTCGTCGAAGTCCTTGCCGACCGCGCCGACGAGCGCCGGCGTGACGCCGAGCTGGGCCAAGCCGAAGCAGATGTTGGCCGCGACGCCGCCGCGGCGCACTTCCAGGTCGTCCACCAGGAACGACAGCGACACGGTGTCGAGGTGGCCCGCGACGAAGTGGTCGGCGAACCTCCCGGGGTAGGCCATCAGGTGGTCGGTGGCGATGGATCCGGTCACGACGATGCGCATGGTCCCGCTCTCCGGGGGTCGGCGGTCAGCTGGTCACGGCTTGCTTGAGGTCGTCGGCGCGGTCGGTGCGCTCCCACGGCAGATCCAGCTCGGGCCTGCCGAAGTGCCCGTACGCCGCGGTCTGCGCGTAGATCGGGCGCAGCAGGTCCAGGTCGCGGATGATCGCCGCCGGGCGCAGGTCGAACACCTCGGTGACGGCCTGCCGGATGCGCAGCGGGTCCACGGTCTCGGTGCCGAAGGTCTCCACGAACAGCCCGACGGGCGCGGCCTTGCCGATCGCGTAGGCCACCTGCACCTCGACCCGCGACGCGAGGCCGGCGGCGACCGCGTTCTTGGCCACCCACCGCATCGCGTACGCCGCGCTGCGGTCCACCTTGGACGGGTCCTTGCCGGAGAAGGCGCCGCCGCCGTGGCGCGCCATCCCGCCGTAGGTGTCCACGATGATCTTCCGCCCGGTCAGCCCGGCGTCGCCCATCGGGCCGCCGATCACGAACCGGCCGGTCGGGTTCACCAGCACCCGCACGTCGGAGGTGTCCAGGTCCAGGCCGGCCAGCTCGGGGCCGACGACGTGCTCGCGGACGTCGGGCCGCAGCAGGTGGTCGAGGTCGATGCCGTCGGCGTGCTGGGCGGACACCACGACGGTGTCCACCCGCACCGGCTCGTCCCCGTCGTACTCGACGGTGACCTGGGTCTTGCCGTCCGGCCGCAGGTACGGCATGACCCCGGTGCGCCGCACGGCGGTCAGCCTCTTGGCCAGGCGGTGCGCGAGGGCGATCGGCAGCGGCATCAGCTCGGGCGTGTCGGTGCAGGCGTAGCCGAACATCAGGCCCTGGTCCCCCGCGCCCTGCCGGTCCAGCGCGTCCACCGCCTCGTCGACCCGGGACTCGTAGGCGGTGTCCACGCCCCGGGCGATGTCCGGCGACTGCGACCCGATGGCCACGTTCACGCCGCAGGAGGAGCCGTCGAACCCCTTGACCGAGGAGTCGTAGCCGACCCCCAGGACCACCTGCCGCACGATCGCGGGGAGGTCGACCCGCGCCCGGGTGGTCACCTCGCCCGCCACGTGCACCTGGCCGGTGGTCACCAGGGTCTCCACCGCCACCCGGGACCGGGGGTCCCGGCGCAGCAGCTCGTCGAGGACCGCGTCGCTGATCGCGTCGCAGATCTTGTCCGGGTGGCCCTCGGTCACCGACTCCGAACTGAACAAGCGTGGGGTCACCGTCTCCTCCGCAGGGACGAATGGCGTGCCGGGCGGCCTTACCGGGTGATCTCGAAGACGTTGTAGGTGACCTCCTCGCCCGCCAGCCGCTTGGTCGTGTGGTCGAGCCGGACCAGCGACTTGCCCACCTCGGCGGCGAGCGCCCGCACGCGGTCGAGGTCGCCGAGGCTGTTGAAGGTGACCAGGGCGCGCCCGCCGGGCCGCAGCCACTCGTGCGCCTCGGCGAGGTAGCGGCGCAGGGCGCTGTAGCCGCGGTCGAAGATCGCCCACTCGAAGTCCTGGGTGAACTCGAAGTCGCGCGGGGCCTCGATCACGCTGCAGTTCCAGAAGACCGTGTCGAACCGCTCCCCCGGGTCCAGCTCGGAGAACACGTCGCTGCGCAGCACGCGGACCTTCTCCTCGACGCCGTGGCGCTTGACGTTGAGCGTGGTGGTCTCGACCGCCGTGTCGGTGATGTCGGTGGCGGTCACGTGCTCGCAGCCCTGCAAGGCCGCCCACACGGCGGTGACGCCGGCGCCGCAGCCGATCTCCAGGAAGCGGCCGCCCACGGGGTAGCGCAGGACGGTGGTGTACCACTCGGTGCCGGTGCCCGGCGCGGGCGCGTACGTGCCGGGCACCAGGTCCCACTCCTTGCCGAGGAGTTCGAACGTGGTGCGGTCGGCGCCGACGGGGCCGAGTTCCGCTACGAGCTTGCGCCCGATCCGGTAGCGGTCCTCGAAGGTGTCCGGCTGCTGGCTCATGGCTCTCCTCGGGATGGCTTAAGCGGACAGCAGTGGCTTGAGGTCCGCGGCGTACTTCCTGATGAAGGGCTCGGACAGGTGGGGGACGTCGCCGGTCGGGCCGAGCCCGGCGGCGCGGACGGCCTCCCGGAACCGGGCGGACGGGATCTCGGAGCCGGGCACCACCGCCTCGGGGTGCTCGAACCGGTGGATCAGCGGCAGCGCCGAGTGCTGCCGCTGCGCCTCGGGCAGGGCGCGCATGGCCGTGCCGAACCGGACGAACCAGTCCGCGTAGTCGTCCACCCGCTCGATCCGGTGGCCCGCCTCGGCGAGCCAGTCCACGAACGTGTCGAGGGAGATGCCGTCGTCGTGCGGGTTGACCAGGCTCAGGGTGCGGAACCCGGCGTCCCGGTCCGCGCCCAGGGCGGTGATCGCCGCGGCGGTGAAGTCGACGGGCAGGCCGTCGTAGTGGGGGGACGCGCCGTCCCGGTCCGGGGCGCGGTAGAACGACCGCGGCGCGATGCCGGTCGCCAGGACGCTGAACAGCAGGCGCGTGAACACGTCGGGCACGTTGAGCTGCCCGCCGTAGTGGCTGTGGGCGAGGATCATGTTCGACCGGAAGACGGTGACCGGGAGGCCGACGAGGTCGTGCGCCTCGCGCAGCAGCACCTCGCCCGCCCACTTGCTGGTCGCGTACCCGCCGGCGTAGCCCTCGTGGACCGGCTGCACGGGGATCGCCTCGCGCACGTCGGAGTCCTCGTCCAGCGCGGGCTGCCCCACCCGGGAGGTGGCCACGGCGACGCTGGAGACGAAGGTGAACGGCTTGACCCGCTCGGTGAGCGCGAGGCCGATCAGCTCGGCCGTGCCCAGCACGTTGGCCTCGAAGAGGTGGTTGTACGGCAGCACGTGGTTGACCAGCGCGCCGGCGTGGACCACCAGGTCCACCTCCGCGGCCAGCCTGGCCCAGGTCCGCTCGTCCAGGCCGAGCCGGGGTTCGGCGATGTCGCCGGCGAGCACCTCCAGGTGGGCGGGCGCGAGGTCGGCCACCTTGGCGGCCAGGTCGGAGTCGCCGCCCGCGAACGCCTCGTCGAGCCGCTTGCGCGCCGCGGCGGCGTCCTTGCCGCGCACCACGCAGATCAGCTTCCCGCCGGCCGGGGCCAGCCGTTCCAGCCACTCCAGGCACAGGAAGCGGCCGAGGTAGCCGCTCGCGCCGGTGAGCAGGACGGTCCGGGGCTCGCCGGTCACCCGGGGCAGCTCGCGCGCCTGCTCCAGCAGGACCGGGTCGAGGAACTTGTCCAGGGTCAGGTCCGCGGCGCGGACCTCGGCGCGGGCCTGGTCGTGCACCGACTCGAACGTGGGGCGGCCCACGCCGGCCCCGCGCTTGGCCTCGATGTACTCGGCCACCTGCCGCAGGTCGTTCGCCGGGCTGATCAGCACGTCCACCGGGACCCGCACGCCGAAGATGTCGTGCAGCAGGTTGGTGTAGGACACGGCGGACAGCGAGTCGCCGCCCAGGTCGCGGAAGTGCGCGGTGGGGCCGACTTCCACGGTGGAGCCGGTCAGCAGCGCGCGGGCCGCCCGCTGGACGGTCTCCAGCACCGGCCGGTCGGCGCCCGTGCGCCGCACGTCGAGCAGTTCCTCGGACTCCTGCCGGGCGATCTCGGCGTACATCGCCTCCAGCCGGTCGCGGTACCGCGCGAGCAGTTGCGGCCGCAGCAGCTTGCGGTGGTCCGACAGCAGACCGTTGGCCTGGCTGAACGGCTCGGTCTCGACCAGGACGTCGCGCGGGATCTCGTAGGAGTTCAGCCCCGCTTCCTTCGCGACCTCGCGGAAGGACTCGCTGAGCTGCTGCTTCAGCTCGTGCGGCGCGGCGGCGAACCGGTCGAGGGTCGCCGGCGTGGGCACGACCACGGCGAGCAGGTAGGACCGCTCGCTGTTGCCGTACACGAAGATCTGGCGCACGAGCGGGCTCGTGCCCAGGATGGCCTCCAGGTTCGCCGTGGCCACGAACTCGCCCTGCGACAGCTTCAGCACGCTGTTGCGGCGGTCCAGGATCTCCAGCTTGTCCGGCGCGATCTCGGCGACGATGTCGCCGGTCTTGTAGTAGCCGTCTTCGTCGAAGATCGAGGCCGACAGCTCGGGCTGCTTGTAGTAGCCGGGGATGGCGGACTCGGTCTTGAGCAGCAGTTCGCCGCGCGGGTGCGGGGTGTCGGTCCGGTAGTAGCCCAGCTCGGGCACGTCCACGAGCTTGTAGTCGACGACCGGCGGCCGCAGCATCGCGCCGTCGACCGAGACGCCCGCGACCTCCGTGGTGCCGTAGAGGATGTGCAGCTCCAGGTCCAGCAGGGACTCCACGAACGCCCGCAGCTCGGCCGACAGCGGCGCGGAACCGCAACTGGCCCAGGCGATCCGCCCACCGAGGACGCGCTGCCGGATGTCGACCTTGACCTGCTCCTCGACGGCCGCGCGGTCGTCGCCCGCCACCACGCGCCGGTCGACCTCGCTGCGGTGGTACTGGAACAGCATCTCGCACACCCGCGGCACCAGCGACAGCTCGGTGGGGCGGGCCAGCGCGATGTCCTCGAAGAACGTCGACAGGTCGCTGCTCGCGGTGAAGTAGCTGATCCCGCCGCGCGCCATGGTGTTCTTCACCGAGGAGTGCCCGGCGACGTGGCTCATCGGCATGTAGTGGAAGGTGATCGCCTGCTCCTCGGAGAACAGGTCCGACCACCCGTCGCCGCCGAACATCGACGCGACCAGCCGCTCGGTGTAGATCGCGCCCTTCGGCGTGCCGGTGCTCCCGGACGTGTAGACCAGCATCGTCATGGGGTCCTCGCCCTCGGCGGGCGTGAACGGCGGCGCGTCCGGCAGCGCCGCGCCCCGGCCCAGCACGTCGGCCAGGGACTCGACCCGGGCGTCGTGGCCGGCCCGCGCGAGGCGTTCCCGGGCGGCGGCCAGCCTCTCGTCGTGCTCGTCCACCCCGGGGTGGTGGTCGAAGACCACGAGGCGGCGGACCGCCGGGCTGTCCGCGACCAGGTCGACCGCGGCGTCCACCCGGTCCAGGGAGGCGGCGACGACGCGCGGTTCGATCTCCGCCACGATCGCCGCCAGCTGCGTCATCGGGGCGCTGGTCTGGAGCGGGACGCTGACCGCGCCGAGGCGGATGCACGCCAGGTCGACGGTGGTGTAGTCGCGGCTCGCGAACCCGAGCAGCGCCACGCGGTCCCCCGGCGCGAGGGCGTCCACCGGGTCGTGGTGCCACTCGTTCGCCACCGCGCGGACGCGGTCCCACATCTGGGCGAAGGTCGTCGTCTCGTAGGACGGCAGCAGGCGGAGCGACGTGCGGCCGGTGCCGGGGTCGCGGACGACCTCCTTCGCGCGCTCGCCCACGGCGGGGCGGTCCGCGTAGCGCCGCATCACTTCTGCCACTTTTTGCGCAAGCCGCATGCTGGGTCTCCACATCGCACTGCCGGGTCGAATCGGTGCTCGACAACCACAAGTGAGGTGGTGTTCACCGGGCGGGACGTCGGTTGTGCCGCGCTGCTCTCCGGTGATCACGACGCTAGTTGCCGACCCGGGAGGTGCCCACAAGCCGGATCAGAATCTGTCATGTCGCGGCCGCGAGGGCCGATGACGTGCACGAAAACGTCAAATCGCCCGAATTCGGGCACGGGAAAGGGGTTGCCCCGCGAGACGGGGACCGATCAGCGCGGGCGACCGACACGGCACGAGCGGCGCGACACGAGCGGCGGCGACACGAGCGGCGGCACGAGCGGCGGCGGCACGAGCGGCGGCGGCACGAGCGGCGGCGGCACGAGCGGCGGCGGCACGAGCGGCGGC
>NZ_JBSGBG010000099.1:0-7533 GCF_053601135.1 Actinosynnema sp. NPDC004786 | reverse complement strand
GGCAACGTGAACACCAACGACCAACCCGAGATCGCCGCCGACCCCGTGTTCGTGATCGTGATCTCCGACGTCAACCCCGTGTTCCACGCGTTCACGGTGTTCACGACCCGACAGGACTCACCCGGCTGCGGAGTGGTCGTCGTGGTCGTGGTCGTCGTCGTGGTGGTCGTGGTGGTGGTGGTCGTGGTGATGGTGGTCGTGCCGGTGGGGTTGACCCGGTAGACCACCGTGCCGTGCGCGGGGACGCCGGCCGAGATGCTCCCGGAGGTCGTGCTCACCGCGTTCGTCCAGGCGTCGCGCAGGGTGAAGGAGGAACCGGTGAGACCGATCGCCGCCGCGGTCGTGCTCACCGTGGTGGTGGCCGAACCCTGGTTGAACAGGGCCACCGCGACACCGCCGTCGGCCAGCCGCTTGGCCAGCACGCGGCGCGTGCCGTCGTGGGAGATCTGCCGCGCCTGCAACGCCAGCGGGTCCTGGTTGATGGCGATCAGGTTGGCGTTCTTCAGGATGGTCGACGTGGCCGAGTTCATGTTCCGCAGGTCGTTGCCCGCGATGAGCGGCGAGGCCATGATCGACCACAGCGCGAAGTGGCTGCGCATCTCGGTGTCGGTCATGCCGCCGCGGCCGACCTCCATCATGTCCTGGTCGTTGAACGCGCCCGGCCCGGCGTAGGAGGCCAGCGGCACGGTCACGTCCACGATGTTCTGGATGCCCATCGGGTAGCCGTTGGTCTGCCCGGTGTTCCACGCGTTGGTGATGTCCTCGGTGGTGCGCCACATGTTCGCGACGTCGCCCCAGTTGCGCCGCGGGCCCGTCTTGTCGTGGATGCTGTTGGGGTTGATGCTGTAGACGATCGGCCGGCCCGTCGCCGCCAGCGCGTCGCGCATCTTCGCGAACGTCCGCACCTGGTCGTCGATCGTCCCGCTCGGGGAGCACCAGTCGTACTTCAGGTAGTCCACGCCCCACGCCGCGAACTGGCGGGCGTCCTGGGCCTCGTGGTTCAGGGCCCCGGTCGACCCGGGGTAGGAGTTGAAGTACTGCGCGCACGTCTCGGCCAGCGGCGCCTGGTAGATGCCGAACTTCAGGCCCTTGGCGTGGATGTAGTCGCCGAGCGCCTTCATGCCGCTCGGGAACCGGCTCGGGTCGCCCTGCAGGTTGCCCGCCGAGTCCCGGTTGGGGTTCATCCAGCAGTCGTCCACCACGACGTATTGGTAGCCGGCGTCGCGCATGCCGGAGCTGACCATCGCGTCGGCCATCTGCTTGATCAACGTCTCGTTGATGTTGCAGCCGAACGTGTTCCACGAGTTCCAGCCCATCGGCGGGGTGCGCGCCACGCCGTTGTCCAGGGCCTGCGCGGGGTTCGCGTGCAGCACCACCGCCGTGCCGGCCGACGCCACCACGGCCGCGGCCAGGAGGTGGGCGACGCGCCGCCACCGGGTTGATCGTTCCATGGTCGCCGCGCCCCTTCGCTGTCCGAGTGACGTGCCCGAAACGCCGATCGCCAGCCAATGTAGCCACGCGCGGAACAACCGGTCAAAGCTAAAGATGTGATCGCTCACTTTAGCGAGAGGGCCATTTCCGTCAGTCGAACGGTATTCGACAAGGTCGGATAAGCCCAGCTCCCACCAGCACCACCGGCGCATTGCGCCAGTCAGCCCAACGGCGCTTTTCCGCTATTGAGCACGCATCTTGTGAGCGCGAACAATTGCGACATACCTCCCGCGGACCGGCGACCCGGCCCGGTCGTCGCGCCGCCCGAGGCCCGACGGTCGCGGCGACACCCCGACGCGGTGGCCACCTTCGAAACGCCAACCAGCTCGTACCGACTGTTTCGAACGCTCAGGTGAGCGTTAACAAGGGCCGGACCACCACACGACCGGATCGCACAGGTGTTCGATACCTCATGATAACCGCAGATGAGAAGCGCGCAACTGCGCCGTACTCCGTTCAGATCAATGAACGTTACCGCCATCGGAACCGGGCTTGTGAGCGCCAACACGAGGTGCCACACTGCACACGATCAGCCGATCCAACGCAACAACACTCGAAACTTTCGACGGGCGTGAACTCTCGTTCGCGTCCCCGGTCCGGGAGCCCGGACCACCGCGGTCCGCCCGCGTCCGCGCGCGGACCGCCGGCACGATCCCCGATCACCACCCGCCGGACACGCGGCGGGTGTCCCAGAAGGTGTGCACATGAAGCTGACAGCGAGGTCAGTGTCGCGAGCCGCACTCGTGACAGCCCTGGTCGCCGCCACCGGTAGCGCGGTGGTCCTCACCGCCACGTCGGCGTCGGCCGCGAGCACGCTCGGCGCGTCGGCCCAGCAGACCGGTCGGTACTTCGGCACCGCCGTCGCCGCGGGCAGGCTCGGCGACTCGACCTACACCGGCATCCTGAGCCGTGAGTTCGACATGGTCACGGCCGAGAACGAGATGAAGATCGACGCGACCGAGCCGAACCGGAACCAGTTCAGCTACGGCAACGCCGACCGCATCGTGAACCTCGCGCGCTCCCAGGGCAAGCGGGTGCGCGGGCACACGCTGGCGTGGCACTCGCAGCAGCCCGGCTGGATGCAGAGCCTGTCCGGTTCGGACCTCCGGTCGGCGATGCTGAACCACGTCACCAAGGTCGCCTCCTACTACGCGGGCAAGATCTACGCGTGGGACGTGGTGAACGAGGCGTTCCAGGACGGGAGCTCGGGCGCGCGGCGCGACTCGAACCTCCAGCGCACCGGCAACGACTGGATCGAGGCCGCGTTCCGGGCGGCGCGGGCGGCCGACCCGGCCGCGAAGCTCTGCTACAACGACTACAACACCGACGACTGGACCCACGCCAAGACCCAGGCCGTCTACCGGATGGTCCAGGACTTCAAGCAGCGCGGCGTGCCGATCGACTGCGTCGGCCTCCAGTCGCACTTCAACCCGCAGAGCCCGGTGCCGTCCAACTACCAGACGACGCTGCAGAACTTCGCCAACCTCGGCGTCGAGGTCCAGATCACCGAGCTGGACATCGAGGGCTCCGGCACGGCGCAGGCGCAGAACTACGAGCGCGTCGTCAAGGCGTGCCTGGCCGTCGCCCGGTGCGCGGGCATCACCGTGTGGGGCATCCGGGACACCGACTCGTGGCGCGCCTCGGGCACCCCGCTGCTGTTCGACGGCTCGGGCAACAAGAAGCCCGCCTACACCGCCGTCCTGAACGCGCTCAACGCGGCCCCGCCGTCGTCCACCACGACCACGACCAGCACCACGACGACCACCAGCACGACCACCACCACTTCCACCACGACGACGACCACGACGACCACCACCACGCCGGTTCCGGGTGGCTGCTCGGCCGCCGTGTCGGCGCTCGACCAGTGGAACGGCGGCTTCGTGGCCACGATCAGGGTCACGGCGGGTTCGTCGGCGGTCAACGGCTGGTCCGCGTCGCTGTCGCTGCCGTCCGGCGTGACGATCGTCAACGCCTGGAACAGCAACCGGAGCGGCAACACCGGCACGGTCACGTTCAGCAACGTCGACTACAACGCCGGCATCCCCGCCGGGGGGTCCACCGAGTTCGGCTTCCAGGCCAACGGGACCGCCGGCGCGCTCTCCCTCACCTGCTCCGCTCGCTGAACCACGGTCGCGTCACCTCCGGTGCCGGCGGCGGGATCGACTCCCACCGCCGGCACCGGCGCGTCCGGGGCCGCCCCGAACACCGCCACTCCACTGTGGACGTGCGCGGCGCCTCGCCCGAGCCGTCGAGGACCGCGCCGACGGGTTGTCGAACGTCGATTCGCCTGGGGCGGTCGAATGCGTTCGACGCGGTTCTCCCATACGAGATGCGGCCGTTGACGGGTGGTGGGCGTGGCGCGACCCTTCCGCCGGGAAGGGTTCCGGGTCGTTCGGCGGCGGTCGCCGTGCCGCTCGGCGGACGTGCCGCCGGACCGGGCCGTCCGGCCGGGCGTCCTCGCCCGACCCGGATCCGCCGACCCGACACGGGTTCCGCCGAGAACGACATGGGGTGTCGATGAAGACGTCTTCACGGAACCGCTACCCGGCGGTGGCGGCGGCGTTCCTCGCCGCGACGGCGGCCCTCGTGGCGCCGGGCGCGCAAGCCCACGCCGCGCCGACGCCCGCGCCGTGCGCCGCGCCGCGGACCGACTCGGGCGCGACGGCCGCCGCCGCGCCGTTCACGGTGTGGCTGGCCGGCGACTCCACCATGGCCAACGGCAGCGGCGCCTGCCCGGTCGGCTGGGGCCGGGAGTTCGACCGCCTGTTCACCGACGACGTGACCGTCGTCAACAACGCCGTGGGCGGCCGGAGCATCCAGACCTGGCTCTACGAGTCCAACGTCAAGACCACCAAGGACGCCGCCGGCGAGTGCGAGGTCAGCCCCCGCACCTACGCCTCCCGCTGGGCGGGCATGCTCGCCGAAGACGGCATGCGGGCGGGCGACTGGCTGATCATCCAGTTCGGCATCAACGACGGCGACCCCAACTGCCCGCGGCACGTCGGCACCGCCCGCTACCGCGAACTGCTGTCCACGATGTCCCGGGAGGCCAAGGCGCGCGGCGTCAAGCCCGTCTACGTCACGCCCGTCGCGGCGATCCGCTGCTCCGGCTCCACCGCCGTGGGCAACCGCGGGTTCGTGGCGGAGACGATCGCCCAGGCGCAGGCCGACCAGGTGCCCGTCATCGACCTGCACCAGCGCAGCGTCGCGCTCTACAACTCGCTGCGCCTGTGCCCCAACAACGGCGATTACGGCCAGGGCGCGGTCGGCGCGTTCTTCTGCGCCGACCACACCCACTTCGAGGCCGCCGGAGCCGCGCGCATCGCCGAGGTCGTCGCCCAGGCCCTGCGCGAGCAGGGCATCGCCCTCGCGTCGTCCCTGCGGCAGAACACGTCCGCCCACAGCCTGGTCGCGCAGCACAGCGGCAAGGCGGCGGACATCTCCGAGGCTTCCACGGCGGCCGGCGCGAGGCTCGTCCAGTGGGCCGCCACCGGCCGGGCCAACCAGCAGTTCGAGTTCGTCGACACCGGGGACGGCCACGTCCGCCTCAAGGCCCGGCACAGCGGCCTGGTCCTCCAGGTCTCCGGCAACGGCAGCGGCGCGGACATCACCCAGCAGCCCGACACCGGCGCGGCGAGCCAGGAGTGGCGCGTCGTCGACCACGGCGGCGATGTGATCAGCCTGATCAACCGGCAGTCCGGGCTGGCCATGGACGTGTGGGAGAAGTCGACCGCGGACGGCGCGCGGATCTCCCAGTACACCTACAACGGCAACCCGAACCAGCGCTTCAAGCGCGGCTGACCGGCACACCGCCACCCGCTCCCGGCGAGTGGATGGCTTCAGTTCACGCAGGCGGGATGAGAGGCTTCCGGCGGAACACCCGATCCAGTGAGGGGAACCGTCCGTTGGCTCAGAAGAGCGTCACCGTCGGTGAGCAGGAACTCGTGTACCGGGAATCGTCCGGCACCGGGCGGACCGTCGTGCTGGTGCACGGCAACTCGTCGTCCGGCCGCACGTGGCGCGCGCTCGTGGACGGCCCTTTCGGCGAGCGCTTCCGCTGCCTGGCCCTCGACCTGCCGGGCCACGGCGACTCCCCGCCCGCCCCGGCCCCGGAGGCTTACTCGCTGCCGGGTTACGCCGGCAACCTGGTCGACTTCATGGCGGCCACCGACGCCGCGGACGCCGTGGTGGTCGGCTGGAGCCTGGGCGGCCACATCGCGATCGAGGCCGCGCCGCGCCTGCCGGACGCCGCCGGGTTCGCGATCTTCGGCACGCCGCCCGTCAGCTCGCCCGCTCAGCTCGGGGAGGCGTTCCTGCCGAACCCGGCCGTGAACATCGGCTTCAGCCCGGAGGTGGACGAGGAGGCCGCGCGAGCCTACGCGACCAGCTTCGTGGCCCCCGGCTCGACCTACCCCGTCACGGGGTTCGTCGCCGACATCCTGGCCACGGACGGCGCGGCCCGTGCCGGTCTGGCGGCGAGCCTCGGCGAGGGCCGGTTCGCCGACGAGGTGGCGATCGTCGCCGGCCTCACCCGGCCGCTGGCCGTGCTGCACGGCGCGGACGAGCAGCTGGTCAGCCTGGACTACCTGCGCACGGTCCCCGTGCCGACGCTCTGGCGCGGCGAGGTGCGGATCCTGCCGGCCACCGGCCACGCGCCGCACGAGGAGGCGCCCGAGGTCTTCGCCGCCGTGCTGGCGGAGTTCCTCTCCGACCTGGGCTGACGCCGGTCGGGCGGTGATCACACCGAGCGGGCGGTGACGCGTTCGATGGCGGCGATCGCGGCGGCCGGGTCGTGCGGTTCGACGTCCAGGGCGCGGTGCATCGCCATGCCCTCGATCACGGCGTCGAGCAGGCGCGCGGTCAGGGGGTCGAAGTGCCGTTCCAGCGCCCGCCTGCTCGCCGCCATCCAGGCGTTGGTGAGGTCGCGGAAGGCGGGGTCGCGGGCGGCCAGCGTGTACAGCTCGTGGGTGAGCACGAGGTCGCGCGGACCGCCGGGCGGTTCGGCGGTGATGACCTCCACCACGGCGCGCTTGGCCTCCTCGACGTCCCGGGCGGCGGCCATCCGCCGCTCGAACCCCTCGGCCGCGGCGGCGGCGAACCGGCCGAACGCCTCGCGCAGCAGCTCGCGCATCCCGGTGAAGTGGTAGGTCATCGAGCCCAGCGGCACCCCGGCCGCCGCCGCGATCGTCCGGTGCGACGCGCCGGCCACCCCGACCTCGGCGACGACGTCGAGGCAGGCGTCGACGATCCGGTCCCGCCGCCCCGGGTCGGGTCGCCGGACCGTCACTCCCCGATCTCCCGCACCACGCGGGCCGGGTTGCCCACCGCGACCACGTTCGCCGGGATGTCGCGGGTCACCACCGCGCCCGCGCCGATCACGCTGTTGTCGCCGATCGTCACGCCGGGGCAGACCACCACGCCGCCGCCGAGCCACACGTTGTCGCCGATCACGATCGGCCGAGCCGCCTCCAGCTTGTCCCGCCGCGGCCCCGGCTCGACCGGGTGGGTCGGCGTCAGCAGCTGGACCCCCGGCCCGATCTGGCAGTCCTCGCCGATGGTGATCGCCGCGACGTCCAGCGCGGTGAGGTTGAAGTTGACGAACGTCCGCGCGCCGATGCGGATGTTCTCCCCGTAGTCCACGAACAACGGCGGTCGCACCACCACGCCCTCGCCGACCTCGCCGAGGACCTCCGCGAGCAGCCGCCGCGCCTCCTCGAACCGGCCCGCGGCGCAGGCCACCCGGTAGTCCTCCAGCAGCGCCGCGGCCCGCTGCGCGATCCGGGCGTTGTCGGGGTCGTCGGCGATGTAGAGGTCGCCGGCCAGCATCCGCTCCCGGTTGGTCCTGTCGTCGCCCGCGAAGTAGTCGACCGCCATGTGTACGACCGTACACCTGAGGGCCTCGACCGGCTCGGCGGTGCAACGGACCGGCTGGCGGGCCCGTCGAACACCGCGCCTGGCCGCGCTGGTGCAGCGCCAGGTCGGGGCGCTGCAGCACGAACCGGCGGTGCACGAACTTCAGCACCTGCACCTCGTGCCACTGCG
>NZ_JBSGBG010000098.1:0-8286 GCF_053601135.1 Actinosynnema sp. NPDC004786 | reverse complement strand
CCACCGAGGCTCGATTTGACATGGGTTCGGGTGCCTTAGGCTGGACGAAGCCGGCAGGCCCGGCGGGACGCTTTACCCCGCTGGGCCTGCCGGCTTTGGCCTGCCCCTGGTACCCGTAAGGGCCCCATGTCAAATCGAGCCGGACCGCACTCAGCACCCCCCGGAACCCCCACCCCACCTCACCCCTCACCCCCCGCCACCCCTGCAACCACCCACCTCCGCCGATAAGGTCAACCGGGTCTGTCCCGCAAGATCACGTGTGGAGGACCTGATGAGCCTCGAGCGCCCCGTCGCGCCCGACCCCTACGCCCTGCTCCCGCAGGTGGCGTCGTTCACCGTCAGCTCGACCGACGTGTCCGACGGCCAACCGCTGTCCGAGGCGCACCTGTTCGAGGGCGGCAACACCTCGCCGCAGCTCAGCTGGACCGGCTTCCCGGAGGAGACCAAGAGCTTCGTCGTCACCTGCTTCGACCCGGACGCGCCCACGCCGTCCGGCTTCTGGCACTGGGTCGTGGTGAACCTGCCGGCGTCCGTCACCTCGCTGGACACCGGTGCGGGCAGCTCGGACGACGCGCTGCCCGGAGGCGCGTTCCACGTGCGCAGCGACTTCGGCACCCGCGCGTTCGGCGGGGCCGCGCCGCCGCCCGGCGACCAGGTGCACCGCTACTACTTCGTGGTGCACGCCGTGGACGTCGAGAAGCTGGACGTGGACGGCGACGCCTCCCCTGCCGTGGTGAGCTTCAACCTGGCGTTCCACACGCTGGCCCGCGCGATCCTCGTGCCGACCTACGCGCACTGACACCCGCGCCCACCACACGGCACCGACACCAGCACCCACCCGCACGTCGCGCGGACACACGCACCGATGCCGGGAACAAGTGCCTCACGTCGCGGGTTGGAGCACGACGTGAGGCACTTCGACCTGGTCATCATCGGCACCGGTTCCGGCAACTCCATCGCGGACGAGCGGTTCGCCGGCTGGAACATCGCGATCGTCGAGAAGGGCGTCTTCGGCGGCACGTGCCTGAACGTCGGGTGCATCCCCACGAAGATGTTCGTGCACACCGCCGACGTCGCCGCCGCGCCCGCCTCGGGCGCGCGGCTGGGCGTGGACGCCCACCTGGACGGCGTGCGGTGGGCCGACGTGCGGGACCGCATCTTCGGCCGCATCGACCCCATCTCCGAGGGCGGCCGCCGCTGGCGGGCCGAGGAGAACGCGAACGTCACCGTCTACCCGGGCACGGCGCGGTTCACCGGCCCGAAGACCCTCGACACCGGCACCGGCGAGGTGATCACCGCGGACCGGTTCGTGCTGGCCGCGGGCAGCCGCCCGGTGATCCCGGACGTCGCCGACCTCGACTCGGTCGGCTACCACACCAGCGACACCATCATGCGGCTGGACGAGCTGCCCCCGCGCCTCACCATCCTGGGCAGCGGTTTCGTCGCGGCGGAGTTCGCGCACGTGTTCTCGTCGTTCGGGGTGGCGGTGACCGTCATCGCGCGGTCGGACCTGCTCCTGCGCCACGAGGACCGCGAGGTCGCCACCCGGTTCACCGAGCTGGCGGCCGAGAAGTGGGACGTGCGGCTCAAGCGCAAGGCGGTGCGGGCCGAGCGGGTCGACGGCGTGGTGCGGCTGCACCTGGAGGGCCCGGACGGCGAGGAGGTCGTGGAGTCCGAGGAGCTGCTGGTCGCGGTCGGCCGCACGCCGAACTCCGACCTCCTCGACCTGGCCGCCACCGGCGTGGACGTGCACCCCGACGGCCGCGTGGTGGTGGACGCGCACCAGCGCACCTCCGTCGAGGGGATCTACGCGCTGGGCGACATCAGCTCGGAGTACCAGCTCAAGCACGTGGCCAACCACGAGGCGCGGGTCGTGCAGCACAACCTGCTGCACCCGGACGAGCCGATCTCCTCCGACCACCGGTTCGTGCCGGCCGCCGTCTTCTCGTCGCCGCAGATCGCGTCGGTCGGGTTGACCGAGGAGCAGGCCGTCGAGCGCGGTGTGCGGTACGTGGCGGCGTCGCAGGCGTACGCGTCCATCGCGTACGGCTGGGCGATGGAGGACACGACCGGGTTCGCGAAGGTGCTGGCCGACCCGGACACGGGCCTGATCCTGGGCGCGCACGTGATCGGGCCGCAGGCGTCGAGCGTGATCCAGCCGGTGATCCAGGCGATGAGCTTCGGCCTGGACGCCCGGACCATGGCGCGCGGCCAGTACTGGATCCACCCGGCGATGCCCGAGGTGATCGAGAACGCGCTGCTGAACCTGCCGCTGCACTGACCGACGCGCGCTGACCGGCGCGCACTGACCGACGCGCGCTGACCGACGCGCGCTGACCGACGCGCGGCTCGGCGAAGCGAAGCCACGCCACGCGGCACGGTCAGCGCAGCCCGCGGAGGTCACGAACCCCGCGAGCCCCGCGCGCCCACGCCGTCACGAGCCCACACGATCCGCGAGCCCCACGAAGTTCCACGGGGAGACCCGGCCGACCCCTCGCGCAGCCGGGTCTCCCCGTTCGTGTCCGTAATCGACACATCGCCCTCGCAACACGAGGCGTTATCAGTTACACCGTCCGCGGACGCCCGGCGATCCACCCGAGCCCGGTCAGCAGGACCAGCAGACCCACCAGGACCAGCATGGACACCGTCCAGGTGCCGGTCGCGCCCCGCAGCACGCCGAACGCGAACGGCCCGGTGGCGGAGATCAGGTAACCGATGCTCTGCGCCATCGCCGACAGCCGGGCGGTGTCCGCACCGGACGACGTGCGCAACGAGATCATCACCAGGGCGAGCGGGAAGATCCCCATGCCCACCCCGATCAGCACGACCCACAACCCGGGCGCGGCGGCGGGGGCCAGGGCCAGCCCCAGCACGCCCAGCACGGAGAGCACGCCCAGCACCAGCACCATCCCGGACTGGCTGCGCCACCGCGCCGCCAGCGGCGGGACGACGAGGCTCACCGGCACGCCCAGCACCATCGTGATCGCCAGCAGCACGCCGGCCGTGGTCCGCCCCACCCCCGCGTCGCCCAGGATCTGCGGCAGCCAGCCCATCACCGTGTACGCGAGCAGGGACTGCAGGCCGAAGAACACGGTGATCACCCACGCCAACGGGCTGCGGAACATCGAGCGGCCCGCGCCCGCCTTCCGCGCCACCGGCCGCGCCGACGCCGCACCGTGCCGCGCGCCCGCCGACCACACCAGCAGCGCCGCCAGCGACAGGAACGCCCACGCGCCGACGGCCAACCGCCACGACCCCAGGGCCGACTCCAGTCCCGGGGTGATCGCCGCGCCGACCGCCGCACCGGCCGCGAGCGCGGCGGTGTAGACGCCGGTCACCAGGCCGACCCGGGTCGGGAACGACTCCTTGACCACCACCGGGATCAGCACGTTGCACACCGCGATGCCCGCGCACGCGATGAACGTGCCGCCGAGCACCGCCGCCGGGCCGTCCACCACCCGCAGCACCAGGCCGACCGTCAGCACCAGCAGCGACAGCCCGACCGCCCGCGCCATGCCGAGCCGTCGCCCGAGCCACGGCGCGAGGAACGCGGCGAACCCGAAGCACAGCGTCGGCACGGCCGTGAGCAGGCTCGTCCACGCGGTCGAGACGCCCAGCGAGGCGCGCACGTCGCCCAGCACGGAGGCCAGGCTGGTGACCGCCGGCCGCAGGTTGGCCGCGGCCAGCGCTACGCCGATCGCCAACAGGGTGCTGCCGACCAGGGCAACTTGACGGGTACGGCGCACCTCACCCCCGGCGGTGCGGCCAGGATGGTCGGCGATCGTCGCGTTGGCACCGGGATCGGTGGCAATGTGGGCAGTCGACGATGACCAGTCTGGCCGGGTCTGCTGGATTGGCACGCGGCTACTATCGCAGACATGGGATGTTCGGATGAAAGGATGGCGCTGTGCCGTTGGCCACTACTCGGCGGGCCGGGCTCGTCGACCAGGTGATCGACCAGATGAGGGGCGCGATCACCGCCGGTGAATGGCCGGTCGGACGCCGGATCCCGCCGGAGCCCGAGCTGGTCACCGCCCTGGGTGTGGGCCGCAACACCGTGCGGGAGGCGGTGCGCGCGTTGTCCCACGCCGGGCTGCTGGAGGTGCGCCAGGGCGACGGCACGTTCGTCCGCGCGACCAGCGAGCTGTCCGGGGCCGTCCGGCGGCTGTGCGGCAACGAGCTGCTGGAGGTGCTGCAGGTCCGCCGCACGCTGGAGGTCGAGGGCGCACGCCTGGCCGCCACCCACCGCACCGACGACGAGGTGCGCCGCCTGGAGGAGCTGCTGGCCGAGCGGGACGAAGCGCTGGCCGCCAAGGACTGGGCGCGGCTGGTCGAGCGGGACACCGCGTTCCACGTGCTGCTCGTCCAGTGCTCGCACAACACCCTGCTGGCCGAGCTGTACCAGGGCCTGACCGAGGCGGTCCGGGCCAGCATCACGGCCACCGTGGAGAACGACCACGAGGACGACCAGGTCTCGCACACCGGCCTGGTGGAGGCGGTGCGCGACCGCGACGCGGCGCGGGCCGCGGCCGAGGCGGGCGGCTTCCTGGAGGAGCTGCTGGAGCGCCACAAGGACTGACGACGGCGACCGGATCACGGATCGAAACCGTCCGTGATCGGTCCTACGCTCGCAGTCATGAGCGCAACGGCCTCCGCGGCCACCTCCACCGGCGCACTCCCCACCGCCACCGGCACGACTGCCGCCACCGCCGCCGGCACGTCGGCCGACACCGACACGTCCACCGGTGCCGGCACCGACACGTCCACCGGCACGTCCGCCGACGTCGATGCCGGCACGTCCGCCGACACCGATGCCATCACGCCGTTCCGGGTCGAGATCCCGCAGGCCGACCTCGACGACCTGCGGGCCCGCCTCGCCGCCACGCGGTGGCCGGTCGACCTGCCCGACGCCGGCTGGGACTACGGCGTGCCGCTGCCCTACCTGCGCGAGCTGGCCGACCACTGGCTGCACCGCTACGACTGGCGCGCGTGGGAGGCGAAGCTCAACGCCCACCCGCAGTTCACCACCACGATCGACGGCCAGACCGTGCACTTCCTGCACGTGCGCTCGGCGCGGCCGGACGCGCTGCCGATCGTGCTGACCCACGGGTGGCCCGGTTCCGTGGTGGAGTTCCTGGGCGTGATCGAGCCGCTGTCACGGGACTTCCACCTGGTGATCCCGTCCATTCCCGGCTTCGGCTTCTCCGGGCCGACCCGCGAGAAGGGCTGGGACGTGCCGCGCATCGCCCGCGCCTGGGCGGAGCTGATGCGCCGGCTCGGCTACGACCGCTACGGCGCGCAGGGCGGCGACTGGGGCTCGCCGATCTCCCGCGAGCTGGGCATCGTGGACGCCGAGCACGTCGTCGGCGTGCACCTCAACCTGCTGCTCACCTTCCCGGGCGACGACACGTCCGGGCTCACGGACGCCGACCTGGAGCGGCTGGCCTGGAACGCGACGTTCCGGGAGAAGTCCGCCTACGTGCAGCTCCAGGGCACCCGGCCGCACACGGTCGCGTACGGGCTGCACGACTCGCCCATCGGCCAGCTCGCGTGGATCGCGGAGAAGTTCAAGGAGTGGACCGACTCCACCGACCGCCCCGAGGACGCGGTGGACCGCGACCTGCTGCTGACCAACGTGTCCGTCTACTGGTTCACCGGCACCGCCGGCTCGTCCGCCCGGCTCTACAAGGAGGCCGCGGCCATGTGGAACGGGTACGAGCCCTCGTCCGCGCCGACCGCCGTGGCCGTGTTCCCGCGAGAGGTCGTGCTGCCCGTGCGGCGGATCGCCGGGCGCACCGACAACATCGTGCGGTGGACGGAGTTCGACCGGGGCGGGCACTTCGCGGCGCTGGAGCAGCCGGACCTGCTGGTCGAGGACGTCCGGGCGTTCTTCCACGGCCTCGACCGGCGGTAGGGGCTCGCACCTCGGGGCGGAGGTCTCCCACGGCGGCGGATTTCCGCGGGAGACCCCCTGGTGAGTGGCTCGTGCTCCCCCGCTCCCACATCGTTGGTCGCCGGAACCGGGCGCGGCGTAACGGCCGGATGCCTGATCGTTACCCGGTCAAGCCGTCCGGCCTCGCTCAAGCCGTACCGCCTCGCCCAAGCGGTCTCGTCTTGCTCAAGCGGTCCCGTCTTGCCCAAGCGGTCTCGTCTTGCCCAAGCGGTCCCGTCTTGCCCAAGCGGTCTCGTCTTGCTCAAGCGGTCCCGTCTTGCCCAAGCGGTCCCGTCTTGCCCAAGCGGTCCCGTCTTGCTCAAGCCGTCTCCCGCTGGTCCCAGCAGTCCCGCAACGCGGCCAGCGTGGCGGTCACGGCGGGGCGGCGGGTGGCCTGCGTCCGCCACACCGCGAACACCCGGCGGGTGGGCGTCGGCCGGAACGGCACCGCCCGCACCGAGTCCGGCAACGCCCCGCGACCCAGCCGGGGCAGCAGCGCCACGCCGATCCCCTTGGCCAGCAACGCCAACTGCGTCTCGTACTCGGCGATCCGGTAGGCCAGGTCGGGCTCCATGCCCGCGCCGCGGAAGGTGTTCACCAGCCAGTCGTGGCAGATCGTGCCCTCCGGCTGGCAGATCCACCGCTCGCCGGCCAGGTCCTCCGGCACCACCGACTCCCGGTCCGCCAACGGGTGCCCGACCGGGAGCAGCACGTCGGCGACGTCCTCGCCGAGGCGCGTCCGCGACACCGGCTCCGGCACGGCCAGCGGTGCGTTGACCCAGTCGTGCGTGACGGCCAGGTCCAGCTCGCCGCGCGCCACCGCCTCCAGGCCGACCGGCGGGTCCAGCTCGACCAGCCGCACGTCGAGCTGCGGGTGCCGCTCGGCCAGCCGGACGAGCGTCGCGGGCAGCAGGCCGCGGGCCGCCGTGGCGAACGCCCCGACCCGCAGCTCGCCCACGGCCGCGCCGCGCTGCTCCTCCAACGCCACCTCGGCGTGCTCGACCAGCGCGAGCACCTGCTTGGCGGTGGCCGACAGCAGGTGCGCCGCGTCGGTCAGCGCGACTCCCCGGCCACGGCGTTCCAGCAGCGTGGTGCGGGTCTCGCGCTCCAGCTTGGCGATCTGCTGCGAGACCGCCGAGGGCGTGTAGCCCAACGCCGTCGCCGCCGCGCCGACCGAGCCGTGCTGGGCCACCGCGTGCAGCGCGCGGAGCCGTCCGAGATCCAACATGTAGCGATCCTAAACCCAAAGCTTAAAGAATCATCGCTAGTGCTAAACGGTGGGACGGCTGAGACTCGGGGACGTGAAACCACGTCACGTCGCGATCGCGGTGCTCGTCGCCACCATCTGGGGGGTCAACTTCGTCGTCATCAAGGTCGGTCTGCGCGACTTCCCGCCGCTGCTGTTCTCCGTGCTGCGGTTCCTGGCCGCCGCCGTGCCCGCGCTGTGGTTCGTCGGGCGGCCCAAGGTGGCGTGGAAGTGGGTCGTCGCGGTGGCGTTGGCGCTGGGCGTGGCGAAGTTCGGGTTGCTGTTCGTCGGGATGGCCGCCGGGATGCCGGCCGGGTTGTCGTCCCTGGTGTTGCAGAGCCAGGTGTTCTTCACCGTGCTGTTCGCCGCCGTGCTGCTGCGGGAACGCCCGCGGCCGGTGCAGTTGGCGGGGATGGCCGTGGCCGCCGTGGGGATCGCGGTGATCGGCTTCGACTACGGCGTCGGCAGCCCGATCGGCGCGTTCCTGCTGGTGGTGCTGGGTGCGGTGGCGTGGGGCCTGGCCAACGTCGCCACCCGCTACGCCCGACCGCCGGACCCGCTCAACTTCATCGTGTGGGTCAGCGCGGTGGCGGTGCTGCCGTTGTTCGGGCTGTCGCTCGTGTTCGAGGGGTGGAGCGCCGACCTGGCGGCGGTGCGAGGGCTGAGTTGGACCGGGGTGGGGGCGATCCTGTTCATCGCCTGGGTGTCGACGCTGCTCGGGTTCGGGTTGTGGAACCTGTTGCTGCGGACGTACGAGGCGAGCGCCGTGGTGCCGTTCGCGCTGCTGGTGCCGGTGGCGGGGATGTTGTCCGGGTGGTTGTTGCTGGGTGAGGCGGTGACGGCGGTTCGGCTCGGGGCGGCGGTGCTGGTGATCGCGGGCATGGCGGCGACGACGGTGCGACGGCGGGAGCCGGTGGTGGAGCGGGAGTTGGTGGGGGTGGGGTCGGGTCCGGGTTCGGTCCCGGGGGTGGGTTCGGGGGCGGGGGCGGGGTGAGGAGCGCGGTGGTGCGGTTCGGCTCGATTTGACATGGGGCCCTTACGGGTACCCGGGGCAGGCCAAAGCCGGCAGGCCCGGCGGGGAAGAGCGTCCCGCCAGGCCTGCCGGCTT
>NZ_JBSGBG010000097.1:0-8389 GCF_053601135.1 Actinosynnema sp. NPDC004786 | reverse complement strand
CCATCGGCTCGTTCATCCGCTGGCGCAACACCCGAGCCCAGCCCAAGACCGGCTTCGCCACCGACTCACCCATCCGCACTTGGACCCATTACCCGACCAAGGCTGCGTGACAAGCCACTAGTGCCCGCCGGACAGCCTGTGACGAACGTGCCGTTGGGGCCGTCCTGGAGACGGATGAGTTGGCCGGAGGATGTCAGAAGTCGCCCAGCAGCGCTCAATCGCGGATTGGCCAGCGTGGCCTCGCACCGATCGAGGCAGCTCAAGCGTCCGGCTGCAACCCTGCTGCCGGTGGGAGTGAACTCACTTGATTCGTGTCAAGGGAGTGGACCTGGAGGAGCGGGTGGAGGAGAGTTCGTTGTGCTGCAACGGCTTCTGCTTGCGTCGAGCTACGCTCAACTGGCCTGTCGCAAAGGGTGGCGACGCTGTTTCTGCAGGTCAGCTCATGATCGGGGCGAGCCTGGGGGTCAAGGGGTCGCAGGTTCAAATCCTGTCGTCCCGACGGTCTGAAGAAGCCCGCTGGATCTGGATGTTTGTCCAGGTCAGCGGGCTTTTTCGTGCGCGGGTGTCGATCTTCACTTGGTCACGGAACGGTATCTTTTCGATCTTGGTTAACGGTGTTCTGGAGCGGAATCAGGAGCGGGTCGCTCCAGATGTTTGACCAACGCCAAATGGGGTCGTCCCGAACGGGTGAATCGGCGTAACCGTCGCCAAGTATCACCCGTCGGCGTGAATCGCCGTCACTGTGCGTCGAACGTCCCGGAGCGGCTCGGACCTGCTGATATAGGTCTGCCTCGGTGTGAACCGACGTGTTCGGGGCGGTCTGTGGTCGGCGAGCTGGTGGTTGTTGCGTTGGCGACACGGTGTCGGCCGATGGGTGAACCGGTGGGCTTCAGCCTTGGTGTGCGGTGGCGATCCGAAGGCGACGTCTGCGGTGCCGGATTGGCCGGGGTGGCGGTGGTGTCGTGGTCTGGTAGGTACGGGTCGGGGGGTGTCGTTGGGCCTATGGTGTGGCTGAGGGCTGGTTGTTGGCAGAGCCGTTCGAGTTCGTGGTGGGTCCCGTCATTGTCGGTCGAAGTCTGTGGTTGTCGCAGCGGCGCGGTTGGGAATCCCTAGCGTGTCGTGACACGCCGGGAGGTTCCGAGGCTGGAGGTGGCGTGTCGTCTCGCTTTGTGGGATGTGGTGTGTTTTCAGTCGCGCTGCGCGGGCGTTTAGCCTGTTCGCGCAGCGCAGCGCTGGCCCGCCAGGGTCGGCGAGGATCGCAACCCACTCGTCGGGCCAGGTGTCGCGCACGGCCCACCGCAGCGCTGGCCCGCCAGGGTCGGCGAGGATCGCAACGAGACGGACCTCAACGACCTGGTCGTGACCTCGGAGGCAGCGCTGGCCCGCCAGGGTCGGCGAGGATCGCAACCTCGGCGGCGGCGCGGACATCACGGTCGTGGGCGCAGCGCTGGCCCGCCAGGGTCGGCGAGGATCGCAACTTGACCCACCTGGGCATCTGAGTGCCGAGCAGGAATGTAGCGCTGGCCCGCCAGGTCGGCGGGGCTCGAAACAACAGGCTGTTGGTCGGGGAGCGGTCGGTTCGACGGCCCAGCGCCGGCCCGCCGGAGTCGGCGGGCCGGGGCGGGGCTCGCATTTTGGGCGGGCGCCTCGTTGCGTGCGGAGCGGCGGGCCAGCGTCGGTCTGTCCGGCGGTGTTGGCGCTGCCGGGCGGGGGTTGCTCCATTCGGGTGTTTGTTGGCTGGTGGGTGGGGTGGAGTGGGGGTTTTGTCGGTGGTGGTCTCTAGGGTCGCGTCGTTCGTCGGGGGACGGCGATGTGAAGGGTTTCGTATGTGGGCTCACAGTCCCAGTGCTGTGACCGGTCAATGGCATGGGTTGGCGGAGCACGTTCGTTCCACGGCGCGATTAGCCCGCGGTTTCGCGGCGTCGTTCGGGGCCGGTGATCTGGCGTGGGCGTTGGGGCTTGTGCACGACGCCGGGAAGTGTGCGGTGGAGTGGCAGGACAAGTTGCGGCGTGTGGCTGGCACGGGCGCGCGGGTGGGTGTCGATCACAAGCGTGTGGGTGCGTTGTTGGTGCGTGAACGTGCGTTGGCTGCGGCGATGTCGGTGTTGGGACACCACGGTGGGCTCGGGCATGTGCGGTCGCTGGCGGGGTTGGCTGCGGAGCCGGGGGACCGGGAGACGTTGGAGCGGTTCTTCGCGGTGGTGCCCGAGGCGAGGGCGCTGACGGCAGGGCCGGCGTTGTTGCCCGAGGCGTGGGGTGCGGTCCCGTTGGTGGGGGAGATGGGTGTTCGGATGGTGTTCTCGGCGTTGGTCGACGCGGACCATTTGGACACGGCGGCTCACGCGCACGGGCTTTCGTCACCGCGGGTCGCGCTGCCGGTGGACATGGGTGAGTTGGTCGATCGCTTCGAGGCGAATCGCGTGGCGCTGCTCGAGAAACGTGCCCGGGAATATGGCGTGTCCGATGTGGACGGCGTTCGGGCGGCGTTGTACGAGGACGTGGTTCGGCGGGCGTCGGGAGCGCCGGGTGTGTATCGGCTTCCGGCGCCGACGGGCTCGGGCAAGACGATGACCGCGGCGGGGTTCGCGTTGCATCACGCGGCGAAGCACCGCAAGGCGCGTGTCGTGGTGGCGGTGCCGTTCACGACGATCACGCAGCAGAACGCGGATGTGTATCGGAGCCTGTTGGGTGAGGAGGTGGTGCTGGAGCACCACTCGAACGCCGAGTTGGACGACCGGCGTCTGCGGTTGGCGGCGGAGAACTGGGACGCGCCGTTCGTGGTGACCACGACGGTCCAGCTGTTCGACTCGCTGTTCGGGCGCCGGCCGGCGCGGTCGCGCAAGCTGCACCGGCTGGCCGACGCCGTCGTGGTCCTGGACGAGGTGCAGGCGCTGCCGGTGTCGCTGCTCGTGCCGATGCTGGACGCGCTGAAGGTGCTGTCGGAGTACTTCGAGACCACCGTGCTGCTGGCTTCGGCGACGCAACCGAGTTTCGAGCACTTGGACGTGTGGAAGCGGTTGGACATCAAGCCTTTGGTGGACGCGCCGGTGGAGCTGTTCACCCGGCTCAAGCGGGTCCGGTACGAGTGGCAGGTCGATCCGCGGCCGACGCTCGAGCAGGTTGCGGGGCAGGTGGCACGCGAGTCGCAGGCGTTGATGATCGTCAACACCGTGGGCCAGGCCCGGAAGCTGTTCCGGATGGTGGCCGAGCAGGCTCCGGGAGCCGAGGTGGTGCACCTGTCGACTCGGATGTGCCCGCTGCACCGTGCCACGGCGCTGGCCCGGATACGCGCGTTGCTTCGTGACGGTGAACCGGTGCTGGCGGTGTCTACGCAGCTGGTCGAGGCCGGTGTGGACGTGGACTTTCCAGTGGTGTTCCGCGCCCTGGCCCCGGCGGAGTCGTTGCAGCAGGCGGCGGGACGGGCCAACCGGGAAGGCCGGTTGCCGGGACCCGGCCGGGTGGTGGTCTTCGACGCCTCCGACGCGTCGGTGCCGGGGTTCTACCGGGCGGGGGTGGCCAAGACGCTGGGGATCTTCGGTCCGGGGCGCGATCCGGACGACCCGGCGTTGCTGGACCGCTACTACCGCGCCCTGTACACGGGGTTGAACCTCGACGAGGCCGAGCGGGGCGCGGTCGTCCAGGCCAACCGCGCCGCCCTGGATTTCCAGGCCGTCGCGGACGGGCCGGAGCGCGACGGGGCCGGCTCGGATCGTGACCGCAGGCTCGCGTTCCGCATGATCGACGAGGATCCGGTGTCGGTGATCGTGACCGGCTACGACCCGCAGTCGCGCGTCGAGGAGATGGTCGGGCGACTGCGGACCCGGGCGGTGCCGGCGGGGGCCGTGTTACGGGAGTTGCGCGAATACATGGTGCCCCTGCCCCGGGCGGTGGCCGACGCGCCGCATGTGCGGGCCCTGTGCGAGCCGGTGGTCGCCGGGCACGAGGACCTGCGGTTGTGGCGGGGCGACTACGACGCACAGGTGGGTGTGGACGAGGAAGCGATCGGAGAGGACACGGTGTGGTGAGTCTGGATCTGCGCAAGTCGGCGTCGGGTGCGCCGCCGGTTGTGGTGCAGGTGTGGGGCGACGCGGCGCTGTTCACGCGTCCGGAGTTGAAAGTGGAGCGGGTGTCCTACCCGGTGATGACCCCGTCGGCCGCGGTGGGGGTGCTGGAGGCGATCTACTGGAAGCCGCAGTTCCGGTGGCAGGTGGTCGCCGTGGAGGTGCTGTCGGAGATCAAGCAGTTCACGCAGCGCCGCAACGAGACCACGGACCTGGCGTCATTGGCCGACGCGGCCTCGGGACGCCGTCGACTGGACACGGTCGCCAACCGGGTGCAGCGCAACGCCGTGTGCCTGCGCGACGTGGCCTACCGCGTCCACGCCCACGCGGTGCCCACGGACCGGTCGGACAAGCCCGAGGCCGCCTATCGCGACCAGTTCCGCCGCCGTGTCACCCGTGGCAGCTGCTTCTCCCAGCCCTACCTGGGCGTCCGGGAATTCGGCGCCTATTTCGGCGATCCCGACGGCCGACCGGCACAGCCGATCACGGAGAAGCTGGGACTGATGTTGCACTCGGTCGACCATTCGACCACGCCTCCGTCGTTCACCTGATTCCACGCCGAACTGATCGACGGGGTCATGCACGTTCCGGAACAGGGCATCGTCGCCACCGGGGCCGCCTGATGCTGATCAGACGACTGGTCGACCACGCCGCCCAGGACCCGGCGGCCAAGCCGTTCCACCGCGCCCTGCGGTTCGACCTGGAGCTGCGCCTGCGCTACGACGGCACACTCGACGGCACCGGACTGGAGTCCCTGATGGCCCCAGACGCGGCCGGACGAGCGCGCGGTGCCGAGCACGTGGTGCCCACCGTGGTCCGCACCGTCGGGGTGGCGCCCAACCTCGCGGCCGACGACGTGCAGTATGTCCTGGGTTGGGCCGATGCCGACAGCAATCCGCAGCGGGTCGAACAGTGCCACCGGGCGTTCGCCGAGTTGACCAGGCGGTGGGCCGACAGCCCCGAGGGCCGCGACGACCCGATCGCACGTGCTGTGTCGCTGTTCTACGGCTCGGGCGAATTGTCCCGGCTGATCCGTGATCCGGCGGTGGGCTCCAAGCAGCGCGTGCTGATCACCGTCGAGGGCACGCCGGCCTATCGTGCACCCTCGGTGCCGTCGTTCTGGGCCGCGGAGGTCGCCCGCCGCAAAGGCGGGGGTCGCGAAGGATTGTGCCTGGTGTGCGGGCGTGTCGGTCCGCTGCTGGACACCGTGCCGGGGAAGGTGCCTGCGCGGCTGGTGCCGGGAGCGTCCAACGACGCGGCACTGGTCAGTGTCAACGAACGTGTCTTCGGCTACGACCTGACCACCCAGCTTGCCTGCTCCCCGATCTGTCTCACCTGCGGTGAAGGGCTGTCCGCTGGCCTGGTCAAGGTGCTGGGTTCGCCCGACACCGCTTCCTTCGGAGGCCAGGACAGTCGGTTGGCCTGGTGGGTCACCCGCCCGGTCGAGCGCAATCCGATGAAGCTGATCCTCGACGCCGACCCCGGACAGATTGCGGATCTGATCCGTTCCGTGCGCTCGGGACGTCCACCGGCCGCGGTCGACGGCACCAGGTTCTGCGCCCTGACCGTAGGCGGCAACGTGGCCCGCGTGATGGTCCGGGACTGGCTGGAGATGCCGCTGGAAGCGGTCGAGAACAACGTCACCGCATGGTTCGAGCACCTGCGGATGGCCGCTCTCCACCCCGACGAGCCCTGGACGCAACCGCTGGAACGCCTGGTCCGGGTCACCGGACGGTGGCTGCGCGCCGAGAAACGCTATGCGTTCGTCGGCACCAAGGGCGCCGACCGGCCGGACGGGGTGCAGCGCGACCTGCTGCGCGCGGCGCTGCGTGGGACGCGGCTGCCGCCGTCCTTGCTGAACCACCTGTTGCGCCGTGTCCGCACCGACGGTCGTCTGGACACACCCCGCGCGGCGCTGGTCCACCTCGCCCTCATGCGTTCGCCCTTCGCCCCGGAGAAACCGATGCCCGGACTCGATCCGACCAACACCACACCCGCCTACGTCGCCGGACGCCTGTTCGCCGCGCTCGACGCGATCCAACACGACGCCTTCGAAGGAAAGATCAACACCACCTACGCCAACCGCTTCTTCGCCGGGGCGGTGACCAACCCACGATCCGCGCTGATCGCCGGCCGCACGCTCGCCGACGCCTGGCTGCGAAAGTTCCGCGGCAAACGTGCCGGAACCGGCGTCAACCATCGACGCGAACTCGACGAGCTGTTCGGCCTCCTCGACGCCGGCACAGGCATCCCCCATCACTCCACCCCCGCCCAGCAGACGCTGTTCCTGCTCGGCTACCACCACCAGCGCGCCCACCGATTCACCACCCTGCGCCGCCGCACCGGCGACCGCGCCACCACGACCGGGCCGAGTCCCGATACCCACGACACGACCGACATCCCCACCTCCGACCACACCGCGCAGGAGATCCCCGCATGAACCAGCCCCACCTCGACCCCGCCGTCCGCCACGACATGGTGTTCCTGTTCGACGTCACCGACGGCAACCCCAACGGCGACCCCGACGCCGGCAACCGGCCCCGCACCGACGACGAAACCGGACAGGGCCTGGTCACCGACGTCGCCCTCAAGCGCAAGATCCGCGACACCCTCGCCCTCGCCGCCGGCGACGACCCCCGCTACGGGATCTTCGTCCAGGCCGGACACGCCCTCAACCCGCGTCTGGAAGCCTCCTACGAGGCCAACGGCCTCAAACTCGGCACCAAGATCACCAAGGAGGAGGCGGACCGCGCCCGCGGCTGGCTGTGCGGCCGCTACGCCGACATCCGCCTGTTCGGCGCGGTGCTCTCGGTCGGCAAGACCGGTGCTCTCGGCCAGATCCGCGGCCCGCTGCAGGTCGGCATGGCCCGCAGCATCGACCCGATCTTCCCCGCCGACCATGCCATCACCCGCGTCACCCAGACCAAACAGGAAGACATCGACAAGGGCGAGACTACCGAAATGGGCGGCAAGTGGACCGTTCCCTACGCCCTCTACCGCGTCGAGATCTACTACTCCGCCACCCGAGGCACCCAGAGCGGAGTCGACTCGAAGGATCTCGAACTGCTCTACCGCACGCTGGAGATGATGTTCGACCACGACCGCTCCGCGACCCGCGGCACGCTGACCGCACGCGGCCTCTACGTCTTCAGCCACCCCGACGCCTTCGGCGCGGCACCCGCCCACCGCCTCACCGAACGCGTCACCATCACCGCCGCCAACCCGGGCACCCCGGCCCGCCGGTTCGGCGACTACGTCGTCTCCGTCGACGACGACGGCCTGCCCACCGGCATCACGCTGACCAAAATCTTCGCCTGAGCGTCGCGGCCGTGCACGACTCACTCGCCGACACTTGGCGCAGCATCCCCATCTCCGCGCTGGAGCACCACGCCTACTGCCCGAGGCAGGCCGCGCTGATCCACCTCGACGGCTACTTCGAATCCAACATCGACACCGTCCGCGGCGACCTCGCCCACGCCGCCGTCGACAACATCGGAACACGCAACGACCGCCGGGGCCGCAAGGTCTGGCACTCGCTACCGGTGTGGAGCGACGCCCTCGGCGTGCACGGCATCTGCGACACCGTCCAGTTCGCCGACGACGGCCCCACACCGGTCGAACACAAATCAGGCCGCTACCACCCCGGCGGGCCGGCCGACCTGCAGGTCGCCGCCCAGGTGCTGTGCCTGCGCGAAATGTTCCAGGCGCCGGTCCCGTACGGACTGGTCTTCACCGGGCGGGACCGGCGCCGCCACGAAGTCACCGTCGACGACGACATGGTCCGCGAAGTCGCCGATACCGCCGACGCCGTCCGTGCCCTGCTCGACACCGGGACACTCCCACCCCCGGTCAACGACGCGCGATGCCACCGCTGCTCACTGCGACCGGGCTGCCTTCCCGACGCACCACAAGCCCCACATCAAGACCTGTTCACCCCGCGCCCCCACGGAGACTGGCGTGACTGAACTCCTGCGGACCCTGTTCGCCACCATGCCGGGAACGAGCCTGCACCTGGACGGCGACGCCCTGCGCATCGCGCACCCCGACAAACCCGGACGGCACCTCCTGCCGCTGGTCCGGCTCGACCACATCGTCGCCTGGAACGGCGTCTCCCTCACCGACGACCTCGTGCACCGTTGCGCCGCCGACGGCCGCTCCATCACCTGGGTGACCCGCAACGGCAGATTTCTCGCCCGCACCAGCGGCCCCCACACCGGCAATCCTCACCTGCGTCTGGCCCAGGTCCGCACCCACGACAACCCGCACGCACGACTCAGCCTCGCCAAAGCGTTCGTCGCGGGCAAGCTGCACAACTACCGCCAACTCCT
>NZ_JBSGBG010000096.1:0-8408 GCF_053601135.1 Actinosynnema sp. NPDC004786 | reverse complement strand
ATCCGGTCGACGTAGGCACGGGCGGCGGAGTCCGGGTCCGGCGTGGTGAGCCTGGCCGCCAGCGCTTCGACCAGCGCGGCGGGCACGACGCCGTCCGGGCCGGCCTCGCGGACGTGCGCGACGACGAACCTCAGCGGACCGGTGGCCGCGACGTCCACTTCCTCCTCGCGGGTGAGGTCGATCCGTGACGGCGGGGCGTCGGGCCCGGGGACGACCGGGATGTCGCGGGAGAACCGCAGCCGGCCGTCGTGCTCGCGCAGGCCGGGTGCGAGCCGGTGCGGTCGGTCGCGGAACGCGCCCACCAACCGCGCCAGCAACAGCCGGTTCACCTCCGTGTGCGCCACCGGTTCCGCTTCGGGCCACGAACCCTCACCCCACGATCCCCAGCCCACGTGCGTGTACCACGACAACGGACTGGTCTTCGACGTGGCCCGCAACGCATACCGCAGCACCGTCGCCTCCACCTTGCGCGCCCGACGATCCGGCACACCACCCGCCACCGCCGTCCGCCCCAGCCCGTGCAACAGATCGGCACCGGTCACCACCCCCGCCAACCGCACCGACTCCTCGCCGCACAACCGCGCCAACACCGCGCGCTCGGCCGCCAACGCGCCCGGCCACGCCACCGCCACCGCCCCGATCGCCACGTCCAGCGCCGCACGTTCGGCCAACCACCGCGCCAGCAGCGGCACCCGCACCGGCAGGTCACCCAACCCCGCCACCAACGCCGGACGCGGCGAACGACCGTTGTGCACATCCCGCCGCAACGGCAACACCACCCGACGGTGGAACTCCGCCGAATGACCACCCGCACTGCCGTGCAACGCCTCCGCCACCCGCCCCGCCAACCCCAGAACACGCGACTCCGCGGCGACCGCGGCCGCCATCGCCGCCCGAAAACCCGCCGCACCCGCCGGCGACTCGGGATACGGCAACGCCGCCACCCGCACCAACGCGTAGGGCGCCAACTCGGTGGCGAGGACTTCGGCCATTCGCGCTCCCTCCCGCAGCCGGATCGGGGACGCCGCGAGCGACGCCCCCGATCCGTGACACCGCCGCGTCACCGCGACCGAAGTGGAATCAGACCTGCGACGGGTCCACGCTGCAGCAAGAGCAGGACGCGGGCCCGGGGCCGCCGTCCACGAACGCCGCGTTGCCGATCGTGGTCACGGCCAGTTCGTCCAGGACCAGGTCCTCGACGTCGAAAGTCAGATCCATGTCACCTCTCCATCCAGTCCGCCGTCGGGTGGGCAGGCGGGACACTAAGCGGATTGATCTGGGTCCGACAAGACCGGACAACCCTATTCCAAATGGTGCCAGAAATGCACCCGACAACGCCTTTCGGGCGAATAAGCGGCCTTATTGACCCATCGGTGTGCACTACCTTGACAGCGCGTCTCCACCGTGCCACCACGGCGTTTTTTACGGAGAACGGGTCAAGGACGTTGGTTCCGGTGGGCAATCGATTCGATTCCCCGATGGGAGGCATCGGGACACCCGACCTCCCGCTTACCGCGCGGTGATCCACCCGTTCCCGGATCGGGGTAGGCTGCACACCTCACGTTCGCGTGAATTCCGGTCACGGTGCGGATTCCCGAACAGGGCCGTCAGCCCTGGACGACCGCCACCTGCCGGGTGGACGCGTTGAGGCGGTTCCACACGTTCACCGTGGCGATGGCGACCAGCCGAGAGCTGCCGCTGGTCGTGGTGCGCCGTGCCCGGCAGGGTCACGGCGGGGTGGTCCACCCGTGCTCGCACGTTCGTCGTCGCTCCTGTCACATCGTGCTCGCTTGCTCCGTCAACCCCCTGACGGATCCCACGCGGAGGATGTGACAGTGACCGACAGCGACTACCTCGCCGCCCGCTTCGAGGCCGACCGCGCCCACCTCAGGGCGGTCGCCTACCGGATGCTCGGCTCGATGACCGAGGCCGACGACGCGGTGCAGGAGGCGTGGCTGCGGCTGCAGCGCGCCGACACCGGCGACGTCGGCAACCTGACCGGGTGGCTGACCACCGTGGTCGGCCGGGTGTGCCTAAACATGCTGCGCTCCCGCGCGTCCCGCCGCGAGGACCCGCTGGACGTGCGCGTGCCCGACCCGGTCGTGGACCCGGCCGAGGGCGGCGACCCGGAGCACGAGGCGGTGCTGGCCGAGTCCGTCGGCCTGGCCCTGCTCGTGGTGCTGGAGTCGCTGAACCCGGCCGAGCGGCTGGCGTTCGTGCTGCACGACCTGTTCGCGGTGCCGTTCGACGACATCGCCACGATCATCGGCCGCAGCCCGGCGGCCACCCGCCAACTGGCCGGCCGCGCCCGCCGGCGGGTCCGGAGCGGCGCACCGGCGCCGGACGACCTGCCGCGCCAGCGGGAGGTCGTGGAGGCTTTCACGGCCGCCGCCCGGGCCGGGGACTTCGAGGCGCTGCTCGCGGTGCTCGACCCGGACGTGGTGCTGCGCGTGGACGGCGGCGCGGGGAACGCGGACGCCGCGGCCGTGGTGCGCGGCGCGGCGAACGTCGCCCGCCGTGCGCTGATGTTCCGCCGTCCCGAGGGGGTCAGCCGGCTGGTCCTGGTCAACGGCGGCATGGGCATCCTGACCGCGCCCGGGGGCACGCCCGCGTCGATCATGGGCTTCACGGTCAGCGGCGGCCGGGTCGTGGCGATCGACGTGCCGGCCGACCCGGCACGCCTGGCCGCCCTGGACCTGTCCGCGCTGGACCTGTCCGCAGAGGACCTGCCCGCAGGCGGCTGACCGGGCACGACCGCACCGGGCCGAACCGGTCCCGCTCCCCGCCCGGAGGCGCCGCCGGAGAGGACTACGCTGGGTGCCCGGACCACTGATGAGGATCCAGCACACCATGGCGCACCGACCCAGCCCTTCCCGGCCCGTTCGCGCGGTC
Organism: Actinosynnema sp. NPDC004786; assembly: GCF_053601135.1. Taxonomy (NCBI): domain Bacteria; kingdom Bacillati; phylum Actinomycetota; class Actinomycetes; order Pseudonocardiales; family Pseudonocardiaceae; genus Actinosynnema; species Actinosynnema sp. NPDC004786. Next base: position 5,516 of record NZ_JBSGBG010000096.1, on the reverse strand, counting down.
CTGGTCGAGGACCACCACCTGGTCGCCGAGGCGATCAGGCTGGCGTGGGCGGATTCGGCGGCGGTCGAGGTCGTGGCCTCCGTCGGGTCGCTCGCCGCCGCGTTGGCCGAGGTCCGGGCGCACCGGCCCGAGGTGGTGCTGCTGGACCGCCGCCTGCCCGACGGGGACGGCCTGGACTCGATCGCCGCGTTCGAGGCGCTCGGCGCCCGCGTGCTGGTCCTGACCGGCGAGGCGAGCGTGTCCGTCGCGGCCCGCGCGGCCGAGTCGGGCGCGGCCGGGCTGGTGCTCAAGTCGGCCCGCCTGGAGGACCTGACCGACGCCGTGCTGCGGGTGGCGGCGGGCGAGGTCGTGTTCGACGGGGCGCTGCTCGGCGGCGTGCTGGACAAGCTCACCGGCCGGGGCCGCAACGGCGGCGTGTCGCTCACCGTCCGCGAACGCCAGGCCCTGCTGCTCATGGCCGAGGGCGCGAGCACGGAGGAGATCGGCGAGCGCATGGGCGTCGCCCGCAACACCGTGCGCAACCACGTGCAGCGGGTGCTGGAGAAGCTCGGGGCCCGGTCGAAGCTGGAGGCGGTGGCCATCGCCCGCCGCGACGGCCTCCTCGACTAGGAGGCGGGTCCGCGGGGCGCGAACCCGGACCGGCCGGGCCACCGGCACCGGACCGTCCGGTGCCGCGCGCCCAACGCCGCCCGCACCGCAAGCCGCCCGAGCCCCGCACGACCTGCGGGCACGCCGCACCCGGTTCGGCAGCCACCTCCTAGTGCACCTGCACCAGACGCGACGGTGACGGTGCGTCTGGGCGCGGACCGCCCGATGACCCACAGTGTCACTCGTGAACCTATCGGTGTCGGGCCCCCTCGTGGAGTTCAGCGCGCCGATCGACCGGGGCGCGGCCGGTCTGGCCCGCGACTTCGCCCGCAAGACCCTCGCCGACCTCGGCTACCGGGGCGACCACGGCGACGCCGTCCTGGTCGTCTCCGAACTGGTCTCGAACGCCCTGCGGCACACCGCCACCATCCCGGTCATCCGGCTGGGCGGCGACGCGCGCCGGCTGCGCATCGAGGTCCGGGACGGCAGTCCCGTGATGCCGCGGCCGCAGCGGTCGGCCACCGTCGGCGGGTGGGGGTTGCAGCTCGTCCAGCGGTTGACCGCGGCCTGGGGCGCACGGCCGGAGCACGACGGCAAGGTCGTCTGGTGCGAGATGGTCGCCGACGCCGCGCCGGGCACCGCCTGACGCCGGAGCGCCCGTTCGTGGCACCCCTTCAGCCCGTGGTGCACAGTGGCCCCATGGCCGCCGACCACCCCGCCGACCGCGACGTCGCACCACCGGCGGCGGACGCGTACCGCCTGCTCGTGGACAGCGTGGTCGACTACGCGATCTTCATGCTGGACCCGACGGGCCGGATCGTGAGCTGGAACCCCGGCGCGGAGCGGATCAAGGGCTGGTCGGCCGACGAGATCGTGGGCGAGCACTTCTCCCGGTTCTACCCGCCCGAGGACCTCGCGGCCCGCAAGCCCTGGTACGAGCTGGAGGTCGCCGCGGAGGTCGGCCGGTTCGAGGACGAGGGCTGGCGGCTGCGCAAGGACGGCACCCGCTTCTGGGCCAACGTCGTCATCACCGCCCTGTTCGACCAGGACGGCGGCCTGCGCGGCTTCGCCAAGGTCACCCGCGACATGACCGACCGGATGCTGGCCGAGGAGAAAGTGCGGGCCGGCGAGGAGCGGTTCCGGCTGCTGGTCCAGGGAGTGCTGGACTACGCCATCTTCATGCTGGACCCGAGCGGCCGGGTGGTGAGCTGGAACGCGGGCGCGGAGCGGATCAAGGGCTACACCACCGAGGAGATCCTGGGCGAGCACTTCTCCGTGTTCTACCCGCCCGAGGACCTGGTGACGCGCAAGCCGTGGCGCGAGCTGGACGTGGCCGTGGACGTGGGCCGGTTCGAGGACGAGGGCTGGCGGCTGCGCAAGGACGGCACCCGCTTCTGGGCCAACGTCGTCATCACCGCCCTGTTCGACCAGGACGGCGGCCTGCGCGGTTTCGCCAAGGTCACCCGCGACATGACCGAGCAGCGGCGCGTCGAGCAGACCCTGAGCGAGCAGCGCAGGCTCGTCGGCCACCTCGTGGAGGCCCAGGAGTTGGAACGGCGGCGCATCGCCTGGGACGTGCACGACGACTCGATCCAGTCCATGGTGGCCGTCGGCATGCGGCTGCAACTGCTCGCCAACCGCCTGCCGGAGGAGGAGGCCGCGGTCGTGCGCCGGCTGGACGAGGCGGTGCGGGCGTCCATCGCACGGCTGCGCAACCTCGTGGTCCGGCTGCGGCCGCCGGAACTGGACCGGCACAGCCTGGTGGAGGCGTTGGACCACTACCTGGCCGACCTCGCGGGCTCCGCGGGCATCACCTACCGGCTGCGGCACTCGCTGGACCGGGAGCCGCCCGCCGAGTCCGCGATCACGATCTTCCGCATCTGCCAGGAAGCGCTCACCAACATCCGCAAGCACGCCCGCGCCTCCACCGTGGACGTGTCGTTGACCTCGGTGGACGGCGGCACGCTGGTGGAGGTCACGGACGACGGCGTGGGCGTGGGCGGCGGTGTGGGCGGCGACGCCGGGGCCGGCCCGCCGTCGGACCACTTCGGCCTGGTCGAGATGCGTGAGCGGGCCGAGACCGCCGGCGGCTGGTGGTCGGTGGGCGAGGACCCGCGCGGAGGGGCGGTGGTGCGGTTCTGGATCCCGACGGCGAACGGTGGCGAGGAGTGACCGAGCTGAGCGTGGTGATCTCCGACGACGACCCGTTGATCCGCGACGCGCTGCGCGAGCTGCTCGACGCCGAACCCGACCTGCGGGTCGTCGCCGTCGCCCGGGACGCGGACGAGGCGATCGCGCTGGTCGAGCGCCACGCGCCGGCCGTCGTCGTGCTCGACGTCCGCATGCCCGGCGGCGGTGGTGGCCGTGCCGCCCGCGAGATCAAGCTCCGGTCGCCGGGCACCGGCATCCTCCTGCTGTCCGCCCACGCCGACCCGGCGGCGCTCGACGGCGCCGTGTTGACCGGGGTCGGCGAGCACCTGGTCAAGGGCGTGCCGAACAGCGAGATCGTGGAGGCCGTCCGGCGGCTGGGACGCCGCTGACCGGCAGGGGTGCGACTGCGCGTCACGGCCCGTAACGTCGGGCTGGTAGAACTGTCGTGACAACACAGCGCACCGGGGAGTCGTCGTGACCCAGCCGACGGGGCAGCCTTCACCGATCCTCGACGTGCGCGTCACCCGGAACGGTGAAGTCGCCGTCGTCTCCGTGTCGGGCGAGCTGGACCTGGACACGGTGCCCGAGGTCCGTGCCGCCCTCGGGTCGGCGCTGTCCGGCCCCGCGTCGTCCGCCCTCGTCGTGGACCTGACCGACGTGGTGTTCTTCAGCTCGGCCGGCCTGTCGCTGCTGCTGGAGTTCCGCCGCCGGGTCGACGCGTTCGCGGTCGTGGCGACCCGTCGCGCCGTGCTCCGGCCGATCCAGGTGACGTCCGTCGCCCCGCTGCTGAACGTGGTCCCCTCGCTCGACGACGCGCTGGCGTCCGTGCGGCCTCGGGCCGACCGGGCGGTGGCCGCGGCCGCGCCCGAACCGCCTCACCCGCCCGCGTGAACGGACCAACCTGAGCCGAACACCGGACCCCGCACCCGGCCGAACGGTTTGCTGGTTCCCCTAACACGAGGGGGAACCATGGAATCGCGTTCAGTGTTGGCGGTGGGGGTCGTCGTCGCGCCGCCGTTAGGTGGGCAGACCGCCGCCGCGGCGCCACCGTCCGCCGTCCCGGTGATGCAACCGGACCCGCTGCTGATGTTCCCGTCGAACCGGGCCGGCACCGACTGGGCCCGGGTCGCCCGCGACCGGGCGGCGACGGCGTGGGCCCGGGGCCGACGGGCCGACGCCCGCGCGGCCGTGCCGTACCGGGAGCAGGAGCCACCTGGGGTGCGCGGGGCCAACGACAGCCCGGCGACGGCCGAGCACATCGCCGGCTTCGGCACCGGCCGCAACGCCACCTCGAAGATCGCGCCGATCGGCGACATCCTGCCCGACGACACGGTGCCGACGCGGCCGCCGTCCGCCGAGCCCGACGACGCGCTCGGCCTGGCGGGCGACCTGGGCCTGGACGCCGGCCGGCCGTCGGTCCGCACCGGCGGGACGATCGGCGACGGCCCCCACGGCAGCGCCGGCGACGGCACGGGCGACTTCGACTTCTGCCGGCTCGGCCCGGGCGCGGCCGGCCGGACGATCACCGCGCGGACCTCCACCCCGACCGGCGAGCTGGACCCGCTGCTCGCGCTGTGGGACGCCGACGGCGGCCTGTGGGCGGTCAACGGCGACGTGGGCGGGTCCACCGACTCCGCCGTCACGACGGCGATCCCGCCGGGCCGGGACCTGATGGTCGGCTCCGACCCGTTCGGCCTGCCCCGCGACCCGCGCACGCCGGGCACCGGCGAGGGCGTGCTGAGCGAGGGTCCGTACGAGCTGCTGATCAGCAGTGGCCGGAGCGGCGGCGACCTGGCCGCACGCGGCCTCAACCCGCGGTTCGCGGTGCAGATCCTCAACAGCCGCGACCACGCCGGCCCGTGGGGGCAGCCGAACGTCAGCCGGGTCGTCGTCGGCGGCACCGTCGCGGAGACGGGGATCCCCACCATCGGCATCGCCCAGTCCATCGACGCGGGCAACTTCGGCCGGGAGGAGACCGCGCTGGTGCTGCTGGACGACCTGAGCGCGCCGGCGGGTCCGGTGTGGACGCTCAACACCTACGTGGGGCCGGAGAGCGACCGGATCGCGTTCCTCGGGCGGGCGGTCGGCAACATCGCCTCCCACGAGGCCGGGCACATGTCGGGCAGTTGGCACACCGACCTGACCAACTCGGAATCCCCTGCCGCCGAGGAGGGCTCGTGGCCACGGTGAGGCACCTGCTGGACCGCCGGTTCAACGGGTACATCGGGATCAAGCTGCCGCACGAGTTGGACGACCTCGTGGAGTCGGTCGTGGTCGGGTACCTCGACGCGACGGCCGCCGCGCGGCAGGAAATCCTGGACGCGGTCCGACCGCGCGCGGCGGGCGTGCTCTGCGTCTTCGGCCAGCGGATGGCGACGATGGCCGTGCGAACCGACTCGACGGTCCCGCTCTACCGCGGCATCGTCGGGATGGGGATGGCGGAGCGGACGCTGGACGAGCCGCGCAACAGCCTCTTCGTGCTGGCGACGGTCCACCACAGCGCCACGACCCTGGGCACCACCATCACCCGGCTCGCCACGGACATGCGGCGGTACCTGCCGGAGCCCGCGTACGAGAACTTCCTGGCGTTCGACCAGCGGACCGAAAAGAACAAGTCGCTCCGGGCGTTCGGGCTCGCCGCCTGCGGTTCCGGTGACGAGTTCCGGTACGGGTACGGCTCCACGTCGGCATGAGCGCGGAACCGGACCGGTCGGCCGCGGCGCCGGCTGGGAGTGTGCGCCTCGGCGACCCCGAAGCCGGACGGGGTCGGCACGTTG
>NZ_JBSGBG010000095.1:0-9526 GCF_053601135.1 Actinosynnema sp. NPDC004786 | reverse complement strand
AAAGCGTCCCGCCAAGCCTGCCGGCTCCGACCAGCCTAAGGCACTCGAACCCATGTCAAATCGGGCCTCGGTGGGGTGGTGGCGGGTCCGATGTGGGCGGTTGGTGTTGGTTTGGCCGTGGGGCTGTTGTGGGGTGGGGAGGGGTGGAGGGTGGTTTTGGGTGGTTGTGTGACCTCGGCCGCTGGGGTTTGTCGTGCTGTGCTTGGATCAGCAGGGTGAGCACAATCTACGATTGTGGGGTTCCCGCTGATCGGACGGCGGGTCTCGCGGCTGCCGCGGGCGCGGTGCGGTCCGGGCGGTTGGTGGTTCTGCCCACCGACACGGTTTACGGGATCGGTTGTGACGCTTTCGACGCGTCCGCCGTGCGCGCCCTGCTGGAGGCGAAGGGGCGGGGGCCGGACATGCCCGTGCCCGTCCTCGTCGGGTCGTGGACGACGATCGACGGGTTGGTGCTCGGGGTGCCCCGGCAGGCGCGGGCGTTGATCGAGGCGTTCTGGCCGGGTGGGTTGTCGCTCGTGTTGCCGCACGCGCCGTCGCTGGCTTGGGATCTCGGTCACACCCGGGGCACGGTGATGCTGCGCATGCCGTTGCACCCGGTCGCCCTGGAGTTGTTGCGGGACGTCGGGCCGATGGCGGTCTCCAGCGCCAACAAGTCCGGGTTCCCCCCGCCCGGCACGGTGCAGGAGGCGTGGGACCAGCTCGGTGAGGAGGTCGGCGTCTACCTGGACGGCGGGCCGGCGACCGACAACGTCGGCTCCACGATCGTGGACCTGACCGGGCCCGACGCCGTCGTGTTGCGGGAGGGCGCGGTGGCGGTCGCGGACGTGTCCGAGGTGTTGGGCGTCGAAGTCGAGGTCGCGCGCTAGTGGATCTTCCCGATCGGAGTAGCGTGGTGGTCCTCTCCCGCGAACCACTCGCTGAAGATCCGCCCGACACCCCATCGCCGAGGGGCTAGCTTGCCGTGGGCCAGATGCCTGCCGTGTCCAACGTCCTCCCCGTCCGGGAGTACCTGCTCGTCGCCCTGACCGCCGCGGTCGTGACGTTCCTGCTCGTCGGGCTCGTGCGCGCGCTCGCGTTCCGGATCGGCGCGGTGGCCCACCCGCGCCAACGCGACGTGCACGTGCAACCCATGCCGCGGATGGGCGGCCTCGCCATGTACGGCGGCGTGCTGGGCGGCATGCTGCTGGCCCACCAGCTGCCGGTGCTGCGCTCGGCGTTCGACTTCTCCTACGACCCGTACGCGGTGATCGTGGGCGGCGGGGTCATCGTCCTCGTGGGCGTGCTGGACGACCGGTTCGAGTTGGACTCCCTGACGAAACTCGCGGGCCAGGTGACGGCGGCGGGCATCCTCGTGCTGTTCGGCCTGCAGTGGTTGCTGTTCTGGGTGCCGTGGGGCGACGGGGGCGAGGGGACCGGGTCGCTGCTGTCGCTGGACCAGAACCAGGGCGCGATCCTGAGCGTGCTGCTGGCCGTGACGATGGTCAACGCGATGAACTTCGTGGACGGGCTGGACGGCCTGGCGGCGGGCATCGGGCTCATCGCGGCCGCGGCGACGTGCGTGTTCTCGATCGGGCTGCTGGCGAACAACGGCGGCGACGTGGGCGCGTACCCGCCCGCCCTGATCGCGGCGACGCTGGCCGGCGCGTGCCTGGGGTTCCTGCCGCACAACTTCAACCCGGCGCGTATCTTCATGGGCGACTCCGGGTCGATGCTCATCGGGCTCATGCTCGCGGCGGCCACGATCTCGGCGTCCGGGAAGATCAACTACGAGTCGGTGCGGGCCACCGACGTGCTCGGCCTGCTGTCGCCGCTGGTGGTGGTGGCCGCGGTGCTGTTCGTGCCGCTGCTGGACCTGCTCATGGCCGTGGTCCGGCGCACGCGGCGGGGTGAGAGCCCGTTCTCCGCGGACAAGATGCACCTGCACCACCGGCTGCTCGAGATCGGCCACTCGCAGCGCCGCGCGGTGCTGCTGATCTACCTGTGGGCCGGCGTGCTGGCGTTCGGCGCGGTCGCGCTGACGTTGTTCGACGTCGTGGTCGTGGTGTGGTGCCTGGCGATCGGGCTCGTTCTCGCGCTGTTGGTCTCGGCGATACCCAGACTTCGCGAAGTGCGTCGCACTTGACCCCCGATGGTGGGGTGAGCATCAAGCCTTCTTTACACTCGGTCGTGACCGGGGAGAAGAGGTGACATGAGCCAGGACAAGACGGAGTGGACCCACGAGGCCGTCGTGCGGCGACTCGCGGGTGAGATGTACCGCGGCGCGCTGTGGGCGGCGCTCGGCACCGTGGTCGCGGGCGCGATCCTCTGGACTGTGCTGGCCGGTGTCCCCGGGCTCGTCGCCGCGCTGATCGGCGGCGCACTCGCGTGCCTGTCCTCGGCCGGGACGCTGCTGCTCATGCACCGCACCGCCGCCATGCCGCTCCAGGTCATCATGGTGGCGGCGCTGGGCGGGTTCATGGGCAAGCTGATCCTGCTGTTCGCCGTGGTGGCGCTGCTGCGCCAGTTCCCCGTCCTCCACGCCAACGCGCTCGCGCTGACCATGGTCGCGACCATCGTGGTCGCCACCGTCATGGAGGTGCGCGCCTCGAAGCGCAGTCGCAGTCAGATCGTCATCCCCACCCCTGGAAACACCTGATCTACCGGCTGGTACGGTGCGCGCAGGACGGGACACCCAGGTAGGTGGGGTGCCTCTCGCGGGCGCTTGCGGTCCGTAAGGTACGTTAAGTCCCGATCGTGACGATTCCCCCGGCGGAGTGAACGCCGGCCGGGAGAACCGGAAGGAACACAGTGACCACGATGGTGCTGGCTGCGGGTGATGAGTTCGTCGCACCCGGTGTGAAGGACTTCTTCCTCCCACCGATCTTCGGTGAGGTCACCAAGCCCATGGTGCTTCTGGTGCTCTCGATCTTGATCATCGGTGCGTTCTTCATCGCGGCGACCCGCAACCTCAAGCTCGTTCCCGGCAAGTTCCAGTTCGCCGCCGAGTCGCTCTACGACATCGGTCGCAACTCGATCGCGCGCGAGCAGATCGGTGGCAAGGACTTCAAGCCGTTCGTGCCGCTGATCCTCACGGTCTTCACGTTCATCCTGGTGAACAACCTGTTCGGGATCATCCCGTTCGTCCAGTTCCCGACGATGTCGCACATCGGGTTCCCGCTGGCGATCTCGTTGCTGGTGATCTACCCGGTCTACCACTTCGTCGGGTTCAAGCGCCACGGGTTCCTCGGGTACCTCAAGCACCAGACCATGCCGCCCGGCGCGCCGTGGTTCGTGCTCATCCTGCTGATCCCGATCGAGTTCTTCCAGAAGTTCTTCCTGAACCCGCTCACGCTCGCGATCCGAGTTTTCGCGGCCATGTTCGCGGGTCACCTGCTCTTGCTGGTGTTCACCTTGGCGGGTGAGTACCTGCTCTTCTCCGGCGGCATCACCGTCGTGGTCGCGCCCATCGCGTTCGCCTTCGCCATCGGGCTGACGTTCCTGGAAGCGCTGATCATGGTGCTGCAGGCCTACATCTTCGCGTTGCTGTCCGCCAACTACATCGGCGCGGCGCTGGCCGAAGAGCACTGAGAAATCACAAGCCTCCGATCCGCGAGCGTTCGCGGACCGAGTTGGAAAGGGAACACCACAAGTGAGCGCTATCGTTCTTGCCCAGGAAGCCGCGACCGTCAACCTGAACCAGGGTCTCGCTGCCATCGGCTACGGCCTCGCGGCGATCGGCCCCGGCATCGGCGTGGGTCTGATCTTCTCCTCGGTCATCAACGGCACCGCCCGTCAGCCCGAGGCCCGCGGCGTCCTGCTCAGCCTGGCCTGGACCACCTTCGCCATCGTCGAGGTCCTGGCGCTGCTCGGCTTCGTCGTCTACTTCCTCGCCATCGGCTGATCTGAAGTTCATCGCAATAAGGAAGGTTTGTGATGACTACCCTCATCCTGGCGGCGGAGGAAGGGGCCATCAACCCCGTTCTCCCGCACACGTCCGAAATCATCATCGGCCTGATCGCGTTCCTGCTGCTGTTCTTCGTCATCAAGAAGTTCGTGTCGCCGCGCTTCGAGACGTTGTACGCGGAACGTGCCGCCAAGATCGAGGGCGGGATCGAGAAGGCAGAGCAGGCGCAGGCCCAGGCGCAGCAGACGCTGGAGCAGTACAAGGCCCAGCTCGCCGAGGCCCGCGCCGAGGCGGCCCGCATCCGCGACGACGCCCGCATCGAGGGCGAGCAGATCATCAGCGAGCTGCGCGCCAAGGCGCAGGAGGAGTCCGCGCGGATCATCGCGCAGGGGCAGACCCAGCTCGAGACGCAGCGCGCGCAGATCGTCGCGGAGCTGCGCGGTGAGCTGGGCCGGCTGGCCATCGACCTGGCGGACCGGGTCGTCGGCGAGTCGCTGGAGGACGAGGTGCGCCGTCGGGGCACCGTCGACCGCTTCCTCTCCGAACTCGACGGCACGTCGGCTCCGGCCGCCAAGTGAGGGAACGCCGATGACGCTGCACGCCGCCAGCCGTGACGCCCTGGCCGCCGCCGAGCTGCGGCTGCTCGAGGTCGTGGACGGCACGACTGGCCCCACCGCCGGCGAGTCCCTGGCGAAGCTGGGCACCGAGCTGTTCGCGGTCGTGAGCCTGCTGTCGGCGCAGCCCGCGCTGCGCCGGGCCCTGGCCGACAACTCCTCGGACCCCGCGTCCCGGGAGCAGCTGCTGCGCGGTCTGCTCGACGGCAAGGTCGAGGACGTGACCCTGCAGGTGCTGGGCACGGTCGTCACCGCGCGCTGGTCCAGCCCGCGCGAACTGGTCGACGGCATCGAGTCCCTGGCCCGCACCACGCTGCTGGTGCGGGCGGAGCGGGACGGCAAGCTCGACTCCGTCGAGGACGAGCTGTTCCGCCTCGGTCGCATCATCGCGGGCAACCACGAGCTGGAGCTGGCGCTCTCCGACCCGGCGGCCGACCCCGCCGGCAAGGTCGCGCTGGTCGACAGCCTCGTGGCGGGCAAGGTCGAGGAGACCACCAAGGTCCTGGTCGACCAGCTCGTCCGCGATCCGCGCGGCCTGGGAGTCGTCACCGGCCTCGGCGACCTCGCGTCGCTCGCGGCCAAGCGCCGGGAACGTTCCGTCGCCTACGTCCGTTCCGCCGTCGAGCTGGACGCGGCGCAGCAGGACCGCCTGGAAGCCACGCTGACCCGGATCTACTCCAGGCCGATCGCGCTGCACGTGGAGGTCGACCCCACGCTGCGCGGCGGGCTGCTGATCAAGATCGGCGACGAAGTCATCGACGGGAGCGTGGCCGGTCGGCTGGCGTCACTGCGCCGCGACCTCGCCGGCTGACCGACCGGAACCGCGGCCCACAAGCCCCTTTCCCAGAACGAAGTGAGAGCAGGAACGACATGGCGGAGCTGACGATCTCGTCGGACGAGATCCGCAGTGCGATCGAGAAGTACGTCTCGACCTACTCCCCGGAAGTCAGCCGGGAAGAGGTCGGCGTCGTCGCGGAGACCTACGACGGCATCGCCATCGTCGAGGGTCTGCCCGGCACCATGACCAACGAGCTGCTGGAGTTCCCCGGCGGCGTGCTCGGCGTGGCCCTGAACCTGGAAGTCCGCCAGATCGGCGCGGTCATCCTGGGCGACTTCGACAAGATCGAAGAGGGCCAGGAGGTCAAGCGGACCGGCCAGGTGCTCTCCGTGCCCGTCGGCGACGGCTTCCTGGGCCGCGTGGTGAACCCGCTCGGCCAGCCGATCGACGGCCTCGGCGACATCGTGGCCGACGACAACCGCGCGCTGGAGCTGCAGGCCGCGACCGTGCTCCAGCGGCAGCCGGTGAGCGAGCCGATGCAGACCGGCATCAAGGCGATCGACGCGATGACCCCGATCGGCCGCGGTCAGCGCCAGCTGATCATCGGCGACCGCAAGACCGGCAAGACCGCGGTCTGCATCGACACGATCATCAACCAGAAGAAGGCCTGGGAGTCGGGCGACCCGAAGCAGCAGGTCCGCTGCGTCTACGTCGCCATCGGCCAGAAGGGCTCCACCATCGCGGGCGTCAAGGCCGCGCTGGAGGAGGCGGGCGCGCTGGAGTACACCACCATCGTCGCCGCGCCGGCGTCCGACTCGGCCGGCTTCAAGTGGCTCGCGCCCTACACCGGCTCGGCCATCGGCCAGCACTGGATGTACCAGGGCAAGCACGTCCTGATCATCTTCGACGACCTGACCAAGCAGGCGGAGGCGTACCGCGCCATCTCGCTGCTGCTGCGCCGCCCGCCGGGCCGCGAGGCGTACCCGGGCGACGTCTTCTACTTGCACTCGCGCCTGCTCGAGCGCTGCGCGAAGCTGTCCGACGACATGGGCGGCGGCTCGATGACCGGCCTGCCGATCATCGAGACCAAGGCCAACGACGTGTCGGCGTACATCCCGACCAACGTCATCTCGATCACCGACGGCCAGTGCTTCCTCGAGTCCGACCTGTTCAACGCCGGTGTGCGCCCGGCCGTCAACGTGGGTATCTCGGTGTCCCGCGTCGGTGGCGCCGCGCAGATCAAGGCGATGAAGGACGTCGCGGGCTCGCTGCGCCTGGACCTGTCGCAGTTCCGCGAGCTGGAGGCGTTCTCCGCGTTCGCCTCGGACCTCGACGCGGCCTCCCGCGCCCAGCTGGAGCGCGGCGCCCGCCTGGTCGAGCTGCTCAAGCAGGGCCAGTACTCGCCGGTGCCGGTCGAGGAGCAGGTCGTCTCGATCTTCCTCGGCACGAACGGGCACTACGACGACATCCCGGTGGGCGACGTCCGCCGCTTCGAGGCGGAGTTCCTGGACCACGTGCGGCGCAGCCACGACGTGATCCTGTCCGGCATCCGCGAGTCCAAGAAGTTGTCGGACGACGCCAAGACCGGCATCGTGGACGCCGTCAACGCGTTCAAGCAGCAGTTCACCGCTTCCAACGGCGCGACCGCGGTCAACGACGCGCCCGCCGAGGCGATGGACGCCGACCAGGTCGGGCAGGAGTCGGTGAAGGTCAACCGGCCCGCGCCGACCGAGAAGTGACGTAGGCATGGCGGCACAGATCCGAGAGCTGCGCCAGCGGATCCGCTCGGTCAACTCGACCAAGAAGATCACCAAGGCGTACGAGCTCATCGCCACGTCCCGTCTCGCCAAGGCGCAGACGAGGGTCGCGGCGTCGCGCCCCTACGCGGAGGAGATCACCTCGGTCCTCTCCGCGCTGGCGACGGCGTCCGCGAACCTCGACCACCCGTTGCTGACCGAGCGCAAGAACCCCCGCCGGGCCGCGGTCCTCGTCGTGACGAGCGACAAGGGCATGTGCGGCGGCTACAACGCGAACGTGCTGCGCGCGGCGGAGGAGCTGCTGGCGCTGCTGCGGTCCGAGGGCAAGGAGCCCGTGCTCTACGTCATCGGCCGCAAGGGCGTGGGCTACTACCGGTTCCGCCGTCGCGCGATCGCGGGCGAGTGGACCGGCTTCTCGCAGCTCCCGCACTACGTCAACGCCGCGGAGGCCGGTGACGCGCTGGTCAAGGCGTTCGTCGCGGGCAGCGACGACGAGGGCGACAAGCCCGGCCCGGACGGCGTGCTCGGCGTGGACGAGCTGCACGTGGTCTACACCGAGTTCAGGTCCATGCTGAGCCAGACGCCGGTCGCCAAGCGGATCGCGCCGATGGTGGTCGACTTCGACCCGGAGCCGCAGAAGCTCCAGTCGGTGTACTCGTTCGAGCCGAGCGCGGAGACGCTGCTGGGCGCGCTGCTGCCCAAGTACGTCAAGACCCGGCTCTTCTCGGCACTGCTGGACGCGGCGGCCTCGGAGTCGGCGGCGCGGCGGACCGCGATGAAGGCGGCGACGGACAACGCCACCGAGCTGGTCCGCAACCTCAGCCGCCAGGCGAACCAGGCCCGCCAGGCCCAGATCACCCAGGAGATCAGCGAGATCGTCGGTGGCGCCTCCGCGCTTACCGGTGGCGCAGGAAGTGATGAGTGACATGAGTGCTACTGCCACCACCACCCGCACCGGCCGTGTGGTCCGGGTGATCGGTGCCGTCGTCGACGTGGAGTTCCCGCGCGACGCGGTGCCGGAGCTGTTCAACGCCCTGCACGTGGAGATCACCTACGAGGCGGTCGCCAAGACGCTGACCCTGGAGGTCGCCCAGCACCTGGGCGACAACCTGGTCCGCACGATCTCGATGCAGCCGACCGACGGCCTGGTCCGCGGCGCGGCGGTGACCGACACCGGCAAGGCGATCAGCGTGCCCGTCGGCGACGTCGTCAAGGGCCACGTCTTCAACGCGCTGGGCGACTGCCTCGACGAGCCCGGCCTCGGCCGGGACGGCGAGCAGTGGGCGATCCACCGCAAGGCCCCGTCGTTCGACCAGCTCGAGGGCAAGACCGAGATCCTGGAGACGGGCATCAAGGTCATCGACCTGCTGACCCCGTACGTCAAGGGCGGCAAGATCGGCCTGTTCGGCGGCGCGGGCGTGGGCAAGACGGTGCTCATCCAGGAGATGATCACCCGTATCGCCCGCGAGTTCTCCGGCACGTCGGTGTTCGCCGGCGTCGGCGAGCGCACCCGTGAGGGCACCGACCTCCTCCTGGAGATGGAGGAGATGGGCGTGCTCGGCGACACCGCCCTGGTGTTCGGCCAGATGGACGAGCCGCCCGGCACCCGCATGCGCGTCGCGCTGTCCGCGCTGACCATGGCGGAGTACTTCCGCGACGTGCAGAACCAGGACGTGCTGCTGTTCATCGACAACATCTTCCGGTTCACCCAGGCGGGCTCGGAGGTGTCGACCCTGCTGGGCCGCATGCCGTCCGCCGTGGGTTACCAGCCGACGCTGGCCGACGAGATGGGCGAGCTGCAGGAGCGCATCACCTCGACGCGCGGTAAGTCGATCACCTCGCTGCAGGCCATCTACGTGCCCGCGGACGACTACACCGACCCCGCGCCGGCCACCACGTTCGCCCACCTGGACGCGACGACGGAGCTCTCCCGTCCGATCTCCCAGAAGGGCATCTACCCGGCGGTGGACCCGCTGTCCTCGTCCTCCCGGATCCTCGAGCCGTCGATCGTCGGCGAGGAGCACTACCGGGTGGCGCAGGAGGTCAAGCGGATCCTGCAGAAGTACAAGGAGCTGCAGGACATCATCGCCATCCTCGGCATGGACGAGCTGTCCGAGGAGGACAAGGTCCTCGTCGGCCGCGCCCGTCGCCTGGAGCGCTTCCTCGGCCAGAACTTCATCGTGGCCGAGAAGTTCACCGGTCAGCCCGGCTCGTTCGTGCCGATCAAGGACACGATCGAGGCGTTCGACCGCGTCTGCAAGGGCGAGTTCGACCACTACCCGGAGCAGGCGTTCTTCTCCTGCGGCGGGTTGGACGACGTCGAGGCCAACGCCAAGAAGCTCGCCGCCAAGTGAGGTAGGGCTGTCGTCGGAGGGCCGTTCCCCGCGGGGAACGGCCCTCCGGGCGTTTCAGGGGGACGCCCACAAATAGGTAGATCGTGGGGTAGGGACAGAGTGTATCACGAAAAGAGTATATATGAGTGGTGGGGGGGAAA
>NZ_JBSGBG010000094.1:0-10091 GCF_053601135.1 Actinosynnema sp. NPDC004786 | reverse complement strand
ACCGAACGACGAGCCGATGTCCACCAGGCCATCCTCAGCCTGGCCTGCTCGATCATCTGCCTACGGAAACTCATTCTGAACTGATCACTAAGGCAAAATACGCGGCCGCCTTGCGCAGGATGTCCTTCTCCAGCTCCAACTCGGCCACGCGCTTGCGCAGCGCCCGCAGCTCCTCCTGGTCCACCGCGGCCGCCGTGTCGACCGGTCCGGCCTGGGCCTGTTCGGTGGTACGGACCCAGGTGCGCAGGGTCTCGTGGTTCACGCCCAGCTCACGGGCGACCTGCCGCAACGGCCGGTCCGACGAACGAGCCAACGCGACGGCGCCCCTGCGGAACTGCTCGGGGTATTTCGACTTGCCCGACACGGGGACATCCTTCCCCCAGACCGCTGTCTGGGGTGAGGGTGTCCGTTTCAAGGGGACAACTTCAGAACGTCGTCGTGCCACCGGAACACCCCCGCGTGTGCGGGGTCGAGTGCGCGATCTGGTTCCTGACACCTCGGCGCGCCTTCAACAGGTTCTCGTCGAGCCTGGCTGCCTGTTTGGTTACCACGACACCGAGGAGGCCCGTTCCATCGCTGATGCGGCTGTCTGGCGTTACTGAATTGAGGGTGATGTTCCGCACGTTTTGTTGATGTTGGCCCTAATGGGATCGACGTGCATCCTTGGTTGGCTTGTCAGACGCGTGTCTCGGGGACTCGCAGAGAAGTCAGGGGATGGTCTTGTTGAGTCGCCCGTGGGCGAGGGTTCGTCGTGCCTCGATGCGCAAGTCCGGGGTTGTGGCACTAGCGGTCGTGTTGATCGCATCTGTGGTCGAGCCGGTCGCAGTTGCTTCTCCGAGTCGGATCAGTCAGTTGGCTCAGGCTGGTCACGAAGACGTGCCTCCGATGCCGAGCGAGCCCGGCGAGGCGGTGGATCCCGAGCCGGTTGGCGGTGACTTCTCCGATCCCGGTGCTGTGACGGCGCAGAGGATCGAGAATCCGGATCAGGTGACCAAGCGTCCGACGACGGGTTTCTCGGAGGAGCGGTCGCAACTGGTCGAGCGGACGCCGTCGGCGAACATCTACCGCAATCCCGATGGCACGAAGACCGCCCGGTTGTTCCAGGAGGTTGTGAACGTCCCGCGGGACGGCATCGGTGAACTCGTTCCGGTGGACACGAACCTGGAGTTGGAGGACGGCACGATCAAACCGAAGCAGGCTCCGGTGCAGGTGGCGCTTCCGGAACGTACGGATGGAGACGCCGCGATCGAGGTCGTCGCCCCCGGTGGTCCGACGGCGTCGTTGGAGTTCGAGGGCTTGGCGGATCGTGTGGCGGAGATCGCCGGTCGTGTCGCCACCTATCGGGGTGTGCAGTCCGGTGTGGACCTGGAGTTGCATTCGTTGTCGAGCGGTGCGAAGCACGTCTTCGTCCTGCATCAGGCGGTCGCTGAACCGGAGTGGCGGTTCCGACTGGAGCTGGATGCCGGGCTGGCTCCGGAGCAGCAGTCCGACGGTACGGTCTTGGTCCGGGACACCGCAGGAGAGGTGCGGTTCGTCGTCGCGGCGCCGAAGATGTGGGACAACCAGCGTGACGAGCGGTCCGGTGAGTGGCGGCTCGGACCGGTCTCGCAGCGGTTGGAACGTGTTGGAGACGGCTGGCGGGTGGTGCTGTCGGCTGATCGGGCGTGGGTGAATTCGCCCGACCGCAAGTTCCCGATCAAGGTCGACCCCGGACTGCACACTCTGTACGCGGCGTATGACGCCTATGTCACCGACGCCTACCCCGGCAACAACTACGACGTCGACTGGGAAGACGGGCGCGGCTACATCAACAAGGTCGGCTACTGGCCGGGGGCCGGTACGAACCAGACCTACGCGTTCTACGACTTCTTGCCGCACGTGCGCGGCAAGCAGATCCTCGGTGCCGAGTGGAACGCATACTGGGTGCACTCGAACCTGACCAGCCCGACGAACGTGCGACTGCGTGATGTCCCCTGTGCGTGGAACCGGTCGACGATCACGTGGGACAACCGACCCTGCCTGGGAGGCGTGTACGCGGACTCGACAGGCGTGGCAGGGTCGTGGACGACCATCGACGTCACGGACTGGGTCAGGAACTACGCCAACGGCACGTGGGCGTACCAGGGCTTCATGGTCGAGACCACGCAAGGCCAGGACGGCTGGAAGAAGATGGCCGCGGCCGAGGCGGGCCCCGACGGTGGCGCTTCGGTCGTGACGGTGGACTTCAATGACTGGCCGACAGCGCCGAGCCGTTCGGAATGCAGCACCGGCTGCCAGTTCCACACGCGCGACGTCACGTTCTCCGTGCACACTGACGACCCGAACAACGACAAGCGGTATGTGCAGTTCTACGTCTCTACCAACCCGAACGTGATGGCCACCTACTTCGCCTCCCACCAGGTGGAGATCACGGGTGATCAGAACATCGCTGAGTGGCGCATCACCCCGACCGCGCTGACCTGGAACACCAAACACTACTGGCGGGCACGTGTTGTCGACGAGTACATGCCGGAAGGGTCGTGGTTGTACTCGCCGGTCTGGGACTTCACGCCGATCAACCAGACACCGCCGGTCCCGGCCCCGACCGGTCCTGTCGACCGTGCCGTCGTGTCGACGGAGCAGCCGGTGTTGACGGCAGCGGCGGTGTCGGACCCCGACCCGGGTGACGTGGCGCAGTACGAGTTCTCACTCGCCACAGGGGCGGACGGTCGTTCGGGCCTGGTCGCGCGGTCCGGTTGGTTGAACAGCCCGTCGTGGACGCTCCCGACTGGTGTGGTGAAGGATGGCGCGACCTACACGTGGACCGTGCGCAGCCGGGACCGCGACCAAGACACCCAGTCGCTGTACGGGGCGGCGCGGAGCCTGCGGGTGGACCGACGTCTGGGTGCCCAAGGCCCGGTGCCGGGCGACAAGTTCGGGCCGTTCACGGTGAACTTGGCCAACGGCAACCTGATCACCAGCCTGTCGACGCCGAAGATGAACACTGTCGGCGGCGAAGTCGGTGTGAACCTGGTCTACAACTCGCAAGCCGCGAAGGAAGCCGGATTGGTCGGGTCCTATTTCGCCGGCGACTCGAAGGACGGGATCGCCGACACCGACTTGCCTGTCCTGGTGCGCACCGATCAGCAAGTGTCGTTCAACTGGGACGAGAACTCGCCCTACGAGCCGGTGTTGGGCAGGGATGGCTTCCGGGTCCGGTGGCAGGGTTACCTCAAGGTGCCCGTGAGCGGTAGCTACGTGTTCGGCGGCAAGCACGACGACGGCATGCGCGTGTCGATCGGTGATCAGCAGGTCTACGACGGGTGGACCGTGTGCGGCATCTGCCTCGGGGCCGCGCCGCGATTCGACGCCGCCGTGCCCAAGCAGCTCGAAGCCGGCACGCCGTACCCGATCCGAGTCGAGTTTCGAGAGGACGGAGGCCGGGCCGAGGTCGCTCTGTGGTCGAAGAAGGGCACCGAGAACGCCGTGCCGGTGCCGGCATCCTGGCTGGCACCGACAGCGTCGGCGCTGCCACCGGGATGGTCGCTGTCGGCGGATGTCGACGGCTCGGGCAGCGGTTACACCAAGGCGACGCTGTCCGAATCCGGCGTCACCGTGACAGACACCTCCGGTGCCGCACACGCCTACGTCAAGATGTCCGACGGCGGCTACCAGCCGCCTGCCGGCGAGTACGGCACCCTCTCGCGCGACGTGGAGGGGCGACTCACCCTGATCGACTCCGATGGCACGACCTACCTGTTCGGATCGTCAGGGAACCTGGAGTCGATCACCTCGCCCACAGACGCGCGCAAGCCGGCGGCGGCTCGGATGGAGTGGACGCGTCCGGACCAGAACAGCCCCGTCCCACGACTGACCAAAATCATTGATCCAGTGTCGCAGCGAGCGATCACGCTCCATTACTCCGGGGCAGCGGCTTGCGGCAGCCCGGGAGCGTTCCATCCGGTGCCCGCGGGTTACCTCTGCGCCGTCGAACTGCCCGACGGCGCCATCACGACGCTGTCCTACCTCAACGGCAAGCTGGCCCGCTTCCGCAACCCGGGAGCTGAGTTCACGGACTTTGCCTTCACCCCGGACCACCTGATGTCCGCGATGCGGACACCACTGGCGATCGACTGGATCCACGTCGACCTCGCCAACCGCAACACCCAGGGTCCGAACTACCAGATCGGATACACCGGTACGACCACCAAACAGGTCGCGTGGATCAAGTCCCCGGAACCCACCGGAATCGAGCAGAACCCCACTCGACGTCTCAAGCGCGCCTACGACTATGGCCCGGACTGGGCCGAGGTCGACGTCGACGGGCTCACCCCGGCATCTGGCTTCTACCGGCGCATCACCCGCGACCTCGGCGGAAGGATGCTCACCGACACCGACGCGAGCGGAAGAACCAGCGGCTTCGAGTGGGCTGAGGACGACAGGCAGCTGTCGTCGACCGACCCTGCGGGCCGCAAGTCGACGACCGTCTACGACGCCAAGGGCAACCCGATCGAAACCTTCGGTCCCGCACCGGCGAACTGCTTCGGTAGCGACCGTCGTCCACTGAGCCCGATTGCCGCGGGATGCGAGAAGATCCCGACGAGCCGCACCGCCTACGACGAGGGCATGACCGGCTTGGCGGGCACCTGGTGGACCAACCCGAACTTGTCCGGCGCTGCGAACGCCTACTCGACACGCAATCCCAATACCAACTGGTCGACGACCACACCGGCTGACGGCATCGACGCCGCCGGGCCGTTCTCGGGGCGCATGACCGGCCAACTCCAGGTCGACACCGCGGGCAAGTACTACATCGGCACCAGCGAACCAGACCCCAATGACGGCCTGCGGGTCTACGTCGACGACAACCTCGTCACCAACCGCACCTACTCGGCCGCGGTGCTCGAATCCAAGCCGATCGGCTACTGGCGGCTCGGTGACGGCGACAGCACTGCCAAGGACGTCTCCGGCAACAACCGCAACGGCACGGCCGCCGGGACGGTGACACGCAGCCGACCCGGAGCCATACCAGACGACACCGACGCCTCGACCGACTTCGCCGGAGGCCGTGTCGAAGTCCCAGCTACCGGTCTGGCGCTCACCGGCGCCATGACCGTCGAGATGTGGGTCAAACCCCGTGTGACGACACGGTGGGGAGGCAACCAGGACCTGATCAACAAGATCGACCACGCCGGCACCCGGCGAGCCGCGTTCGACCTTGTGCTCCGCGAGGACAACCGCCTGGAGCTGCACCAGGACTCCGGTAACGCCTCTACCAGCCCGGGTGCCAGCACTATGGGCGTGGCCACGAACTTGTGGAACCACGTCGCGGTCACCCGTGATGCCAACAACAAGATCGTCTACTACATCAACGGTCACAAGGCCGGCGAGGGCAACGCCGGTCCCGCCGGGGCCACGACCGGCCCGGTCAAGATCGGCTTCCGCGACGGTGAAACCCTGGGCTCCGAAGCGACGATCGACGAAGTCGCCGTCTACGACAAGGTTCTGGCGGAGAGGGACATCATCCGCCACACCAGCGCCGCCCGAGGCGTCAACACCGGCCGCCAGGCCATCACGCTCGAAGCCGGGACACACCGGATCCGACTGGATTACCAACAACATCCGTTGAGCGGAAACCAGAACCGCCTGACCAAGGCCCTGGCGGTGACCTGGAAACGCGACGCGGGCCCGTGGGAGGTCATTCCGCCGGAGAAGTTCGTTCCCGACTACCGTCTGGCGACGTCGACCTCTACCGCGGACTCCGACGGGCGGACAGCGCAGCAGGTGGCGAGTTCATACCTCGGCACCGGGCTCGATCCTGCGTACGGACTGACGACCTCCACGGCGTTCAACCCGGACGGACTCGCGCTGACAGCACAAACCGAGTACGAGCAGCCCGGCTCGGGCTTCCTGCGACGCACGGCCCAATCGCTGCCCAGCGGTGCCAAGATGACCTACCAGTACTACGGCGCCAACGAGAGCCGAACCAACCCGTGTGATCCCAACGCGGCACCGGTCCCACAGTCAGGCATGACGAAGGTATCCGCCTCGCCGACGGCAGCCGACGGCACAACGCGAACCGATGAAGTCGTCTACGACCTGCGAGGCCGTGTGATCGCCGACGCGACCACGGGAGACTGGGCCTGTACGCGGTACGACGAGCGTGGCCGGGTCATCGAGCACACCTACCCGGAGAACAGCACTGCCGCCGCCCGCACGGTGACCCACGACCATCAGGTCGGCGGGAACCCACTCGTCACGTCGACCTCCGACTACAACGGCACGGTCAGCACGACAGTCGACCTACTCGGCAGGGTCACCGCATACGTAGACGTCCACGGCACTCGAACAGAGACCCTCTACGACCTGCCAGGCCGGGCCACGACCCAAGTGGTGCACCCGCCGATCGCGACCGACCCTAGGCAGGTGATCGACTACACGTTCGACGACGCGGGCCGCATGTCATCGGCCAAGCTGGACGGGGCCACGATCGTCACGGCCGGATACGACAACGCCGGCGAGCCGTCGGGTGCCACCTATGCCAACGGCACATCCCTCAAGACGATCGTCCGCGATCCTGCCGGACGGGTGACGTCGCTGCTGTGGCGCACATCCGACGGCCGTGAGATCGCCTCTACGGTGACCCGGTCCCAGTCCGGAGCGGTGATCGACGAGTCTCTCGATGGCATCGACCCGAACCCGCAGGGAACGAACTACCGCTACGACGCAGTCGGACGCCTGGTGGAGGCCTGGGTGTCAGGCCACCACTACTCCTACGACTTCACCTCCGCCGGACCCTCCGGATGCCCCGACGGCGCCGTCGGGAACGCGGGCGTCAACAGCAACCGGGTCCGCATGATCGACGAGACCTCGGCAGGAGTCACGGAAACCGGCTACTGCCACGACTCGGCGGACCGCCTGCTGGCGACGACGGGGGCCGGCGCGATCACCGGGTTCAAGTACGACCGACACGGCAACACCACGGAGTTCACCTCTGCCGGCGCGACCACCTACCTCGGCTGGGACTCCGACGACCGCCACCTCACCGCCCGGACGACGGGACCCGATCCCGCCTCGGTCGGATACACGTGGGACGCCATGAACAGGATCACGCGCAGGTACGCACAGCAAGGCGACAACATCAGCACGGTCCTGTACTCCTTCACCGGACACGGGGACACGGCGGACCTGGCACTGGACACGAACAAGAGGGTCGTGAGCCGAAGCCTGGCCCTGCCCGGTGGTGTGCTGCTGACCGTTCGCCCGGAGAACGGGACGGCCACGTTCAAGGTGGACCACCCGAGCGTCCGCGGTGATCTCGTACTCACCACGGACGCCGCCGGACAGCAAACGGGTCCTCTGCGGACGTATGGTCCCTTCGGTGAAGTCCTGACCTCGATGCCGGACAACCTGCCCGGCGACTTCGACCACGGCTGGCTGGGGCAGCACCAACGCCCTTACGAGCACGCCGGGGCGCTGTCGATCGTGCAGATGGGTGCGCGGCCCTACCTGCCCGCCGTAGGCAGGTTCCTCTCGGTCGACCCGGTCGAGGGCGGCAGCGCGAACGACTACGACTACGCCAACGGCGACCCCATCAACAACACCGACCTCGACGGTCAATTTGCGCACCTCATCGCGGCCATCGCCATCGTGATCATCCTGTTCGTCGCGATCGCCTTCGCCGACCTGGCATACCGCATGTCCAGGGCTGTTATGGTGCCCGTTCCGCACCTGCCGTCCTTCCGTAATCCTTTCGGTGGACGCAGCTACACGGTCAAACACGGGTCCGGTATTCCCAAGATCATGGCGGTCGCCTCGGTCGGCCGGATCAACAGCGACGTCCGAAAGGGGCGTGCCCCGAAGACGGTAAAGCGGGCGGACACCGGCAAGATCCCCGGAGAACAGGAGCACGTGCACCTCAAAGACAAACCCAACCAGAGCCAGGCCCCGCACGCGCTCAACAAGGACGGGACCTGGAAGCATGGAGGGCGGCCGTTGACCAACGAGGAGAAGTCGTACCTCAAGGGCCAAGGCTGGGTCCTGCCCGGGTGAGTGAAAGGATGGCAGACATGCGTGCCTGGCTCGATGCGGCGGTAGCGGGGCCGAACTATCGTAAGCACGGCTTCGACTCCGTGCACATCGATGAACTGATCGACGACTACACAGAGTCCCGCGCCCTCGCGCTCGGCTTCGACCTGCTCGACGAACTGGTGCGCGCATACGAGCCTCAGGCCGCCAACATGATGGCTTCCTTGGCCATCGTGCTGAGCTACGAGGACCACATGGACCTATCAGCGCCGGAAGCCGCACACCTTGCGGGCGCGTGGGACGGGTTCACACCCCCGGACATCTATGTTCAGGCGAGGGCGCCGAGACTGGTTCCCTATGTTGTAGAGGAATACAAGAAGCCGTATCCAACTGGCACGTTCACTGCGCCGTATGGCATCTATTACGCGTACTACCGTTGTCATAGGCAGAGTGACAGTGTCGAGTACACGCGGGCGGTGTACGTCGAGCATTACCCGGCGGCGTGACGAACCCTGTAAATCGTGACCGCCTCGACCGTGACGCAGGCTGCGATCGGGTGCTCGATCCAGGTCAGGTAGGTGAGTCGGTGACGGAGCCCGTCTTGGGCTTCGCCACCCACTCCCCGCCGACAACCTCCGAGTGGAACATTGTGCTTGCCGAAAATGTCGTCCGTGCAGGTCAGGCGGCGTGGTGATACTCGTTGAGGATGCCGCCCAGTCGTTGCTGTCGGCGGACGTCGAGTCTGGTGATCGCTGCTTGATCGGTGACGGCTGGTGGCAGGGCGCGTAGTGGTCGGACGTTGGCGATGCCTTGGTGGGGTCGGTGGGTGTTGTAGTACTTCTCGTACTCGCGTAGTGCGTGGAGTAGGTGCTGCTGGTTCCAGATGAGGGTGCGGTCGAGGAGTTCGTGGCGGCAGCTGCGGATCCAGCGTTCCATGATCGCGTTCATGCGCGGTATCCGGACACCGGTGAGGAGGACCTGGACACCGGCGTTGGCGAGGACGGCGTCGAACAGGGTGGGAAACTTTCCATCCCGGTCGCGGATCAGGAATCGCGCGGAACTATCCGCCTCTTCAAGATCCATGACGAGGTTCCTGGCGGCTTGGGTGACCCAGGAGGCGGTCGGGTGCGCGGTGGCGCCGAGGACCCGGATTCGGCGGTTGGCGTGCTCTATCACCGCGAGCACGTACAGGCGGGTGCCGCGCAGGGTGGTGGTCTCGAAGAAGTCGCAGGCCAGGAGTGCGTCGGCCTGTGAGCGGAGGAAGGCCGACCAGGTCGTCGTGGTGCGCTCGGGTGCCGGGTTGACCCCGGCGTCCTGGAGGATCTGCCAGACGGTGGAGGCGGCGACTGTGATGCCGAGGATGAGGAGTTCTCCGTGGATGCGTCGGTAGCCCCAGGTGGGGTTCTCGCGCGTTAGGCGTAGTACCAGGAGTCGGATCGAGCGGATGGTTCGTGGTCGGCCGGGCCGTTTGGGGCGGGATCTGGCGGCGTGGCGGCGGGCGATGAGGTCGCGGTGCCGCCGCAGCACCGTCTCCGGGCGTACCAGTAGGCGGAGCCGATGAAGCGTTGCGACGGGAAGCCGGTGCAGCAGCGCCGCGATGAATATCCGGTCGGCAGGGGAGAACCGAGGGCGGGCGTTGCCCAATTGGCGTTCCAGGATGGTGATCTGATGGCGTAGCACCAGGATCTCCGTGTCCTTGTCCCGGTCGCTCAGGGGCAGCAGGCGCAGCAACGCGAAGGCGTTGGTCACGCCGAGGTAGGCCAGTCGGAGCAGCACAGCGGGTCATCATGCCGTGCTGGTCGATGCCACGGCGGATGACCACCGTGCTGTGAGCGCTTCGAGCTCTTGGGCTTCGCACGCCCTCTACCTGCGTGAATGGAGTTCTCGGCAGGTACAACGCCGCCTGACTTGTATGAATGGCCGCCTGACCTGCACGGACGATGTTTCCGGCAGGCGCAGGGTTACGCCATGGGAGTGGTGTGATGCCTCGAGCGTTATTCAGAAGGTCACCAGCCTTGGCGGTAGTGCTCGAGGTTGGTGACGATGCGGATGACGGTGGGGAGTTCGGCCAGGCGTGCGCGGTA
>NZ_JBSGBG010000093.1:0-10400 GCF_053601135.1 Actinosynnema sp. NPDC004786 | reverse complement strand
TCGAACGCCTCCCACGCCGTCTCCAACAGCACCCGCTGCTGCGGGTCCATCGCCAACGCCTCACGCGGCGAGATCCCGAAGAACCCCGCGTCGAACTCCGCCGCGTCCCGCAGGAAACCGCCCGATCGCGTGTAGCTGGTGCCGGGCGCGCCCGTCGGGTCGTACAGCCGATCCAGGTCCCAGCCCCGGTCGGTCGGGAAGTCGCCGATCGCGTCCACACCCTCCGCGACCAACCGCCACAGGTCCGCCGCCGAACCCACCCCACCGGGGAACCGGCACCCCATGCCGACCACCACGACCGGGTCGTCGGTGACCGCCGCGGCGACCGGTGCGACCACCGGGCGTTCCCGGCCGAGCAGGAGCCCGCGCAGGTGGTCCGCGAGCGCGGCGGGGGTCGGGTGGTCGAACGTCAGCGTGGCGGGCAGCTTCACGCCCAGCGCGGACGCGAGCCGGTTGCGCAGTTCCACCGCCGTCAACGAGTCGAACCCGAGGTCCTTGAACGCCCGCCGCGCGGCCACGCCGTCCGAGCGGCCGAGCACCACGGCGGTGTGCGTGCCGACCAGGTCGAGCACCACGGCGTGCTGCTCGGCCTCGGGCAGCGACGCGAGCCGGTGCGCCAGGTCGGTGTCGGAGGTCCGGCGGGTTCGCCGGGTCAACCCGCGCAGCGACGGCGCGGTCAGGTCGAGCCGGGCGGGCACCAGGACGGGCGCGCCGTCGGTCAGGGCCGCGTCGAGCAACGCCAACGCGTGCTCGGTCGTCATCGGCACGACCCCGGACCGCGCCAGCCGCCGCCGGTCGGCGTCGGTGAGGTGACCGGTCAGGCCGCTGGCCTGCGCCCACTGGCCCCACGCCAGCGACACGGCGGGCAGGCCCAGCGCGTGCCGGTGGGCGGCCAGGGCGTCGAGGAAGGCGTTGGCGGCGGCGTAGTTGGCCTGGCCCGCGCCGCCGAGCACGCCGGCCGCCGACGAGAACAGCACGAACGCCTTCAGGTCGCGGGTCAGCTCGTGCAGGTGCCAGGCGGCGTCCACCTTCGGCCGCAGCACGTCGCGCAGGCGTCCCGGGGTCAGCGACGTCACCACGCCGTCGTCCAGCACGCCGGCCGCGTGCACCACGGCGCACAGGTCCGGGATGGTCGCGAGCACGGCGGCGAGCGCGTCGCGGTCGGTCACGTCGCACGCGACGACCGACACGTCCGCGCCCTCGACCTCCACCTCGCCGCCGCGCCGGCCGAGCAGCACCAGCCGCCGCACGCCGTGCCGGGCCACCAGGTGCCGGGCCACGAGCACGCCCAGCGTGCCGGTGCCGCCGGTGATCAGCACGGTGCCGTCGAGGTCGAGCGATCGGCGTCCACCGGGCCCGCGGTCGAGCCGGGGCGCGAGCACCGCGTCACCGCGGACCGCCACCTGGAACTCGTCGGCGGGCACCCGCACCTCGCCGTCGTGGTCCACGTCGACCAGCGCGAACCGGCCCGGGTGCTCGGCCTCCGCCGCCCGCACCAGGCCCCACGCGGTCGCCGCGGCCAGGTCGGTCACCGCGTCCGGCCCGGCCGCGCCACGCGTGACGATCGCGAGCCGGCCGTCGTCGGACGTGCGCAGGAACTCCTGGACGACCGCCAGCGTCTCGGCCGCCACGGCGTGCGCGGCCGTCACCGGGTCGGCTCCCGGCGGGCCGGCCACGCGGTGCACGGCCGCGTCGGACGACGACGGCGTGACGGGCACCCAGTCGAGCCGGAACACGCGGTGGTCGCGGTCGCGGAAGTCGGCGGTCATCGGCCGGACGGTCAGCGCGTCCACCACGGCCACGGGCTCGCCGGTGGGCGCGGCGAGCAGCACCCGGTAGGTGTCGGGACCGGTCGGGGTCAGCCGGACCCGTGCGGCCGACACCCCGGTCCGCAGCACGGCGACCCCGGCGAACGAGAACGGCAACCGGCCCGCCGCGACCAGCGTGAGCGGCTGCAACGCGGCGTCCAGCAGCGCGGGGTGCAGGTCGAACCCGTCCCTGGGGTCCAGGGCGACCTCGGCGTAGAGGTCCGCGCCGTGCCGCCACACCGCCCGCACGCCCTCGAACGCCGGACCGTACTCGTAGCCGTGGGCGGCGAGGTCGTCGTAGAAGCCCGTGAGGTCCACCGGTTCCACGTCCGCGGGCCAGGTCGGGTCGGGGACGTCCGGGAGCGCCGCCCCGAGCGAGCCGGTGGCGTGCCGCACCCAGTCGCCGTCGACCCGGGAGTGGATCGTGACCGCGTTCGCCGCGTCGACCACGACCTGGACGAGCACGGAGTCCTGCCCGGACAGCACCATCGGCGCTTCCAGCAGCAGTTCGTCCACCACGGGCCGGCCGACCTGGTCGCCCGCGCGCCGGGCCAGCTCCAGGAAGCCGGTGCCCGGCAGCAGCACGGACCCGTGGACGGCGTGGTCGGCCAGCCACGGGTGGGTGGCCGTGCCGAGCCGCCCGGTGAGCACCACCTGCCCCCCGGCGAGTTCCACCGCCGCGCCGAGCAGCGGGTGGTCGGTCGGGTCGAGACCGGCCGAGGTCACGTCCGCGGACCCCCGGACCGGGGTCAGCCAGTAACGCTCGTGCTGGAACGGGTAGGTCGGCACGTCCACGTGCGGGGCGGCCGGCACGGGCCAGTCGACGTCCACCCCGGCGACGAAGAGGCGCGCGGCGGCGGCGGTGAAGTCACCCTGCTCGCGGCGCAGGGTGCCGACGGCCACGCCGTCCAGCGCCGGCACGAGCACGGGATGGGGGCTGACCTCCACGAACACGTCGTGCCCGGTCGCCGTCAACGCCGCCACCGCGCGGTCGAACCGGACGGGTTCCCGCAGGTTGCGGTACCAGTAGGCCGCGTCCGCCGCCTCGACCAGCCCATCGGTCACCGTCGAGTGGAACGGCACCCGGGCCAGCGACGGCGTGATGTCGGCGAGATCGGCCAACAACCGCTCCCGCACCGCCTCCACCTGCGCCGAGTGCGCCGCGTAGTCCACCGGCAGGACGCGGGCGCGGACGCCGTCGGCGTCACAGGCGGCCACCAGCTCGGCGATCGCGGCCGGTTCGCCGGACACGACCACGGAATCGGCCGCGTTGACGACGGCGACCGAGAGCCGGTCACCCCACCGGGACAGCAACTCGGCGTCCGGCGGCAACGACACCGACACCATCCCGCCCGCACCGGAGATCGCGACCAGGGCCCGGCTGCGCAACGCCACCACCTTGGCGGCGTCCTCCAGCGAGAGCGCGCCGGCCACATGCGCCGCCGCGATCTCACCCTGGGAATGACCCACCACGGCGTCCGGCTCGACACCGTAGGACCGCCACAACGCGGCCAACGACACCATCATCGCGAACAGCGCGGGCTGGACCACGTCCACCCGGTCCAATGACCCGCCACTCAGGACTTCCACCAACGACCAGTCCACGTGCGGCGCAAGAGCACGCTCACACGCGTCAACGGCATCCCGGAACACCGGCTCCCGCGCGTACAGCTCCCGGCCCATCCCGACCCACTGCGGCCCCTGACCCGGGAACACGAACACCGACTTCCCCGACGCCGATGCCGTGCCCGTCACCAGGCCGGGGTGCTCGCGGCCCTCGGCCAGCGCACTCAACGCCCCGGGCTCCAGCACCACCGCGCGGTGGTCGAAACGCGCCCGACCGGCCAGCACCCGGGCCACCGCGGCACGGTCCGGGTCGGCGGCCCGCGCCAGGCGTCGGGCCTGGTCGCGCACCGCGCCCCGGGTCTTGCCCGTGATCACCCACGGCACCGCCTCGGCGGGTCCGACCGGCTCGGGGTCGGCCGGCGGCGCCTGCTCGATGATCACGTGGGCGTTCGTGCCGCTGACCCCGAACGACGACACCCCGGCGCGACGCGGGCGGCCGGTCTCCGGCCACGGCACCGCCTCGGTCAGCAGCCGGACGTCCCCCGCGGCCCAGTCCACGTGCGGTGTCGGCTCGTCCACGTGCAGCGTCCTGGGCAGGTGGCCGTGGCGCAGGGCCATCACCGTCTTGATCACACCGGCGACACCCGCCGCCGCCTGCGTGTGACCGATGTTCGACTTCACCGACCCCAACCACAACGGCTCCGAACGATCCTGGCCGTACGTCGCCAACAACGCCTGCGCCTCGATCGGATCACCCAACGTCGTACCCGTGCCGTGCGCCTCCACCACGTCCACATCGGACGGCGTCAGACCGGCGTTCGCCAACGCCTGACGAATCACCCGCTCCTGCGACGGACCATTAGGCGCGGTCAACCCGTTCGACGCACCGTCCTGGTTCACCGCCGAGCCGGCCAGCACCGCCAACACCCGGTGGCCGTTGCGGCGCGCGTCCGACAGGCGCTCCAGCAGCACCAGACCCGCGCCCTCGCCCCAGCTCGTGCCGTCCGCGGACGCCGAGAACGGCTTGCACCGGCCGTCCGGCGCGAGACCGCGCTGCCGGGAGAACTCGGTGAAGCCCAACGGGTTCACGATCACCGTGACGCCGCCCGCCAGCGCCAGGTCGCACTCGCCCGCCCGCAGGGCCTGCGCCGCGAGGTGCATCGCCACCAGCGACGACGAGCAGGCGGAGTCCACCGACACGGCCTGGCCGCGCAGCCCGAGCAGGTAGGCGACGCGCCCGGACGTGACGCTGGGCGAGATGCCGGTCGCCAGGTAGCCCTCCGCGTCACGCGGCGCCTGCTCGACCACACCCCCGTACCCCGAGGACCACAGGCCGGTGAAGACGCCGGTCCGGCTGCCGCGCAACGACGTCGGGTCGATGCCCGCGTGCTCGATGGTCTCCCACGCCGTCTCCAACAGCACCCGCTGCTGCGGGTCCATGGCCAACGCCTCGCGCGGCGAGATGCCGAAGAAGTCCGCGTCGAACCCGGCCGGGTCCGCGAGGAACCCGCCCGAGCGGGTGTAACTCGTGCCGGGGTGATCCGGGTCCGGGTGGTACAGGCGCTCCAGGTCCCAACCCCGGTCGGCCGGGAAGTCGCCGATGGCGTCCACGCCGTCCACCACCACCCGCCAGAGGTCGTCGGGCGAGGAAACCCCACCCGGCAACCGACACCCCATGCCCACGATCACGACCGGGTCGTCGTCCACGACCTTCGTCACCGGCACGACCGTCTCCGGACGCGTGCCCGTCAGCTCCCGGTCCAGGTGCTCGGCCAGTTCGGCGGGGGTCGGGTGGTCGAACACGAGGGTGGCGGGCAGGCGCAGGCCGGTGGCGGTGCCGAGGCGGTTGCGCAGCTCCACGGCGGTGAGCGAGTCGAACCCGAGGTCGCGGAAGGCCAGCCGGGGTTTCACCGCGGTGGCGTCGGGGTGCCCGAGCACGGCCGCGGTGTGGGTGACGACGAGCGCCAGCAGGTCGGTCCCGGGCGCGGCGGGCGGCGGGAGCGCGCGGGCCGGCCGGGTGGTCAGGCGCGCGGTCGTCACCGCCGGGTGGCCGGCGGCCAGGGCCGCGTCGAACAGGCCCAACGCCTGGTCGGTCGTCATCGGCGCGATGCCCGCGCGGGCGAAGCGCTCCTTGTCGGTCGCGGTGAGGTGCGCGGTCATCCCGCTCGCCTCGGCCCAGTGGCCCCACGCCATCGACACGGCGGGCAGGCCGAGCGCGTGCCGGTGCGCGGCGAGGGCGTCGAGGTAGGAGTTGGCCGCCGCGTAGTTGGCCTGCCCGGCGTTGCCGAGCACGCCGGCGGCGGCCGAGAACAGCACGAACGCGTCGAGGTCGCCCGTCAGCTCGTGCAGGTGCCACGCGCCGTCCACCTTGGGCCGCAGCACGCGGTCCACCTGCTCGGCGGTGAGCCCTTGGACCACCGCGTCGTCCAGCACGCCGGCCGCGTGCACCACCGCCGTCAGATCCGGGATCGACGCCACCAACTCCGCGACCCGACCACGATCCGACACGTCACACGCGACCACACGCACGTCCGCGTCCAACTCCGGCGGCACACCACCGCTGCGACCCACCAACACCAACCGCCGCACCCCGTGCCGGACGACCAGGTGGCGCGCCAGCGCACGGCCCAGCGTGCCCGTCCCGCCGGTGATCAACACCGTGCCGTCGCCGAGGTGCGGCACGGTGAGCACCAGCTTGCCGACGTGCCGCGCCTGGCTCATGAGCCGGAACACGTCCACCGCGCGCCGGACGTCGTGGGTGGCGATCGGCGGCAACCGGAACACGCCGGCGTCGAGCAGGTCCAGCACGTCGGCCAGCACGTCGCCGAGGTGCACCGGGTCGGCGTCGTTGAGGTCGAACGCCCGGTAGTCGACGCCCTCGGGCGCGCGGACGTCCGTCTTGCCCATCTCCACGAACCGGCCGCCGGGCGCGAGCAGGCGCAACGACGCGTCGGTGAACTCGCCCGCGAGGGAGTTGAGCACCACGTCCACCGCCGGGAACCGCTGCTCGAACTCCAGCGTGCGCGACGACGCGATGTGGTCGTCGGCCACCCCGAGCGCCCGCACCGCGTCCCACTTGCCGGGGCTCGCCGTGGCGAACACCTCCGCGCCCAGGTGGCGGGCCAGCTGGATCGCGGCCATGCCGACCCCGCCCGCGCCGGAGTGGATCAGCACGCGGTCGTCCCGCCGGACGCGACCCAGGTCCACCAGGCCGTGCCAGGCGGTCAGGAACGCCACGGGCACGGCCGCGGCCCGCGGGAACGACCAGCCGTCCGGGATCGGCGCGAGCAGCCGGTGGTCGGCGACCGCGCGCGGCCCGAACGTGCCCGACGCGAGCCCGACGACCCGGTCGCCCACCCGCCACCGGGTGACACCCGGCCCGACCTCCAGCACCGTGCCGGCCGCCTCGCCGCCCAGCGACGCCCGCTCCGGGTACATGCCCACCGCGACGAGCACGTCGCGGAAGTTCACGCCCGCCGCACGCACCGCGAGCCGCACCTGCCCCGGCTCCAGCGGCGACTCCGGCACGTCGGCGAACGCCAGGTCGTCCAGGCTGCCCGTGCCCGACTCGACCAACCGCCACGAACCGTCGAGCGACGACGGCCGCCCGGCGAAGGGCACCTGCCGGGGCACGAGCACCGCGCCGCCGCGGATCGCCACCTCAGCCTCGTCGCCCGCCACGGCGGCCGCGCCCGCCGCCTGGTCGACGGTGGCGTCCCCGTCCAGCTCCACGGACACGAGCCGGCCGGGGTGCTCGGCGGCGGCGCTGCGGACCAGGCCGCGCACCGCTGCTCCCGCCGCGTCGCCCGTCCGGGTCGGCACGGCCAGCCGCGCCCCGTCGTCCGAGGCGAGGAACTCCTGCACCAGCGCCAGCGCCCGCAGTGTGAGGGCGTGCACGGACCCGGCGTCCGGTGTCCCGGTGAGCAGGGGCGCGACGCGGACCGGCACCGGGGCGGCCTCCGCCAGCGGCGTCCACCCGGTGCGCAGGAGGGTGGTCGCGGGTTCGCCAGCGGGCCGGACGGTGAGCGTGTCGATCGTCGCCACCGGCGCGCCGGACTCGTCGGTCACCGTGACCGCGTAGGCGTCCTCTCCCTTGCGGGTCAGGTGGACGCGGGCCGTCGAGACGCCCGTGGCGTGCACGGCGACGCCCGCGAAGGAGAACGGGAGGCGGACCCGGTCGTCCGGGTGCAGCAGGACCACCGGCTGGAGCGCGGCGTCCAGCAGTGCCGGGTGCAGGCCGAACCTCGCGCCGTCCGGCACCCGCACCTCGGCGAACGCCTCGTCCTCGCCGCGCCACAACGCCCCGACCCCGCGGAACGCCGGGCCGTACCCGTAGCCGAGGTCGGCGAGGTAGTCGTAGAAGCCGTCCGGGTCGACCGGTTCGCCTTCGGGCCGCCACGCGGGGGTGGTGGCGGCGTGGTCGCGGTCCAGCGTGCCGGACGCGTGGCGGACCCAGTCGCCCTCGACCTTGGAGTGCACGGTGACGGGTCGGCGGCCGGCGTCGTCCGGCGCGCCCACGGACACCTGGACGTGCGCCGGGCGTTCGGTGAGGGTCAGCGGCACGTGCAGCACCAGGTCGGCGACGACCGGGCACCCCGTCGCACGTCCCGCCTCGGCCGCCAGCTCCAGGAACGCCGTGCCGGGCAGCAGCACGGTGCCGTTCACGGCGTGGTCGGCCAACCACGGGTGCGTGCGGGTCGACAGGCGTCCGGTCACCAGCGCGCCCTGGCCGTCCGGCAGCTCCACGGACCCGTCCAGCAGCGGATGGCCCGACGCCGGCTCGGCCGCGGTCGGCCTGAGCCAGTAGCGGGTCCGCTGGAACGGGTAGGTGGGCAGGGCGAGCCGGCCCGACGACCGCGCGGGCAGCGGGAACCCGTGCACGGCGAGGGTGGCCGGGGCGCGCCGGAAGTCGCCCTGGTCGCGGCGCAGCGTGCCGGTCGCGAGCGTGACGTCGAGCGCGGGCACCAGCACCGGGTGCGGGCTGACCTCCACGAACACGTCGTGCCCGGATGCCGTCAACGCCGCCACCGCGCGGTCGAACCGGACGGGTTCACGCAGGTTGCGGTACCAGTAGGCGGCATCGACGGTCTCGACCAGGTGGCCGGTCACGGTCGAGTGGAACGGCACCCGGGCCGGCGACGGCGTGATGTCGGCGAGGTCGGCCAGCAGCCGGTCCCGGATCGCCTCCACCTGCGCCGAGTGCGCCGCGTAATCCACCGGGATGCGGCGGGCGTTGATCCCCTCCCGCTCGCACAACTCCGCCAACTCGTCCAGTGCCCCGGGCTCGCCGGAGACCACGACCGTGGACGGCGAGTTGACGACCGCCACCGTCAGCCGATCACCCCACCGGGACAACAACTCCGCGTCCGGCGGGAGGTTCACCGAGACCATGCCGCCCGCATCGGAGATCGCAACCAGGGCCTTGCTCCGCAGGGCCACCACCTTCGCGGCGTCCTCCAACGACAACGCCCCGGCCACATGCGCCGCCGCGATCTCACCCTGGGAATGACCCACCACGGCGTCCGGCTCGACACCGCAAGACCGCCACAACGCCGCCAAACCGATCATCATGGCGAACAACGCCGGCTGCACCACATCCACGCGCTCCAGCGACCCACCACTCAGGACCTCGACCAACGACCAGTCCACGTGCGGCGCAAGAGCACGCTCACAAGCGTCGATCGCCTCACGGAACACCGGCTCGTGGGCATACAGCTCGCGGCCCATACCCACCCACTGCGCACCCTGCCCCGGGAACACGAACACCGACTTGCCGAGTGCGGAAGCCGATCCCGTCACCAGGTCGGGGTGCTCGCGCCCCTCCGCCAGCGCACCCAACGCCTCGGGTTCGAGCACCACCGCGCGGTGGTCGAAGCGCGCGCGGCCGGCCAACGCCCGGCCGATCCCGGCCGCCTCGCCGGGGTGCGCGGCGAGGAAGTCCCGCAGCCGTCGTGCCTGGTCACGCAACGCCTCCGGGGTCTTGGCCGACAGCAGCCACAGCGGCTCGGGTCCGTCCACCGACGGGTTGGCGTCGGGGGCCTGCTCGATGACGGCGTGCGCGTTCGTCCCGCTGATGCCGAACGCCGACACCGCCGCCCGCCGGGGCCGGTCGCCTTCCGGCCACGGCACGGCGTCGGTCAGCAGCCGGACGTTCCCGGCGGCCCAGTCCACGTGCGGGGTGGGCTCGTCCACGTGCAGCGTCTTCGGCAGCACGCCGTGCCGCAACGCCATCACCGTCTTGATCACACCGGCCGCGCCGGCGGCGGCCTGGGTGTGGCCGATGTTCGACTTCACCGACCCCAACCACAACGGCTCCGAACGGTCCTGCCCGTACGTCGCCAACAACGCCTGCGCCTCGATCGGATCACCCAACGTCGTACCCGTGCCGTGGGCCTCCACCGCGTCCACATCGGACGGTGTCAGACCGGCGTTCGCCAACGCCTGACGGATCACCCGCTCCTGCGACGGACCATTAGGCGCGGTCAACCCGTTCGACGCGCCGTCCTGGTTCACGGCGGTTCCGCGTACGACGGCCAGCACGTGGTGGCCGTTGCGGCGCGCGTCGGACAGGCGCTCCAGCAGCAGCAGACCCGCGCCCTCGGCCCAGCCCGCGCCGTCGGCCCCGGCCGCGAACGACTTGCTGCGGCCGTCCGGCGCGCTCGCGCCCTGCCGCGACATCTCGGTGAACAACGACGGCGTGGCGTTGACCGTGACGCCGCCGGCCAGCGCCAGGTCGCACTCGCCCGACCGCAGCGCCTGCGCCGCGAGGTGCAGCGCCACCAGGGACGACGAACACCCGGTGTCCAACGACAACGCCGGCCCGACGAGGCCGAGCAGGTACGCGAGCCGACCCGAGCCGATGCTGGTCGCGGTGCCGGTGACCTGGTAGCCCTCCAGGTCGTCGGGCACCGACCCGACGGCGTACCCGGTGGACCAGATGCCGGTGAACACGCCGGTCCGACTGCCGTGCAACGACGTCGGGTCGATCCCGCCGTGCTCGAACGCCTCCCACGCCGTCTCCAACAG
>NZ_JBSGBG010000092.1:0-10622 GCF_053601135.1 Actinosynnema sp. NPDC004786 | reverse complement strand
GCCGAGGCCCGGCGGTCCGCGCGCCGCCCGGTCACGCCGCCAGCTGCCCTTCGATCGCCTCGGCGTAGGTGGCGACGTTGCTGTAGACGCCCGGCTTGCCCGCCCGCGCGCAACCTTCACCCCATGAGGTGATCCCGATCAGCTTGCCGCCGGCCATCAGCGGGCCGCCCGAGTCGCCCTGGCAGGTGTCCACGCCGCCCTGCGGGTAGCCGGCGCACGTCATCGCCACCGGGTCGTACTGCGGGTAGGCGTCGGCGCAGTAGTCGCGGTCCAGCACCGGCACGGTCGCGCCGAGCAGGTACCGCGACAGGGGACCCTGCTCGCTGGTCCGGCCCCAGCCCAGCACGAGCCCTTCGGTGCCCGGCTCGTACAGCGCCCCGTCGGACCGGTGGGCGAGCGGGAGGGGTGTGCCGTCCACCGACGAGCGCAGGGTGAGCACGGCGACGTCCGCGCCCGCCTCCGCGGTCGAGTAGTCGGGGTGGATCCAGATGCCGTCCACTCGCACGACCTGGCCGTCGCCGCCGCGCCGGTCCTCGCGGCCCGCCACGACCCGGGTGTTGCGCGGCGTCCGGGCGGTCGCACAATGGGCGGCGGTGACCACCTTGGCGGGGGCGACCAGCGTGCCGCCGCAGAACTGGTTGCCGCTCGAGTCCGCCAGGTACACCACCCACGGGTATTCCGCTATCGACACCCGGTGCCCGCCCACCACGCGTTCGTCCGCCACGCGCTCCTCCGCGGCGGCGGTGCCCGCGAGAGCCATCAACAACGTCATCAACAACGCGGCGAGCCGCATCGGCCCCTCCTCCTGATCAAAGGCTTCAGGAGGAGGTTAGCCAGATCGGCGGCCGGCGCTCGGCCAATCGGACTAGTCCGCTCCGGTGAACTTGCCCCGCACCTTCCCCGCCGCGCCCGCGAGCACGTCGCCGAGTTCGTTGAACACCTTCATCAGCGGGTCCTCGGACTGGGCCGCGGACTCCTTGTAGGACCGGGCGGCCGACTTGAGGTCCTCGGTGAAGGAGCTGGTCGGCCGGTCGTCCTCGCGCCGCGCGTACGTGCCGGTCAGGATGGCGCGGTACTCCTCGCCCGCCGCCCAGCGCTGCAACTCGGCCGCGCGCACCACGGCCAGCGGGTGGGTCAGCGGCCAGGTGCGGATCAGCTTGAGCACGCTGTCGCGCACGTCCTCGACCTGCTCGTACTCCTTGGCCTGCTTGAGGAACTCGGCCGTGTCCACCTGGCTGAGGTCCATGCCGCCCGCCATGGCCACGTGCACGCGCAGCGCCGCGGCCGGGTCCTGGCCGCACAGCAGGCCGGCGCGGTCGCAGGTCAGCTCCGTCTTGCGGTACCACTCGCGCAGCGCGGCGATGACGGCGGTGATCGCCCAGTAGCCGCCCGGCATCCAGCCGAGGCTGTGCTGGAGCTGGAGGAGCCGTTGCAGGATCGTCTGGTAGAGCGCGTGCCCGGACAGCACGTGGCCCATCTCGTGCCCGATGGCGAACCGCAGGCCCTCGGTGTCGAGCAGCTCGACCAGGCCCGTGGTCAGCACGATGAACGGCCGGTCGATGCCCAACGTCATGGCGTTCGGCACCGGGTCGCGCTTGACGAACAGCTCGGGCACCGGGTCGAGGTCCAGCGTCGCCGCGGCCTCCAGCCGGAGCCGGTCCAGCGCCGGGTACTGCTTCGGGCCCACCCTGATGGTCGAGGCCAGGTAGCCCAACCTCTCGCCGCGTTCGGTGAACGCGCCCGCCACCGCCTGCAACACCGGGCCGATGCCCGGCACCGCGCGCAAGACCGCCAACGCCCCCCGGTCGACCGGGTGCTCGTACGCCCTCGGGCTGATGCCCGGGAACCGCACGCGCGCGCTCGACCGTTCGATCTCCTCACTGGTCATCCACCCACAGTGCCACGATCCGGGGCCCGCCTCTCCCCGATCGGACGAATCGGCGTGCACACTGACCGCGTGAACGCAGACGTGCTCGGCGCCGACTACGAGACCCGCGCGCTGCCCCTGGGCGGCGGTGGCACGACGGCGACCCTCGTGCGCCGCCGCGCGGATCCCGCGATCCGGGGCGCGGTGCTCTACGTGCACGGGTTCGCGGACTACTTCTTCCAGCGGCACGTCGCGGAGCACTTCACCGCGCGCGGGTTCGACTTCTACGCCATCGACCTGCGCGCGTACGGGCGGTCGTTGCGGCCCGGCCAGGTGGCCAACTTCGTGCTGGACCTGGCGGAGCACTTCGAGGAGCTCGACGCGGCGGCGCGGGTGATCCGCGAGGAGGACGGCCACCGGCACCTCGTGGTGCTGGGCCACTCGACCGGCGGGCTCGTCACCAGCCTGTGGGCGCACGAGCGGCGGTCGGACGACGTGATCGACGCGCTGGTGCTCAACAGCCCGTGGCTGGACCTGGCGGAGCCGTGGCTGCTGCGGACGGTGGGCACGGTGCTGGTGCGGGGCGTCGGCCGCCTCGCGCCGCGGTTGGTGCTCAAGCCGGGGCTGGGCCCGGTGTACGGCCAGAGCATCCACCGCGACCACCACGGCGAGTGGGACTTCGACACGGCGTGGAAGCCGATCGAGGCGTTCCCGGTGCACGCCGGGTGGCTGCGGGCGGTCCGGCGCGGGCACGCGCGCCTGCACCGCGGGCTGGACGTGCGGGTGCCCGTGCTGCTGTTGCGGTCCGGGCGGAGCGTGCTGCACGCGAAGCGGTGGACGCCGGAGGCGATGACGGTGGACACCGTGCTGGACGTGGAGCACATGCGGCGCTGGGCGCCGAAGATCGGCGACCGGGTGGAGGTGGTGACCGTGGAGGGCGGGATGCACGACCTGTTCCTGTCCGCCGAGCCGGTGCGCCGGCGGGCGCTGGCCGAGGTGGACGAGTTCCTGGACCAGCTCTGACCCACCGCGCTCCACGCCCCACGCCTCCGCCGACCCGGGCGGTGGGGCCGGGCGCGGACCACGTCTGACACGCTGGCACCACCCCCGGAGCCGCGTGAGGAGCGCCGTTGATCCCCGACCCCACCGCCCTGCACCCGCTGCCGCACACCGACCGCGTCGTCCAGCTCAAGCCGCTGGTCACGTCACCGAAGATCCAGGTCGGCGAGTACACCTACTACGACGACCCCGAGCACGCGCTGGAGTTCGAGACGCGCAACGTGCTCTACGGGTACGGTGACGAGAAGCTGGTGATCGGCAGGTTCTGCGCGCTGGCCACCGGCACGCGGTTCATCATGGCCGGCGCGAACCACCTCACCACCGGCGTGTCGACGTTCCCGTTCACCATCTTCGGCGGCACGTGGGCCGAGCGGACGATGGACCTGATCACCGGCATGGGGACGCGCGGTGACACGGTCGTCGGCAACGACGTGTGGATCGGCTACCAGGCCGTGGTGATGCCGGGCGTGACCATCGGCGACGGCGCGATCATCGCGACCGGCGCGGTGGTGACCTCCGACGTGCCGCCGTACACCGTGGTGGGCGGCAACCCGGCGCGGCCGGTGAAGCAGCGGTACCCCGACGAGGACGTGGCCCGCCTGCTGCGCGCGAAGTGGTGGGACTGGCCGATCGGGCTGGTGACCGAGCACGTGCGCACGATCATGTCCGGCACGCCGGCCGACATCGAGAGGATCGCCCTGTCGCAGCTCTGAAAGGCCGGTGACCAACCGATTGGTCCAGTGCCACGCCGACGGCCCGCGCGGGATCATGGACGCCGGGAGGTTCGCCATGGCCGAGGACTTCAACCGGTACTGCGACCTGACCATGCGGGGCGGGGCGACGAGCGGTGTCGTCTACCCCTGGGCGGTCGTGGAGCTGGCCCGGCACTACCGGTTCCGGTCGCTGGGCGGCGCCTCCGCGGGCGCGATCGGCGCGGCGTTCACCGCGGCCGCCGAGAAGGGCCGGGACCAGGGCGGTTTCCGCAAGCTGGAGGAGGTCGTCGACTGGTTCGCCGCGCCCGGCTGGCGGATGGCGCAGCTCTTCCAGCCCAGCGGGCACACCCGCAAGCTGTACCGGATCGTGGCGGCGTCCATGCAGCGGCGCGACACCACCGGCCGCAGCGCGCTCACGTGCCTGCTGCTCGCGCTGGTCAGCGCGATCGGGTGGCGGTCCCGGGTGTTCCTCGCCGTGGCGGTGGCGCTGTGGCTCGTCGGGCCGTCGCTGTGGTTCCGCTCGATCTCCTGGGGCTCCACCCCGACCTGGCTGCTGATCGCGGTCACCGCCGTGGTCGTCGTCGCGGTGCCCGGCATCGTGTTCCGCGTCCTGCCGAGGGGTCGTGACGCGTGGTTGCGGCGCGTCGGCACCGGGCTGCTCCTCGTCGTCCCGCTGGTCCCGGTCGCGCTGGGCACGCGGTGGACCGCGGCGAGCCTGGCGAGCGCGGCCACCGCCGCGGTGTGGTGGCTGGTGCTCGGGTTCGCGTTCGTCAGCGCGGTGGCGCTCACCTACGGCCTGGGCGCCAAGCGGTTCCTCGACCGGATGGCCACCACCGTCCACTTCGGACTGGTGCCGGGCACCGGGGAGTTCCGGCCGAGCTTCTGGGACCGGCGCTGCGGCGTGCCGGCGTCGACCGGCGTGCCGCCGCTGAGCGACTGGATCGCGGACCGGCTGGACGACCTGTCCGGCACCCCGGACCTGACCTTCGCCGACCTGACCACGAACCTCGTGCTGATGACCACGGACCTGTCCGAGGGCCGCCCGTACCGGCTGCCGTTCACCGAGCCCCGCGCCGCGTGGCTGTTCTGCCGGACGTGCCTGGGGACCGTGCTGCCGCGCCGGACCGTCGACAAGCTGGGGCAGGACCCCACCCCGCACCGCTGCCCGCTGCACCCCGACGAGGTGGTCCACGCGCTGCCGGCGGACCTGCCCGTCGCGCTGGCCGTGCGGATGAGCATGCCGCTGCCGGGCCTGATCGCCGCCGTCCCGCTGGTGCGCGCCGAGCCCGAGCCGCGCGTGCACTGGTTCTCCGACGGCGGCATCACCAGCAACTTCCCGATCCACTTCTTCGACCAGCTGCTGCCGCGCTGGCCCACGTTCGGGCTGTCGCTCCAGTCGTACCCGCCGGGCGACGACCGGGACGTGTGGCTGCCCGAGCAGGACGCGTCGACCGGCGGCACGCCGTGGCGCGGGATCGGGCTGGTGCAGCACTTCGCGTCGGCGATCCTCGACACCACGCTCGGCTGGCGCGACACCATGCAGTCCGCGCTGCCCGGCTACCGGGGGCGGATCGCGCACGTCCGCATCGGGGACTCGGAGGGCGGCACGAACCTGTTCATGCGCCCGGAGACGATCCGCGCCCTGGCCGAGCGCGGGGCCGAGGCCGGACGGCTGCTGCGCACCAGGTTCACCGAGGACGACGGCGCCAAGACCGACCGCTACCGCTGGATCCGGATGCGCCTGGCCATGCGCGAGTACCAGCAGTTGGCGGGGCAGTCCGCCGGGCGCGCCCCGCTCTACCGCGACCTCGCCGCCCGCTACCGGATCCCGGAGGACCTGCACGGTTGGTTCGCCGTCCCGCCCGCCGGCCCCGACCCGCACGCGCGCGACATCGGCCTCACCCTGGACGCCCTCGCCGCCGTGCCGGACGGACCGTTCGACGGCGAACCACCGATCGACCCGGACCTGCGCCTGACCCCGCCCGAGTGACGCCGACCGCGCGGGCGGTCAGGGCTTGCGGCCGATCCCGGCGTACGCGCTGATGTAGGCGTCGTCCGAGTCCGGACGCCACTCCGACAGCGGCACGACGCCGGGTTCCACGACCTCCAGCCCGGTGAAGAAGGCGGCCACCTCGGCGCCGGTCCGCAGCACCAGGGGGCTGTCCGTGCGGCGGTAGATGGCGTTCACCTGCTCACCGCTCTCCTGCCCCTCCTGCGACACGCCGTCCCAGCTGCCGTGCGAGACGGCCAGGTAGCTGCCCGACGCGAGCACCTCCCGGTAGCGGGCGATGGCGGCCTGCGGGTTGTCGCTGTCCGGCACGAAGTGCAGCACGGCGACCATGAGCAGGCCGATCGGCCGGTCGAAGTCCAGCATGGCGCGGACGTCGGCGTTGTCCAGCACGGACTCCGGCTCGCGCAGGTCGCCCTGGATCGCGAGGGCGAGCGGGTTGTCCGCCAGCAACGCCGTGCTGTGCGCCACGGCCACCGGCTCGACGTCCGCGTACACGACGCGCGCCTCCGGGTTCGTCTGCTGGGCGATCTCGTGCACGTTGCCCACCGTGGGGATGCCGGACCCCAGGTCGAGGAACTGGTCGATGCCCTGCGACAGCAGGTAGCGCACCGCGCGCCGCAGGAACGAGCGGTTGGCGCGGGCCGCGCCGGACATGCCCGGGAAGATCTTCTCGACCGACTTGGCCGCCTCGCGGTCGACCGCGAAGTTGTGCGACCCACC
Source organism: Actinosynnema sp. NPDC004786 (assembly GCF_053601135.1). Lineage (NCBI taxonomy): Bacteria > Bacillati > Actinomycetota > Actinomycetes > Pseudonocardiales > Pseudonocardiaceae > Actinosynnema > Actinosynnema sp. NPDC004786. The sequence goes on along the minus strand of NZ_JBSGBG010000092.1, from coordinate 4,252 downwards.
CAGGTAGTAGTCGTACATCCGGGCCGCGCTCGGCCGGGTCAGGTCTACCGAGGACGGAACCCAGCTGGCCTGCTCCATGCGCACATCTCCTCGTCAGTGGACGGCGTGATCGTTCCGGCGGCGTCCACCCGGCACAACCCCCGAATGGACGCCGGCTCCTCACGATCGGGACACCGTGCGGACGCACCAGGATCTCAGGGCAGCGGCGCCGACCGGTGGTCGAGGGTCCAGTCCGCCGTGCCCGCGCCGTGCTCCTGGCAGTAGAAGGTGTGCAGGCGGTTGTCGAACACGTGCTGGAACGCGCACGCCACGCTGTCGCCGTACACCGGGCCGTCGGGGATCTCGAGGAACCCGCTCGTCGGGTTCGCGCTGGTCAGCACGCGGGTCTTCCAGACGTTCCCGTCCTCCAGCGTCTCCACCGCCAGGTAGCAGGTACCGCCTATCCGCACCACCTGCGGCGCGGCCACGACGTCCGGGCACACCGCCACCAGTTGGCCCGGTGTCGCCGGGTCGACGTCGAACAGCGCCGAGAACGTCGCCGCGCTGCGCACCCGGATCTCGCGCCGGCCGGGCGCCTCGCGGAACCAGTACAGGTGCACCCGCCCGTCCTGCGGGTCGCGGAACAACGTCGGGTTGCCGTTCACGTTGCCGGGTTCCTTCACCAGCGCCCTGGGCGCGGTGAACGCCGTGCCGCCGCGCCCGTCGGTGCTGGTGCGGCCGACGACGTGGTACGGCAGGCCGTCCGGGCTGCCGCCGCACCAGAACACGTTGTGCACCAACGCGATCCGGTTGTCCGGCGTGAGCATGGCCGACGCCCACCGCTCGCCGTTGCCGCGGAACAGCGGCGCGGCCTGCTGCACCCACGGCCCGGCGGGGTCCTGCGCGCGGGCGATGCCGATCCCGGAGCACTCGTGGTGCCCCCAGTAGGCCAGGAACCGGAAACCGCCGTTCTGGGCGGGGTCGCGGCCAGGGTTCACGTCGAGCACGCTCATGGTGTGCGGGTGGTCGTGCTCCTCGCTCCACGACACGGGTTGCAGCACCGCGCCCTGCGCCGCGCCGAACGGGAAGTAGGCGGACGTCGTGGGCCGCGTGCCGTCCGCGTGGAACAGCAGCGTCTTGTTCTGGTAGCCGTTGGCGGCCATGGTCGAGTCCGGCACCTCGCCGTCCCGCAGCGTGACCCAGTCCCGGTCGCCGGGGTGCCACCAGCGGTAGACCGCGACCGTGCCGGGGTGCGGGTCGCGGTGCGCGTAGAACTGGAACGCCCGGCTCGTGTAGCCCCAGTTCGCGAGGGTCGAGTCCGGGATGGAGCCCTCCGGCACGTCGATCCAGTCCCGGTCTCCCGGGTGCCACCAGCGGTACACGGCGACCATGTCGGGGTTGCCGATGTAGTGGACGTAGTACTGCGGTTCCGGCGCGATCCGGTAGCCGTTGGCGGCCATGGTCGCGGCGCTCGGCTGGTTCCCGTGGGCCGGGATGGACACCCAGTCGCGGTCCCCGGCGTGCCAGTAGCGGTGGACGGCGGTGGGCGCGCCGGAGCCCGGCGCTGATTCGACAGCCATGTGTTCCCCCCCCGAGAACGGCGTCTTGCAGTGGTATCCGGGATATCGCCCGGAACCCACTTCTGTTACCTGGATCACACCAATGGCCGCTCGCTCAGGGCGAACACCCGGCGGAAACAATCCCGCGCTCACCTTGGTTGAGCCAGTCAGACTCAACTTTGGAGGGATCATGGGCGAGACGTTGGCGCTGCCGGTGCTGCCGCTGGACGACGTGGTCGTGCTGCCGGGCATGGTCGTGCCGATCCGGATCAGCGGCTCGGACGCCACCGCCGAGGCCCGCGCCGCGATCGAAGCCGCGACCGCCGCGGGCGGCCAGTCGAAGGTGCTGCTGGTGCCCCGGCTGGACGGCAAGTACGCCAAGGTGGGCACGCTGGGGCTGATCGAGCAGGTCGGCAGGCTCTCCGGCGGCGAACGCGCGGCCGTCGTGCGCGGCACCGAGCGGGTCCGCATCGGCACCGGCACGACCGGGCCGGGCGCGGCCCTGTGGGTGGAGGCGACCGTCGCCGACGTGCCGCCGGTCGACGACCGCACCCGCGAACTGGCCCGCGAGTACCGGGCCCTGGTCACCACGATCCTCCAGCAGCGCGGCGCGTGGCAGGTGGTGGACTCGGTGCAGCAGGTGGACGACCCGTCCGCGCTGGCCGACCTCGCCGGCTACGCCTCCTACCTCGGCGACGAGCAGAAGGTCTGGCTGCTGGAGACCAACGACGTCACCGAGCGGCTGGAGAAGCTGCTGGAGTGGGGCCGCGAGTACCTGACCGAGCTGGACGTGGCCGAGACGATCCGCAAGGACGTCAAGGAAGGCGTGGAGAAGCAGCAGCGCGAGTTCCTGCTGCGCCAACAGCTGGCCGCGATCCGCAAGGAGCTGGCCGAACTCGACGGCAAGCCCGCCACCGAGGAGCAGGACTACCGGGCCCGCGTCGAGGGCGCGGACCTGCCCGAGAACGTCCGCAAGGCCGCGCTGGCCGAGGTCGACAAGCTGGAGCGGACCGCCGAGCAGTCGCCCGAGGTCGGCTGGATCCGCACGTGGCTCGACACGGTGCTGGAGATGCCGTGGAACGAGCGCACCGAGGACTCCTACGACATCGCGGGCGCGCGCGCCGTCCTCGACGCCGACCACGCGGGCCTGGACGACGTCAAGGAACGCATCACCGAATACCTGGCCGTCCGCCGTCGCCGTGCCGACCGGGGCCTCGGCGTGGTCGGCGGCCGCCGTTCCGGCGCGGTCCTCGCCCTCGTCGGTCCCCCCGGCGTCGGCAAGACCTCGCTCGGCGAGTCGGTGGCCCGCGCCATGGGCCGCAAGTTCGTCCGGGTCGCCCTCGGCGGCGTCCGGGACGAGGCCGAGATCCGGGGCCACCGCCGCACCTACGTCGGCGCGCTGCCCGGCCGGATCGTCCGCGCCATCTCGGAAGCCGGCTCGATGAACCCCGTGGTGCTGCTGGACGAGATCGACAAGGTGGGCGCGGACTACCGGGGCGACCCGACCGCCGCCCTGCTGGAGGTCCTCGACCCGGCCCAGAACCACACGTTCCGCGACCACTACCTCGAGGTCGAGCTGGACCTGTCCGACGTCGTCTTCCTGGCCACCGCGAACGTGCTGGAGTCCATCCCGGGCCCCCTGCTCGACCGCATGGAGCTGGTCCAGCTCGACGGGTACACGGAGGACGAGAAGGTCACCATCGCCCGCGACCACCTCCTGCCGCGCCAGGTCGAGCGCGCCGGCCTCACCCCGGAGGACGTCACGATCACCGAGGCGTCGCTGCGCAAGCTGGCGGGCGAGTACACCCGCGAGGCGGGCGTGCGCCAACTGGAGCGCTCGCTGGCCCGGATCCTGCGCAAGGTGACCGCCCGCGTCGCCCTGGAGGAGACCCGGCTGCCGGTCACGGTGGACGTCCCCGACCTGCGCGGCTACCTGGGCTCGCCCAAGCACACCCCGGAGTCGGCCGAGCGCACCGCCGCACCGGGCGTGGCGACGGGCCTGGCCGTCACCGGGGCCGGCGGCGACGTGCTCTTCGTCGAGGCATCCCTGGCCTCCTCCGGCACCGGCGCGGCCGGCGTCACGCTCACCGGCCAACTCGGCGACGTGATGAAGGAGTCGGCCCAGATCGCCCTCTCCTACCTGCGCTCGCACGACGAACGCGCCGAAGTCCTCGCGGACCGCGGCGTGCACATCCACGTGCCCGCGGGCGCGGTGCCGAAGGACGGCCCCTCCGCCGGCGTCACGATGACCACGGCCCTGGCCTCGCTCCTGTCGGGCCGCCCGGTCCGCTCGGACGTCGCCATGACCGGCGAAGTCTCCCTGACGGGCCGCGTGCTGCCGATCGGCGGCGTCAAGCAGAAGCTCCTGGCCGCCCACCGCGCCGGCATCACCACGGTCCTCCTCCCCCAACGCAACGAACCGGACCTGGACGACGTCCCCGAGTCCGTCCGCTCCGAACTGACCATCCACCTGGTCGCCGACGTGCGCGAAGTCCTGGACCTCGCCCTCGAACCAACCACCACCCACTCCACCCACTCCACCCACTCCACCGCCGCCTAACCACCCCACCCCCAACCCCGACCACCCTCAATCCCATCCACAACGGACCCGCCACACCACCACCGAGGCTCGATTTGACATGGGTTCGGGTGCCTTAGGCTGGACGAAGCCGGCAGGCCCGGCGGGACGCTTTACCCCGCTGGGCCTGCCGGCT
>NZ_JBSGBG010000091.1:0-11245 GCF_053601135.1 Actinosynnema sp. NPDC004786 | reverse complement strand
CCCAACGTCGTACCCGTGCCGTGCGCCTCCACCACGTCCACATCGGACGGCCGCAACCCCGCATTCGCCAACGCCTGACGAATCACCCGCTCCTGCGACGGACCATTAGGCGCGGTCAACCCGTTCGACGCACCGTCCTGGTTCACCGCCGTCCCGGCCAGCACCGCCAGCACCTGGTGCCCCCGCCGCCGGGCGTCGGACAGGCGCTCCAGCAGCACCAGACCCGCGCCCTCGCCCCAGCTCGTGCCGTCCGCGGAGGCGGAGAACGGCTTGCACCGGCCGTCCGCGGCCAATCCGCGCTGCCGGGAGAACTCGGTGAAGCCGACCGGTGTCGCGATCACCGTGACGCCGCCCGCCAGCGCGAGGTCGCACTCACCCGCCCGCAGCGCCTGCGCCGCGAGGTGCATCGCCACCAACGACGACGAGCACGCCGTGTCGATGGACACCGCGACGCCCTCCAGCCCGAGCAGGTAGGCGATCCGGCCGGACACCACGCTGGTCGCCGCGCCGGTGCCGAAGTACCCCTCCACGTCGGAGGCCGCGCCCGCCCCGTACCCGGACGCCCAGATGCCGGTGAACACGCCGGTCCGGCTGCCCCGCAACGACGTCGGGTCGATCCCGCCGTGCTCGAACGTCTCCCACGCGGTCTCCAGCAGGACCCGTTGTTGCGGGTCCATCGCCAGCGCCTCGCGCGGCGAGATGCCGAAGAAGTCCGCGTCGAACCCGGCCACGTCGGTCAGGAACCCACCCGACCGGGTGTAGCTCGTGCCGGGGTGGTCGGGATCCGGGTGGTACAGGCGGTCCAGGTCCCAGCCCCGGTCGGTCGGGAAGTCGCCGATGGCGTCCACGCCGTCCACCACCAGCCGCCAGAGGTCGTCGGGCGAGGACACCCCGCCCGGCAACCGGCACCCCATGCCCACGATCACGATCGGGTCGTCGTCCACCGCCTTCGTCACGGGCGCGGCGACGTCGCGGCGGGTGCCCAGCAGCTCGTCGCGCAGGTGCTCGGCCAGGCGCACCGGGGTGGGGTGGTCGAACGTCAGCGTCGCGGGCAGCCGCAGGCCGGTGGCGACGCCGAGGCGGTTGCGCAGCTCCACGGCGGTGAGCGAGTCGAACCCGAGGTCCTTGAACGGCAGCCCGGTGTCCACGGCGTCCGGTGAGGCGTGGCCGAGCACGGTGGCGGTGTCGGCGGTGACGACGTCGAGCACGGCGGCCACCTGCTCGGCCGCCGGCAGCGACCGCACCCGGTCGGCCAGCGCGCCCCGGTGGACCGGCCGCCTGCCCGGCTTGCGGGTCACCAACCCGCGCAGCGCGGACGGCAGCACGGGCGTGCGGGCCAGGGCGGGCAGGTCCAGCGCGACCGGCGCGACGGCGGCCCGGTCGGCGGCCAGCGCCGCGTCGAACAGCTCCAGCGCGTGCCCGGTGGCCAACGGCACGACGCCGGCGCGGGTCAGGCGACTCCGGTCGGCGTCGGTGAGGTGCCCGGTCATGCCGCTGGACTCGGCCCAGTACCCCCAGGCCAGCGAGACGGCGGGCAGGCCGAGGGCGCGTCGGTGCACGGCCAGGGCGTCGAGGAAGGCGTTCGCGGCGGCGTAGTTGGCCTGTCCCGGGCTGCCGAGCACCCCGGCGGCGGAGGAGAACAGCACGAACGCGGCCAGGTCGAGGTGGCGGGTCAGCTCGTGCAGGTGCCAGGCGGCCCGCGCCTTGGGCGCGAACACGGCCTCCACCTGCCGCGGCGTCAACTCGGTGACCACGGCGTCGTCCAGCACGCCGGCCGCGTGCACCACCGCCGTCAGATCCGGGATCGACGCCACCAACTCCGCGACCCGACCACGATCCGACACATCACACGCGACCACACGCACATCCGCGTCCAACTCCGGCGGCACACCACCGCCACGACCCACCAACACCAACCGCCGCACCCCGTGCCGTACGACCAAATGCCGGGCCAGCGCACGACCGAGCGTCCCCAGTCCGCCGGTGATCAACACCGTGCCGTCGAGCACGGGGGGCAGGGCGAGGACGATCTTGCCGATGTGCCGGGCCTGGCTCATGTGCCGGAACACGTCCACCGCGTCGCGCACGCCCCGCACGTCGAGCGGCAAGGGGCTCAACACGCCGTCCGCGAAGGCCGCCACGGTGTCGGCCAGGATCTCGCCCAGCCGGGCCGGGCCGGCGTCGGCGATGTCGAACGCCGTGTAGTCGACGCCCTCGGGCGCGCGGATGTCCGTCTTGCCCATCTCCACGAACCGGCCGCCGGGCGCGAGCAGCCGCAACGACGCGTCCAGGAACTCGTCGGTCAGCGAGTTCAGCACCACGTCCACGGCTGGGAACCGCTGCTCGAACTCCAGCGTGCGCGACGACGCGATGTGGTCGTCCGCCAGCCCCAGGCCGCGCAGCACCTCCCACTTGCCGGGGCTCGCCGTGGCGAACACCTCCGCGCCCAGGTGACGCGCCAGCTGGATCGCCGCCATGCCGACGCCGCCGGTGCCCGCGTGGATCAGCACGCGGTCGCCCGGTCGGACGCGGCCGAGGTCGACCAGGCCGTACCAGGCGGTGAGGAACACGACGGGCACGGAGGCGGCGCGGGCGAACGACCAGCCGTCCGGGATCGGCGCGAGCAGCCGGTGGTCGGCCACCGCGACCGGCCCGAACGCGCCGGGCACCAGCCCGAACACCCGGTCGCCCGGCCGGAACCGGTCCACGCCCGGCCCGACGTCGAGCACCACGCCCGCGCCCTCGCCGCCCATCACCGCCTCGCCGGGGTAGACGTCGAGCGCGATGAGCACGTCGCGGAAGTTCAGCCCGGCCGCCCGCAGCGCGACCCGGACCTCACCGGGTCCCGGCGGCACGTCCGGTCGCGGCACGAGCGCCAGGTCGTCGATGCCGCCCGTGCCGACGTCCGCCAGCCGCCACGGGCCGTCCGGCGGGGTGAGCGCGCGGTCCACCCGGGTCAGGCGAGGCGCGAGCAGGACCCCCCGGCGCACCGCCAGCTCCGACTCGTCGGGCAGCGCGCCGTCCCACGAGTCGTCGGCGTCGACCAGCGCGAACCGGCCGGGTTGCTCGGCCTGGGCCGACCGCACCAGGCCCCAGACGGCGGCGTGGGCGGGGTCGACCACGTCACCGGGCACGGCCGCGACCGCGCCCCGGGTGACCACCGCCAGCCGGGCGTCGCCCCGGATCGCCGCCAGGACTTCCCGCACCGCGGCCAGGGCCCGGTCGGGCGCCTCGCCGGGAGGGGTGGACACGCGGTGCACGGTGTCCGCGACGGCGGTCCCGGTCACCGGCGCCCACGTGAGCTGGAACAGGTCGTCCGGGGCGTCGGCGACGGCCCGCACGGACAGCGACGCGACGGACGCCACCGCCACGCCGTCGAGGTCGGTGACCGACACCGAGTAGGTGTCGGGTCCGCCGGACAGCCGCACGCGCAGCGCGGTCGCGTCGGTCGGCCGGATCACCACGTCGGAGAAGGCGAACGGCAGCCGGGCGGGGCCGTCGGGGTGCAGCAACGCCACGGGGTGCAGGGCCGCGTCGAGCAGCGCCGGGTGCAGCGCGAAGCGCTCCCCGGCCGGCGCCTCCACCACGGCGTGCACGACGTCGCCGGCCCGCCACGCGGCCGTGACGCCCTGGAAGGCGGGGCCGTAGTCGTAGCCGAGGGCGGCGAAGGTGTCGTAGAGGGCGCCGACGTCGAGCGGTTCCGCGTGCGGCGGCGGGCTGGTGTCGGCGGCCGCGGGTTCGGGTGCGTCGCCCACGGTTCCGGTGGCGTGCCGGACCCACCCGTCGCGGTGGGAGTGCACGGTGACGGACCGGTTCCCGTCGTCGTCCGCCGGGCCGACGACGACCTGGAGCCGCACGGGGTCGTGGTCGAGGACGAGCGGTGCCTCCAGCACCAGCTCGCGCACCGCGGTCGCGCCGACCCGGGTCGCGGCGTGGGCGGCGAGGTCGAGGAACACCGTGCCGGGCAGCAGCGCCGCGCCGCGCACGGCGTGGTCGGCGAGCCACGGGTGGGTGGACAGCGACACCGCGCCGGTGAGGGCCGCGCCGCCGTCCGGCAGGTCCACCGCGGTGGTCAGCAGCGGGTGGTCGCCCGTCGCGGCGGCCGGGGTCGGGCGCAGCCAGAACGGCTGCCGCTGGAACGGGTAGGCGGGCAGGGTCGCGGGCGTGAGGCCGGCCGGGACCAGCGGCCGCCAGTCCACCTCGACGCCGCGGACGTGCAGGCGCGCGAGGGCCGCGCGGAACTCCTCCGGCTGCTCGCGCCGCAGGGTGCCGGTGACGAGCACGTCGGCGGTCCCGGCCGTCTCCGCCACCGCCGCGGTCAGCACCGGGTGCGGGCCGACCTCGACGAACACGCCGTGGCCGTGGTCGAGCAGCGTGCGCGTGGCGTGGTCGAACCGCACCGGCTCGCGCAGGTTGCGGTACCAGTAGGCGGCGTCCAGGTCGGCGGCGACCCCGCCGGTGACGGTCGAGTACAGCGGGACGGCGGCGGGGCGCGGGGTGACGCCCGCCAGGTCGTGGCGCAGCCGGTCGCGGAGCGCTTCGACCTCGACCGAGTGGGCGGCGTAGTCGACCGGGAGCGCGCGGGCGCGGACGTCGTCGGCGGCGCACGCGGCGAGCAGTTCCCCCAGGTCGTGGTCGTTGCCCGAGACGACGACCGTGCCGGGTGCGTTGACCACGGCGACGGTGAGCCTGCCGTCCCAGCGGTCCAGGTAGGACGCGGCCTCCTCCGGGGACAGCGCGACGGACACCATGCCGCCGCGCCCGGCCAGCGGCGCCAGGGCCTTCGCCCGCAGGGCGACGACCTTCGCCGCGTCCTCCAGCGACAGGATGCCGGCGACGTGCGCGGCGGCGATCTCGCCCTGGGAGTGGCCGACCACCGCGTCCGGGACGACGCCGTGCGACTTCCACAGCCCGGCCAGCGCCACCATCACGGCGAACAGCGCGGGCTGGACCACGTCCACGCGGTCGAGCGCGCCGTCGCGCAGGACGTCGACCAGCGACCAGTCCACGTGCGGGGCGAGCGCTTCGGCGCAGGCGTCGACGTGCGCGCGGAACACGTCCGACGTGGCGTACAGCGCGCGGCCCATGCCCGGCCACTGCCCGCCCTGGCCGGGGAACACGAACACCGTCCGGCCCGGCACGCTTGCCTCGCCGGTGACCAGGCCGGGCGCGCCGCGGCCGTCGGCGAGCGCGTCCAGGCCGGCGCGGTGGTCGGCCAGGAGGACGGCGCGGTGCTCGAACCGGGTGCGGTCGACCAGGGCCCGGCCGATGTGCGGGTTCGGCGCGTCGACCGCCCTGAGGCGTTCCGCCTGGGCGGCCAGGGCCGCCGCCGTGCGGGCGGACAGCAGCCACGGGACGTCCGCGTCCACTGTGGACGGCGGCTCGGGTTCGACGTGTTCGAGGATGACGTGGGCGTTGGTGCCGCTGATGCCGAACGACGAGACGCCGGCGCGGCGGGGCCGGTCGGTGTCGGGCCAGGGCGTCGGTTCGGTGAGCAGGGAGACGCGGCCCGCGGTCCAGTCGACGTGCCCGGTGGGCCGGTCCACGTGCAGGGTGCGCGGGAGCGCGCCGTGCCGCATCGCCATGACCATCTTGATGACGCCCGCGACGCCGGCGGCGGCCTGGGTGTGGCCGAGGTTCGACTTGACCGACCCGAGGCGCAGGGGTTCGGTCCGGTCCTGGCCGTAGGTCGCGAGCAGGGCCTGGGCCTCGATCGGGTCGCCGAGCGCGGTGCCGGTGCCGTGCGCCTCGACCGCGTCCACGTCCGCAGGCTCCAGCCGGGCGTTCCCGAGGGCCTGCCGGATGACGCGTTCCTGCGCGGGTCCGTTGGGTGCGGCCAGGCCGTTGGACGCGCCGTCCTGGTTCACCGCGCTGCCGCGCACGACGGCGAGGACGCGGTGGCCGTTGCGGCGGGCGTCGGAGAGGCGTTCCAGCAGCAGCAGGCCCGCGCCCTCGGCCCAGCTCGTGCCGTCGGCCGCGTCGGCGAACGCCTTGACCCGGCCGTCCGGGGCGAGGCCGCGCTGCCGGGCGAACTCCACGAACCCGGCCGGGGTGGCCATGACCGTGACGCCGCCCGCCAGCGCCAGCGCGCACTCCCCGGCCCGCAGCGCCTGCGCGGCCAGGTGGATCGCGACCAGCGACGACGAGCAGGCCGTGTCCACCGACACGGCCGCGCCCTCCAGCCCGAGCAGGTAGGACACGCGGCCCGAGGTGGTGCTGGTGGCGATGCCGGTCGCCAGGAACCCCTCCAGGTCCGGCGGCGGCTGGGCGGCGTAGCCCGACGACCACACGCCGGTGAACACGGCCGTCCGGCTGCCGCGCACCGAGGTCGGGTCGATGCCCGCGTGCTCGAACGTCTCCCACGCGGTCTCCAGCAGCACGCGCTGCTGCGGGTCCATGGCCAGCGCCTCACGCGGCGAGATGCCGAAGAACCCGGCGTCGAAGCCCGCGCCGTCGGCGAGGAAGCCGCCCGACCGCGCGTAGGTGGCGCCGGGCCGGTCCGGGTCGGGGTCGTAGGGCACGTCCCAGCCGCGGTCGGTCGGGAAGTCGCCGATCGCGTCCACCCCGTCGGCGACCAGCCGCCACAGGTCCTCCGGCGACCCGACGCCGCCGGGGTAGCGGCAGCCCATGCCGACGATGGCGATCGGTTCGCGGGCGGCCTCCTCCACCTCGGCCAGGCGCTTGCCCATGACCCGCAGGTCGGCCGTGGCGCGCTTGAGGTAACTGCGGAGCTTCTCTTCGTCGGCCATGACAGCTACTCCCCCGCGGTGCGGTGCTCGCCCGATCGGATGACCTGGGTCCGGCGGTGTTCGTCGTCGAGGATGTTGAACAGCTCGTCGTCCGTGGCGTCGGCCAAGTCCTCGTCCTCGACGCGCTTGGCGGTCCACGACGCGAGCAGCGCCTCCAGGCGCGCGGCGACCGCGTCGTGGTCCACGTCCCGCGCCCGGTCCAGAGTGGACTTGAGCTGGTCCAGCTCGGCCAGCAGCGGGTCGGGCGCGGACGCGGCCAGCCGGTCCCGCAGGTGGTCGGCGACCCGCGCGGGCGTCGGGTGGTCGAAGGTCAGCGTGGCGGGCAGCCGCAGCCCGGTGGCCGCGTCGAGCCGGTTGCGCAGCTCTACGGCGGTCAGCGAGTCGAACCCGAGGTCCTTGAACGCCCGGTCCGGGCCGACGGCGTCGGTGGACGCGTGGCCGAGCACGGCCGCCACCGCGCGCCGGACCAGGTCCAGCACGTCCGGGGTCGCCTCCGGGCGCGGTCGGGCCGCGGTGCGCAGGAGGGTGGGCAGGTCGCCCGCGCGGCGGTCGAGCCGGACGGGCACGAACGCGGGTTCGCCCGCCGTGAGGGCGGCGTCGAACAGGGCCAGGGCCTCGTCGGTGGCCAGCGGCAGCACGCCCGCGCCGGCGATGCGGCGGCGGTCGACGTCGGTGAGCTTGCCGGTCATGCCGCCGCTCACCGCCCACGGCCCCCACGCCAGGGACACGGCGGGCAGCCCGTTGGCGTGCCGGTGCGCGGCCAGGGCGTCGAGGTAGGCGTTCGCGGCGGCGTAGTTCGCCTGCCCCGGCCCGCCCAGCACGCCCGCGGCCGACGAGAACAGCACGAACGCGTCCAGGTCGCGGGTCAGCTCGTGCAGGTGCCGGGCCGCGTCCGCCTTGGGCCGCCAGACCTCGGCGAACCGCTCCGGCGTCAACGACTGCACGACCGCGTCGTCCAGCACGCCGGCCGTGTGCACGACCGCCGTGACGGGGTGGTCGGCCAGGAGCCGGGCCACGGCGTCGCGGTCGGACACGTCGCAGGCGACCACCGCGACCTCCGCGCCAGCCAGGTCGGCCAGCAGTTCGGCCACGCCGGGGGCGTCCGGGCCGCGCCGGCTCGCCAGCACCAGGCGGGTGACGCCGTGGCGGGCGACCAGGTGGCGGGCGACCGCGCCGCCGAGCGCGCCCGTGCCGCCGGTGACCAGGACCGCCCCGCCGGGGCGGAGGGTGGAGGGCAGGGGCGTGACGACGGCCCGTTCGAGCCGGGGCACGTGGACCCGCCCGGCCCGGACCGCCAGTTGCGGCTCGTCGCCCGCGGTGGGCGGCGGGTCGTCGGTGTCGGTGTCGACCAGCGCGAAGCGGCCGGGGTGCTCGGCGGCGGCGGACCGGACCAGGCCCCAGACGGCGGCGGCACGCGGGTCGGTCACGTCCTCGCCGTGCACCGACACCGCGCCCCGGGTCACCACGACCAGCCGGTCCGCGGTGTGGTCGTCGGCCAGGAACTCCCGGACCACCCGCAGGGTCTCGACCGGGTCGGTGGCGTCGTGGCGGTGGTCGCTGTCGGCCGGCGGGGTGTGGTCGCCTTCCACTTCCGGCCAGGCGACGCGGTAGAGGGTGTGCGGACGGGCTCCGGTCGCGGTGGGGCGCAGGGTCAGCGACGCGATCGTGGCGACCGGCTCGCCGGCCGGGCCGGCCAGGTCGACCCGGTAGGTGTCCGGCGCCGTGGCGGACAGCCTCGCCTTGACCGCGGTGCGGCCCGGCGTCCAGACCGTGACGCCGGAGAACGAGAACGGCACCTTCGCCCGGTCGTCCAGGACCGTCACGGCCTGGAGCGCGGCGTCCAGCAGCGCGGGGTGCAGCGCGCACCGGTCGCCGTCGCCGGGCAGCTCGACGTCCGCGTAGAGGTCGTCGCCGGCGCGCCGGACCGCCCGCAGCCCTCGGAACGTCGGCCCGTACTCGAACCCGGTGTCGGCCAGCGCGTCGTGGAAGCCGTCGAGGTCCACCGGTTCGGTCGCCGGCTCGGCCCAGGGTGCGGGTGGCTCGTCGCCCGGTCCGAGGCGGCCGGTGGCGTGCCGCACCCATTCGCCGTCCGCCTTGGAGTGCACGGTGACGGTGCGCCGACCGTCCGCGTCCGGAGCCCCGACCGCGACCCGCACGTCCACCGCGCCGGGCAGTGCCAGCGGCGCTTCCAGCGTCAGCTCCTCGACCGCCGGGCACCCCGCCTCCCGGCCGGCCCGCAACGCCAGCTCCACGAACGCCGCGCCCGGCAGCAGCGCCGAGCCGAGGACGGTGTGCTCGCCGAGCCACGGCCGGGTGGCCGGGGACAGGTGGCCGGTCAGCACGACGCCCTGGTCGTCCGGCAGCTCCACCACCGCGCCGAGCAGCGGGTGGTCGGCGTCGTCGAGCCCGGCGCCGGCGACGTCGGTCGCCTCGGCGGCGACGAGCCAGTACCGCTCGCGCCGGAACGGGTAGGTGGGCAGGTCGGCGTGCGCGGAGGGCAACGTCCACTCCCCGCCCTCGACCCACAGCTTGCCGAGTGCGGCGAGGAGTCGTTCGGGCTCGTCGTGGTCGCGGCGCATCACACCGTTCGACACGAGCGTCGGGTGCGGCCCGATCTCCAGGAACCGCGTCACCCCGTTGGCCCGCAACCACTCCACCGCGTCGCCGAACCGCACCGCGTCCCGGGCTTGGCATACCCAGTACGCCGCGTCCAACACCACACCCGCGGAAGGGTCCCCCACCAGGGGATCCCTGTTTTTCACGCTACCCGACCCCACCGACAAAACCGACGACACGAACGGGATCTGTGGATGGCTGAACGACAAGCCCTCCACCACCCGCGCGAACTCGCCCAGCATCGGCTCCATGTGAGCCGAGTGGAACGCGTGGCTCACCGCCAACCGCCGCGTCTCCCGACCCAGCGCCTGCCACCGCTCGGCGACCTCACCCACCGCCGCCTCGTCACCGGAGATCACCACGGCATCCGGACCGTTGACCGCCGCGATCTCCACCCCGCCGGGCAGCGTCTCCAGCACCTCGGCCTCGCCGGCGCGGATCGACACCATCGCCCCACCAGCCGGCAACTCCTGCATCAACCGACCACGTGCCAACACCAACGCACACGCGTCCTCCAGCGACAACACCCCGGCGACGTGCGCGGCAGCGACCTCCCCCACCGAATGCCCCACCACGTAATCCGGCCGAACACCCAACGACTCCACCAACCGGTACAAGGCGACCTCGACCGCGAACAACGCAGGCTGTGTGAACCGGGTCTGGTCCAGATCCACGTCCCACAACGACACACCGAGCAGCCCGCACACCTCGTCCAACACACGAGCGAACACCGGGTACGCGCCGTGAAGCCGCCGCCCCATGCCCTGCCACTGCGAACCCTGCCCCGAGAACACGAACGCGGTCCCACCGGTCCGCGCCTCCCCGATCGGCGCGTCACCGCGGGCCAACGCGTCGAGGTCCGCCCCGAGCCGGGCCGGGTCCGTGAGCGCCGCCCGGAAGGGCAACCGCGCCCGCGTCGCCAACGCCGCGCCGACCACGGGGTCGCCGGCGAACTCGCGCAACCGGACCGCCTGCGCCCGCAACGCCTCCGGCGACCGCGCCGACAACAGCCACGGCACGTCGCCCGCCACCTCGACCGGATCGGCCGCCGGGGCCTGCTCCAGGATCACGTGCGCGTTCGTGCCGCTGATCCCGAACGACGACACACCGGCCCGCCGGGGACGGTCGACCGCGGGCCAGGGCACGGCCTCGGTGAGCAACCGGACATCACCGGTCCCCCAGTCCACGTGCGTGGTGGGCCGGTCGACGTGGAGCGTGCGCGGCAGCGAGCCGTGCCGCATCGCCATGATCATCTTGATGACGCCGGCGATCCCCGCCGCGGCCTGCGTGTGGCCGAGGTTCGACTTGACCGACCCCAACCACAACGGCTCCGAACGATCCTGCCCGTACGTCGCCAACAACGCCTGCGCCTCAATGGGATCGCCCAACGTCGTACCCGTGCCGTGGGCTTCGACCGCGTCCACATCGGACGGTGACAAACCCGCGTTCGCCAACGCCTGACGAATCACCCGCTCCTGCGACGGACCATTAGGCGCGGTCAACCCGTTCGACGCGCCGTCCTGGTTCACCGCCGACCCGGCCACCACCGCCAACACCCGATGACCCCGCCGCCGCGCATCCGACAACCGCTCCAGCAGCACGAGCCCCGCGCCCTCGGACCAACTCGTGCCGTCCGCCGCGTCGGCGAACGACTTGATCCGCCCGTCCGCCGCCAACCCGCGCTGCCGCGAGAACTCCACGAACCCGGAGGGCGTCGCCATCACCGTGACGCCACCGGCCAACGCCAGGTCGCACTCACCCGACCGCAACGCCTGCGCCGCCAAATGAATCGCCACCAACGACGACGAACACGCCGTGTCCACCGACACCGCCGGACCCTCCAACCCCAACAGGTACGACACCCGACCCGACGTCACACT
>NZ_JBSGBG010000090.1:0-11346 GCF_053601135.1 Actinosynnema sp. NPDC004786 | reverse complement strand
TACTGCACTCGTGAGGGTGTGGGAGAGTAGGACGCCGCCGAGCATTCTTTGCCTTCAGGGGCACCCGATCGACCGGGTGCCCCTGAAGGCTTTTTGCGTTACGGTCCGGTCGTGGCCGAGGTGACGAGACACGACGACCTGGCGGAGTTCTGGTCGCTGACCGGTGACTTCTTCAACGCCGACCCGGTGTTCCACACGATCCCCATCGCGGCGGTCGACCGCCGGCTCAACCACGCCAGTCCGGACGACGAGCCGCCGCTGCTGGTGACCGTCACCGACGACGGCGTCCTGGTGGCCGCGGCACTGCGCACCCCGCCGTGGCCGCTGACCCTGAGCGGGGTCCCGCCGAGGTGGGCGGAGACCGTGGCGGACGCCTTGGCGGGCGACGTGGAGCTGCCCGGCGTCAACGGTCCGCGCGAGTCGGTGGAGGCGTTCGTCGTCGCCTGGGCCGCCCGCACGGGCTGCGGTGCCCGCGAGCACATGGCGTTGCGGCTGTACCAGCTCGGCGACCTCGTCGCGCCGGACGTCCCCGGTTCCGCGCGCCTCGCCACCGAGGACGACCTGGACCTGCTCAGCCGCTGGCGCACGGAGTTCGGCGTCGAGGCCACCGCGCAGGTCCGGGACGACGACAGCGAGGACCGGGCGCTCCAGGCGTTGCGCATCAGCATGGCCGCCGGCCACGGTCACCTTCTCTGGTACCACGGCGACACGCCGGTGGCGTGGGCGGGCGCGAACGCGCCGGCGTCCGGCATGTCCCGCATCGGCCCCGTCTACACCCCGCCCGAGCACCGCCGGCACGGCTACGGCGCGGCCGTCACGGCGGCCTGCGCGGCGTGGGCGAGGGAGCAGGGCGCGCAGCACGTCGTCCTCTACACGGACCTGGCGAACCCGACGTCGAACTCGATCTACCAGCGGATCGGGTTCCGGCCGGTGGTCGACTCGGCGGAGTTCGTGTTCACCCCGGCCGGTGGCTGAGCAGGTCGCCCGGCTGGCAGTCCAGCGCGTCGCACAGCGCCGTCAGCGTGCTGAACCGGATGGCCCTGGCGCGGCCGTTCTTGAGGACCGACAGGTTGACCACCGTCACGCCGACGCGGTCCGCCAGCTCGGTCAACGTCATCCCGCGCTCGGCCAGCAGCCGGTCGAGGTGCACCTGGATGCTCACACCGTTCCTTCGAGGTCCTCAGCCGCGCCCATGCCCACGATCTTCGCAAGCGACGGCACGGCCCACCCGGCCGACCACCGCTCACACCGTCCCCTCCAGGTCGGCGCGCATCTCCGCGCTCGCCCGCACGATCTTCGACAACGCGAGCACGCCCAGGCCGGTGCCGATCGCCCACCACGGCACGTCCCACTCGAACAGCAGCTGTGACGCGCCGACTCCGGGCAGGACGTGCGCCACCAGGCCGATCCGGGCCGCCGCCTCACCCAGGGTCGCGGCCGGCACGGCGACCAGCGCGAACCACCCGAGGCGGCGCAGCCGGTCCGCGGTCGCGCCGGTGTGGACGCCCTCGACGGCACCCCGTTCGAGCAGTCGCATGAGCAGGAAGAACAGCACGGCGTAGCTCGCGATCGGCGCGACGACGTCCACCAGGTAGAGGACCCGGTCCCCGACGCCCGGCGCGGTCAGGCAGAGGCGCAACGACCCCGCGCCGACCATCACCCCGTCGGCGTGCTCGACCGTGCGGACCAGTTCGCTCCCCGCCTGGGAGGTGACGCACACGGACGTCCCGGCGGACGCGAACGCGATCAGCAGCAGCGCGACCGCCGACCCCACGGTGGTCACCGACCACAGGAGCCGGATGAACGCGGTGAACGGCTGCAACGGGTTGCGCGACACCGCTCAGACCGTCCCGTCGAGGTCGGCGCGCATCTCCGCGCCGCTCCG
The DNA here is from genome assembly GCF_053601135.1 of Actinosynnema sp. NPDC004786. Lineage (NCBI taxonomy): Bacteria > Bacillati > Actinomycetota > Actinomycetes > Pseudonocardiales > Pseudonocardiaceae > Actinosynnema > Actinosynnema sp. NPDC004786. Next base: position 9,461 of record NZ_JBSGBG010000090.1, on the reverse strand, counting down.
CACCACCTGGACCGACGACATGACATGCCCCCCGCATATCGTTTATCGATGTTATCGGGAAACGATACCCTCGAAGACCTCACGCGTCACGGGTCGGTTGCGGGCGTGGGAGGAGAAGACCAGGGACGTGGTCGTGTCGCCGTACCGCTGGGCCTGCTCCACGAACTCCTCCAGCTCCGCCATCGACCGGCAAACCACGCGCAGCAGCCAGCAGTCGTCCCCCGTCACGTGGTCGGCGTCGCGGACCTGGGCCAGGGGCGCCACCCGTTCCCGGAACCGGGGCGTGTCGAGGCTGCGCACCCGCACCCGGACGATGGCCTCGATCGGCAGCCCGAGCCGCTGCGGGTCGACCACGGCGACGTACCCGGTGACGATCCCGGCCTGCTCCAGCCGCCGCACCCGCTCGGTCGTCGCCGGCGCGGACAGGGACACCCGCTTGGCCAGCTCGGTGAACGTCATCCGACCGTCCCGCTGGAGCAGCTCCAGCAGCTTCCAATCCAGATCGTCCAGTTCCACCGTGGAATCGTAAGCGGGACGCCGCGCGCGCCTGGACTTCTCCATGGGGAAGTTCCCGCCGGTCGGCGACGATCTACCCATGACGAACACGCTCCGCTTCCCCGCCGCCGACCCCGCCGCCGCGGCCGCGTTCTTCGCCGCCGAGCTGGCCTTCGAAGCCGACCCGGACGACGTGGTCCGTGACCTGGCGGCCGGGACCACCGACGGGTTCCGGCTCGTCGAGACGCGCAGCGCCGAGGCGTTCGCGCGGCTCCGCATCCCCGGCGCGATCAACCTCCCGCACTGGGAGATCGACGCGACGACGACCGCCGACTGGGACCGCGACCTCGTCTACGTCTGCTACTGCGAGAGCTTCGAGTGCAACGCCGCCACGAAGGGCGCGTTGGAGCTGTCCCGGTTGGGGTTCAAGGTGAAGCGGTTGGCCGGCGGCATCACGACCTGGCACGCGTCCGGCTATCCCGTGGAAGGTGACGCGGCCCCGGACGACCGCGTGAGCCTGCACGGCATCTCGTGCGACTGCTGATCTAACCTCGGTCGGGTGACGCGACTGCTGGTGCTGCAACCCGACCGCTCCGACCCGCCCGGCCGCCTCGGCGAGTGGCTGACCGCCGCCGGGGCCGAGCTGGACGTGGTGAAGCCCTACGAGGAACCGGTGCCGGACACGCTCGACGGCTACCGGGGCGTGGTGTGCCTGGGGGGTGCGATGGGCGCGCTGGACGACGCGCGGCACCCGTGGCTGGCCGACGTGCGCCGGCTGCTGTCGCACGCGGTGTCGAAGCGGGTGCCGCTGCTCGCGATCTGCCTCGGCGCGCAGCTCCTGGCGGCGGCCACGGGAGGTCAGGTGCGGCGCAACCCGCAGGGGCCGGAGATCGGCGTGCGGCTGGTCGCCAAGCGGGACGCGGCGAGCGGTGACCCGTTGTTCCACGACCTGCCGTGGACGCCGGACGTGCTCCAGTTCCACGAGGACGAGGTCGGCCTGCTGCCGCCGACCGCGGTGCTGCTCGCGTCCTCCCCGGCGTGCGCCAACCAGGCGTTCCGCCTCGGCGACCACGCGTACGGGGTGCAGTTCCACATCGAGACCACGCCGGAGATGGTTCTCGACTGGGCGGCGGGGTACCCCGACGGTGTGCCGCCGGGTGCCAACCCGCGGCTGCTCGACCCGGAGCGGCTGGCGCAGGGGCACGAGGACATCCGGGAGGTGTGGGAGCCGTTCGCCCAACGATTCGTGCGCCTGGCGGCGGGTGAGCTGACGATCCACCGGAGCCTGCCCTTGGTGTGACGAACGTCCGACAAGGCGAGCGTTCATCGGTTGGACAGGTAGCGTTCACCTCGTAGTCGTGAGCGTTCATCGACCAGACGGGTAGCGTTTACCTTCGACTGTGTCGATTCAGTTGGAGGAATCAGCGTGGATGCCTCGCTCCTCGTCATCATCGTGGTGATCACCGCGTTGGTCTTCGACTTCACCAACGGCTTCCACGACACCGCGAACTCGATGGCGACCTCCATCGCCACCGGCGCGCTGCGGCCGCGCACGGCCGTCGCGTTCTCGGCGGTGTTGAACCTGGTGGGCGCGTTGCTGTCGGTCGAGGTCGCCAAGACCATCTCCGGCGGGATCGTGGACGACGCGCTGATCACGCCCGCGATCGTGTTCGGCGGCCTGATCGGCGCGATCATGTGGAACCTGGTGACCTGGTACGTCGGGTTGCCGTCCAGCTCGTCGCACGCCCTGTTCGGCGGGCTGATCGGGGCGACCTGGGTCGCGTCCGGCGCGGACGCGGTGCACTTCGGCAAGGTCGTGGACAAGGTGGTGGCCCCGGCGATCGCCGCGCCGCTGGTCGCGGGCATCGTGGCGCTGCTCGCCACCTACCTGACCTACCGGCTGACCCGGCGCGGCCGCGCCTCGGTGAACGACAAGGGGTTCAAGGCCGGGCAGATCGCGTCGGCCGCGCTCATGTCGCTCGCGCACGGCACGAACGACGCGCAGAAGACCATGGGCATCATCACGCTCACGCTGATCACCGCGGGGACCCTCGCGCCCGGCTCGGAGCCGCCGCTGTGGGTGATCCTGAGCGCGGCGATCGCGATCGCGCTGGGCACCTACCTGGGTGGGTGGCGCATCACGCACACCCTGGGCAAGGGCCTGACCACGATCGAGGCGCCGCAGGGCTTCGCGGCGCAGACGAGCGCGGCGACCGTGATCATGGCGTCGTCGCACCTCGGGTTCGCGCTGTCCACGACGCACGTCGCGTCCGGCGGGATCATGGGCTCCGGCCTCGCCCGCGAGCGCGACGGCGTGCGGTGGGGCGTGGCGGGTCGGATGGCCGCGGCGTGGGGGTTGACGTTGCCGGCGGCGGGCCTCGTGGGCGCGGTCGCGGGCAAGGTCGCCTCGCTGGGCACGGCGGGCGTGGTGGCCGTGGCGGTGGTCGGGATCGGCGTGTCGCTGGTGATCTGGCTGCTGTCGCGCCGGGAGCCGGTGCGGCCCGAGCACCTGGTGGACGAGATCGCGGCGCAGGCCGAGACGCACAAGGTGGCGGCGTGAAGATCGACTGGGCGGCGTTGGGCGCCGTGTTCGGGGTGAGCCTCGCGGTGGTGTTGGGGCTGGTCCTGCTGTTCTCCGGAGGGCTGCGGGCCTGGTCGGCGCGGGAGGCGGCGCAGCAGCGGCAGGCGTCGACCGCGCTGCCGACGGCCGTGGCGGCGGCCTGCCTGTTGGCGTGCGTGACCGTAGTGTTGTTCGGCATCTACTTGATCGTGGCGGGCTGACCCTCCTGCCGACGTGCCGGCGGGCTACGGTGTTCGTCGATGACCGATCCAGCCCGCCTCCCCACGTCCCCCGCGCGGTTCGGCCTGACCGAGGCGCGCAGCGGTGAACACCTGCGTGCCGCCGGCTGGTGGGAGGGGCGGCGGCCCAGCGAGGGCAACGAACCGATCCTCGTGGCGCTGTCCCGCAGCCCGGACCCGGACCTCGCGCTGCGCGGGGTCGACCGGCTGCGCGTCGCGCTCGGCGACCGGTGGTCCGAGCTGGATCGGGCGCTGCGGGACGGCGAGGCGTTGCGCGGGCGGCTGCTGGCCGTGCTCGGCTCGTCCACCGCGCTGTCGGACTTCCTGATCGCCAACCCGGACCGCTGGCACGGCCTGGTCGACCCGGACCCGGTGGACCCGGCCGCGTTCGCGCCGACCCTGGTCGCCGCGGTGGACGGGCTGACCGGCGCGGACGCCGTGCGGGCGCTGCGGCTGGAGTACCGGGCGCTGCTGTGCCGGATCGCCGCCGACGACCTGGCGCACGTGGTCGAGCCCGAGCAGCGGTACGTCAGCTACGACGAGGTCACGGCCCTGCTGTCGGAGCTGGCCGTGGCCGCGTTGCGGGCCGCGCTGGACGTCGCCGCGCGGCAGGTGCCGCGGTCGGACGAGTGCCGGCTCGCGGTGATCGCGATGGGCAAGTGCGGCGCGCGGGAGCTGAACTACGTCAGCGACGTCGACGTGGTGTTCGTCGGCGAGGGCGACCTGGCCGTGGCGACCCGGCTCGCCGGCGCGCTGATGCAGGTCGCGGGCCAGGCGTGCTTCGAGGTGGACGCGGCGCTGCGGCCGGAGGGCAAGGCGGGCGCGCTGGTGCGCACGCTGGACGGCCACGCCACCTACTACCAGCGGTGGGCGCGGACGTGGGAGTTCCAGGCGCTGCTCAAGGCCCGGCCGGTCGCCGGCGACGAGGAGCTGGGCGCGCGGTACATGGACGTGGTGCGGCCCCTGGTGTGGACGGCCGCCGAACGCGAGAACTTCGTGCCCGACGTGCAGGCCATGCGCCGCCGCGTCGAGGACCACGTGCCGGTGGACCTGACCGACCGGGAGCTGAAGCTCGGCCGGGGCGGGCTGCGCGACGTGGAGTTCGCCGTGCAGCTGTTGCAGCTCGTGCACGGGCGCGGCGACGAGGAGCTGCGCATCACCACGACCACCCAGGCGTTGGCCGCGCTGGGCCGGGGCGGGTACGTGGGCCGCGCGGACGCCGCCGACTTCGGCCGCGCCTACCGGTTCCTGCGCACGCTGGAGCACCGCTTGCAGTTGCAGCGGTTGCTGCGCACGCACCTGTTCCCGGCGGACGACGACGCGGCCGGGTTGCGGTGGCTGGCGCGGGCGGCCGGGTTGCAGGCCGAGGGCGGGCAGTCGGAGAGCCAGGTGCTGCTCGCCGAGTTCCGCAAGCGCGCCAACCAGGTGCGCCGGCTGCACGAGAAGCTGTTCTACCGGCCGCTGCTCCAGGCGGTGGCGAACGTGCCGACCGAGGCGTTGCGGCTGACCACGTCCCAGGCGGCGGCGCGGCTGGCCGCGCTGGGGTACGCCGCGCCCGACGGCGCGTTGAAGCACATCGAGGCGTTGACCCGGGGCGTGTCCCGGCGGGCGCGGATCCAGACGGCGCTGCTGCCCGTGCTGCTGGACCTGTTCGCGACCACCCCGGACCCGGACCGGGGGCTGCTGGCGTACCGGAAGGTGTCGGAGGCGTTGGCCGAGACGCCCTGGTACCTGCGGCTGCTGCGGGACGAGGGCACCGTGGTGGACCGGCTGGCCGCGCTGCTGGGCACGTCGAAGCTCGTGCCCGACCTGCTGGTGCGGGCCCCGGAGGTGCTGCCGCTGCTGGCCGACACCGACGCGCTCGTCGGCCGCGACCCGATGACCATCGGCAACCCGCTGCGCAGCGCCGTGTCCCGCTACAGCGACCTGGACCGCGCGGTGACCGCCGCCCGGTCGCTGCGCCGCCAGGAGCTGCTGCGGGTGGCGTCGGCGGACCTGCTCGGGCTGGTGCCGCTGCGCACGGTGTGCGTGTCGCTGTCCGAGGTGTGGGTGGCGGTGCTGCAGGCCGCGCTGGACGCGGTGGTGCGGTCCTCGGGCGAGCCGTTGGCGTCGATCGCGGTCATCGGCATGGGCCGGCTCGGCGGCCGGGAGCTGGGGTACGGCTCGGACGCCGACGTGATGTTCGTGTGCGAGCCGGCGGCGGGCGTGAGCGACCCGGACGCCGCCCGGTACGCCTCGTCGGTGGTGGAGCAGGTGCGGCGGCTGCTCAGCGCGCCCAGCCAGGACCCGCCGTTGCAGGTGGACGCCGACCTGCGGCCGGAGGGCAGGCAGGGGCCGCTGGTGCGCACGCTCGACTCGTACCGCGCGTACTACGCGCAGTGGGCCGAGCTGTGGGAGGCGCAGGCGCTGCTGCGGGCGCGGGTCATCGGCGGCGACGCGGACCTCGGCGCGCGGTTCATCGGGATGATCGACCCCGTGCGCTACCCCGCGAAGGGCCTGGACGCGAACGCCGTGCGGGAGATCCGGCGCATCAAAGCCCGCGTCGAGGCCGAACGGCTGCCGCGCGGGGCCGACCCGTCCACGCACACGAAACTGGGGCGCGGCGGGCTCGCCGACGTCGAGTGGACCGTGCAGCTCCTCCAGCTCCAGCACTCGTTCGAGGTGCCCGGTCTGCGCACGCCGTCGACCGTGCGCGGGCTGCGCGCCGCGACCGAGGCCGGGCTGGTGTCGCCCGACGACTCCTCGGCGCTGATGGACGCGTGGGTGATGGCCACCAGGGCGCGCAACGCCGTCATGCTCGTGCGGGGCAAGGCCGCGGACCAGCTGCCCACGGTCGGGCGCGACCTGGCCGCGGTGGCGTCGGCGATGGGGCACGCGGGCGACCCCGGCGGGTTCCTGGACGCCTACCGGCGCACGACCCGGCGCGCGCGGGCCGTGGTCGAGCGCATCTTCTACGGTTCCTGAACACTGGGGTTCGTGAAAGCGATCGCGCAGACCGAATTCGGAGATGCCGACGTCCTCGTGGTGCGGGAGCTGCCGGACCCGCCGATCGCGCTGGACCAGGTGCTGGTCGAGGTGCGTGCCGCGGGGGTGAACCCGGTCGACCGGCTGGTGCGCATGGGGTACGTGGCGGGGTCGATGCCGTGCCACTTCCCGCTGGTGCCCGGCTGGGACGTGGCCGGCGTGGTGCGGGCCGTGGGGCCCGCCGTGGACGGGTTCGCCGTCGGGGACGAGGTGTTCGGCTACCAGCGCAAGGACCACGTGCAGCACGGGACGTACGCGGAGCTGGTGGCGGCCACCGAGCGGGGGCTCGCGCACAAGCCGGCGTCGTTGTCGTTCGTGGAGGCGGGCGGGCTCGCGCTGACCGGGCTCACGGCGTTGCAGGCGTTGCGCAAGGTCGGGGTGTCGGCCGGCGACACGGTGCTGGTGCACGCCGCCGCGGGCGGTGTCGGGCACCTGGCCGTGCAGGTGGCGCGCATCCTCGGCGCGTCACGGGTGATCGGCACGGCGTCGCCGCGCAACCACGACTTCCTGCGGTCGCTGGGCGTCGAGCCGGTGTCCTACGGCGATGCGCTGGTGGACAACGTGGCCGAGCTGGTCGGCGGCGACGGGCTGGTCGACGTGGCGTTCGACTGCGTCGGCGGCGCGGCGCTCAACGACTCGCCGGCGCTCGTGCGCGACCCGGCCCGGATCGTGTCCATCGTGGACACCAACGTGCTGGAGCTGGGCGGGCGGTACGCCTACGCCAAGCCCGTGCGGGAGGACCTGGACTGGCTGGCCGGCCACGCGGGCGCGGGCGAGCTGAAGGTCGAGGTGCAGCAGACGTTCCCGCTCGACCAGGCCGCCGAGGCGCACCGGCTGCTGGAGGGCAGGCACGTGCGGGGCAAGGTCGTGCTGACCGTGTGACGGGTGGTGAAGGGCCCTCGTCCGGGCCGAGGGCCCTTCCGCCGGCTCACTCCTCGTGCGGGACGGAGGTGAGCAGTTCGACGATCCACTCCTCGACGAGCGAGTCCTCGGACTCCTCGTCCGCGACGAGCCGGTTCGACACCCGGACGCCGAGACCTAGCACGTCGGCGGCGCCGATCGCCTCGATCGCCTCGGCGGCGGAGTCGAAGATGTTGGTGGACAGCACCTGGGCGGGGGTTGCGACGTCTTCAGACACGGCGCGACCCTAGCCGCCCACCTCGGAAGGGGGATGGGCAGCCCTGGTGTCGACGGCGCGCTCACGGAGGGCTACGCAGCGTCGAACCGGGGTCCGTGCGCATTGACTATCGGCGTTGCTTGTGCCGAGACTATCGACGCTTATGGGGGAGTTCCCCGCGTGCGCCCGGACGAAGGACGTCATGGCCGAGACCCACCGCAGGAAGAGCAACGCGGTCCTGAAGATCAGCCTGGTCGTGCTCGGCGTGCTGGTCCTGCTCGGGGTGATCCAGGCGGTCACCGCGGGCACGGTCGGCGTGGGCGCGCTGAGCGTCACCCTGCGCGAGACCCCCTCGCCCTCGCCGACACCCACCGCCGCGGCCGAGGAGTCCGTCGCGCTGGACGGCGCGGTGGGCGCGGCGCCGTCGTCCTCCGGTGCGGAACCGGCCGCGGAGCCGAAGGTCCTCAGCGGGTCGTGGACGCAGGCGCGCGGCCTGCTCACCGTGGAGGTCACGAAGGTGGAGAACGTGGGCGGCCGGGTCAAGGTGTTCGTCACCGCGGTCAACGCCAGCACCGCGAAGATGGACCTGCCGGTCGCGTCCGTGTCCGCGGTCGACGACACGGGCCGGGAGTACGGGGCGTCGCTGTCGACCAGCCGGTGGCCGGTGTCGATCGCGAACAATGCGGGCATCAACGGGTACCTGGAGCTGGACAAGCCGGTCGGCGCGGAGAGCGGCACGTTCTCGCTCACGTTCGCCGGGATCGTCGGCCGGCTCGCGCCCACCGGCGGCTCGGTCACCGTCACCGGCATCCCGATCCCCAAGTAGGTGGACGTCCTCATCGGTGTCGCGCTGGGGCTGCTGGGCCTGTGGGTCCTGCTGGTCCTGGGCCTGTTCCTGGTCCGGCCGCGCGGCAACGCGCTGACCCTGGCGGTCCGCCTGCTGCCCGACGTGCTGCGCCTGGTGGCCCGCCTGGCCCGCGACGACCGCGTGCCCCGTTCGGCGCGCGTGCGGCTGTGGCTGCTGCTGGGGTACCTCGCCCTGCCGTTCGACCTGGTCCCCGACTTCATCCCCGTCCTGGGGTACGCGGACGACGCGATCGTGGTCAGCTGGGTGCTGCGCTCCGTGATCCGTTCCGTGGGGCCGGAGGTGGTGACCGAACTGTGGCCGGGCACGCCGGAGGGCCTACTCATCGTGCGCCGGCTGACGCGGACCTAGCGCCACCGGGTCCCCACTCGCGCACGATCCGGTCGAGGACCGTCATGCTCGTGACGACGGCACCGGGCCTCTCCGCCGCGAACCGTTCGGCCTTGCCCGGCTTGTTGGCGTACCCGATCGCCCGGGTGCCCGCCGCGCGGGCGGCGTGCAGGTCGGTGGCGGAGTCGCCGACCAGCGCGCACCTCGCCGGCGGCACCGCGAGGGCCTCGACGGCCTGGCTGACGAGGTGCGGACTCGGCTTGAGCAGGGCCGGGTCCGGCTCCGTGCGGGCGGAGACCGCGTGCACCAGGCCCGCGAGGCCGTGCAGGCGGAGGTAGGCGTCCACGGCTGCCCGGGAGTTGTTGCTGACGACCGCGAGCTTCCGCCCGGTCGCGTGCCAGGCGCGGACGAGGTCGTGCGCGCCCGGCGTCGGGGTCGCGGTGGCGGCGGCTTCCAGCTCGTGGGCGCGTAGCGCGGCCTGGACGGTTCGCGCCTCCTCGACGCCCAGGGTGGCGGCGTGGCGGAAGACGTCGAACGGGTCGCCGGTCCCCTCGATCCCGGCGGGCAGGTCGGCGGCCAGGAGTCGGCGGAGCCGGTCGGCCACGTGACGCGCGGGGAGGTTGGCGAACAGGGCGCAGACGGGGCCGTCGAAGTCGAGCAGGAGCGCGTCGGCGGTCGTGAGGACGGCGTGCGGGGTCACCGCCTCATGGTGTGCCACGGGTTCCGGGCGGGAAGGCCGAGGGCCGGGTGACTGTGGCAGTCACCCGGCCCTCGGCCTGTGGAGGCTCGGTGGGGCTCCGCCGGGAGCCCCGCGCCGATCACACGTCGTAG
>NZ_JBSGBG010000089.1:0-12563 GCF_053601135.1 Actinosynnema sp. NPDC004786 | reverse complement strand
ATCGGGTAACTGTTGACGTTCCCGTTCTGCCAGATGTCCAACAAGTCCTCGGTCGTCCGCCACAGATCGGCGACCTCACCCCAGTTGTACTTGTCCCCCGTGATCGGGTGGAAGCTGTTCGGGTTGATGCTGTAGACGATCGGCCGACCCGTGGCCCGCAACGCGTCCCGCATCAGCGTGAACCGGGCGACCTGCTCGTCCCGCGTGCCCGCGCCCGAGCACCAGTCGTACTTCAGGTAGTCCACGCCCCAGGACGCGAACGTCCGGGCGTCCTGCGCCTCGTGCCCCTTGCTGCCGGTCGAGCCGGGGTGCGCGCCCGTGCCCTGGGCGCAGGTGCGCTCGTTGGGCACCTGGTAGATGCCGAACTTGAGGCCCCGGGCGTGGATGTAGTCGCCCAACGCCTTCATCCCGCTCGGGAACTTCGTGGGGTGGGAACGCAGGTTGCCCGCGCTGTCGCGCTGGGGGTCGAACCAGCAGTCGTCCACCACCACGTACTGGTACCCCGCGTCCCGCATCCCCGAGGACACCATCGCGTCCGCCGCCTGGCGGACCTGGGCCTCGGTGATGCCGCAGCCGAAGCTGTTCCACGAGTTCCACCCCATCGGGGGCGTCAGCGCGGGACTGCCCGGCGCGGCCTGGGCCGCGGGCCCGGCGGGCGCGACGGCCAGCAGGCCGAGCGCCGCGGCGAACGCGGCGGCGAGGTGCGCGAGTCGACTGCGGGTACGGGTGGGCATCGTCGCCCCTTTCCGCTCCGACCGGCCGCCGTCGGCGTCGGTCACGGGGTCAGCGCGGTGATTCCGCCGTGATCGGCGGACGGGCGCCGGAGGTCGGCCACGACCTCGGCGCCCTGCACAGGAAACCGCGCGCCCCACGCACCGTCAAAGCTAAATTGTGAGCGCTCACTTTAGCTACTCCCGGTCGGACGTGGTCCAACCAGGACTTATCAACTCCCGTGGTGGTCCGGAGCCAACGCGAAGTTGCTCCGTTCAGGCGCAGTCCCCGCCAAGTGGTCTCCGCGACCAAAATGTGAGCGTGAACAACGATCCGGTGCGCAACAGGGGCGGGGGCCGGCGACCGGCCCCCGCCCCCCGGCCGTCAGTTCCGCACGGTCCACTGCTGGTTCGTGCCGCCGTGGCACGACCAGAGCTGGATCAGGGTGCCGTTCGCGGTCCCGTTGCCGTTGGCGTCCAGGCACAGCCCGGACTGCACGCCGGTGATGGTGCCGTTGGCGTTGACGTTCCACTGCTGGTTCGCCTGGCCGTTGCAGTCCCAGATGATCGCCGCGGTGCCGTTGGCCGTGCCCTGGCCGCTCGCGTCCAGGCACTTGCCGTTCACCTGGAGCTGCTTGCCCGAGGTGTGCGTCCAGCGCTGGTTGGCGTTGCCGTTGCAGTCCCACAGCCGGGCCTGGGCGCCGTTGGCGCCGCCGGCCGCGACCTCGAGGCAGCGCCCCGACTGCGTGCCCACCAGCATGGCGTTCTGCGGGCCGGCGCCGCCGCTGCTGCCGCCCGGCCCGGCGTTGGCCATCACCGCCTGCGCCCCGGCGGGCCAGTTGCCGTTGGTCACCGTGACGTTGCCCGACACCACGTTGCCGCGGTCGCCGTTGGTGATGTTCGAGCTGCCGTTGGTCGACCAGTTGTTGGTGAGCGTCCAGTTGCCCATGTTCTCGCCACCCCAGTAGTTCGCGGTGGCCCAGGTGCCGGTGGCGGAGAAGACGTTCCCGGTGGCGGAGTAGTACTTCGAGCCCTCGTCGAAGTAGAGCCCGAAGTAGCCGTTGGTCCGCAGGCAGTAGTTGCCGCTGATCTGCGCGCCGGGGTTCCACGACAGGGTGTAGATGCAGCCGCCGTCGTTCATCTGCTGCATGACGTCGTGGATGTAGTTGTTGATCAACCGGTTGTTCTGCGCCGTGGTGGGCGTGCTGTAGCGGGGCTGGTAGTTGTAGAGGCCGCGGTTGGCGTAGTTGTTGTTGCCGCCCGCGTCGTTGCTGCCCCAGCCGTACCCGATCGACATGCCGGAGTACGGCATGTTGTAGACCTCGTTGTGCGCCACGGTCGCGGTGTTGACGTAGGTGTTCAGCACCGAGACGTTGCCCCGGTACTCGACGCCGATGTCGTGGATGCGGTTGTAGCTGACGGTGATGTTGCGGTTGACCATCCGCTGGTCGCTCGGGTGGTGGGCGTCGGCGCGCACGCCGCCGACCACGATGCCGCCGGCCGAGCTGCGCGCGATCTCCGACCGGGTGACGGTGATGTCGCTCGCGCCCAGGCCGACGCCGCTGGCGTGCGCGTTGGCGTCGTTGCCGATGCCGATCGCGGTCTGCCCGAGGTTGACGAACTGCGACTCGCTGAACGTGATGTTGTTGGCCGCGGAGACCTGCACGGCGGCGGGCACCTGGTTCCAGTGCGGCCGGGCCGCCTCGAACTGCGTGCACCCGTTCTGGCAGGAGGTGATCCGGTCGGCGGGCCAGTTCCAGTTGCCGGTCAGGTACGCGCCGGTCTGCTGGTCGGCGAAGCCCTGGTTGCTGCTCGGCCCGAGCCAGCTCGTGCCGCTGAACGTGATGCCGCTGAACGAGATGTGGTGCGCCGGGGCGTCGTAGGTGCCGCCGACGTTCACCAGCGACTGGAGCACCGGCAGCTCCACGTTGACCGTGCTCATGTTCTGCCCGGCCAACGGGATGTAGTACAGCGCGCCCGCGGCGGGGTTGAGGTACCACTCCCCCGGCGAGTCGAGGAACTCGTAGGCGTTGGCCAGGTAGAAGGGTCCGGCCCGGTGCGGGCTGCTGAGCGTGTCGTAGCCGAACGTGTTGTTGTTCCACGCCGGCTGCTGCATGGTGAGGAAGTTCCCGCTGATGCTCTGCACCGGCGAGTAGCGGTCGGTGAACGAGTTGACGCTCTCCACCTCGACCCGGCTCTGGTTGGCCAGGTTGTTCAGGTAGCCCAGCGCGGAGTTGGAGAACCGCATGCCCGTGGCGGTGAAGGTGAAGTCGGCCCGGTTCACCTGGGTGCGGGCCCGCGTCGCGATCGCGCCGTTGACGTAGAGCTGCCGGCTGTCGGTCACGCCGCTGACGCTCGCCCGCCAGATGTTCCTGCCGGAGTCGGCCACCGACCAGCCGGTGACCGCGCGGGAGCCGCTGATCACGGGCTTCGCGTTCGGGGCCGCCTGCCAGAGCACGCGGTAGCCGTTGTTGCCGGAGTCCGCCGCGGTGAACCGCAGCGGCTGGGTGAGCCGGTACACGCCGTCGGCGAGCTGCACCACGATGTCACCGGACATCGTGGCGTTCTGCGACCGCACCGCGGCCTGCGCGGCGGGCAGCGAGCACGGCTGGGCGGCGGTGCAGCTCGTGCCGGTGCCGGACGGGGACGCGTACAGCGTGGTGGTGGCCGCGGCGGCGGACGGGGCGAAGGCCACCGCCGCCACCGCGGCGGTCACCACCGCGGCGACCGACACCGGCCTTCGCACCGCTGAGGACGAGGACGCGAACAAGGAGACCTCCTGACATCGGGGTGTGGGTTGGACGCGCCCAGCGAGGTGTCGGATGTGGACTCGCGGCGGGGACCGATCCGGAGCACGCCTCGTGGTGAGCGGGTGTCTAACGGGGAGCCGGCGGCGCGGCGTCGGCCGCGCTCCCGCCGAGGTGCCAGATCTCGCGCATCGGCGCCCAGGGGGAGCCGGAGCCGGGTTCGGCCACCGATTCCTGGCACGGGTCGGTCAGGGCGAGCCAGCGCCGCGACTCGGGGTCGGCCGCGATCCGGGCCTGGTCGGCGTCGTGGTCCTCGCCGACGTACTCGTAGTAGCCGAAGAGCAGGTCGCCGTGCAGGAAGATGGTGAAGTTGCGGATGTTGGCGTCCAGCAGCATGCGCTCGACCGACGGCCAGACCGCCGCGTGCAGCCGCAGGTACTCCTCGCGCCGTTCGGGGCGCAGGCGGGTGACCATCCCATAGCGTTGCGAGCGGTCCACGTCGACCTCCTTGCGGTTGCCCGCTGCCGCCGGACCACCGCGCCGCCGGCTCTCGGGCCGGGGCGGTGGGAGGCGGTCACAGGGAGTGCTGCGCCGGTGCGCGAATCGGGCGCGAGACCCAGCGGGAGTGATTTCATCATACGACTGACGTGTGGGCAAGGGCAATCGGCGCCGCTGCGGCGACCACGCCGATGACCCGCACGTCCGATGGCCCGCCACCGCCGCACGCCGCTCCGTGCCGGGGAAGCGTTCAGCGGCTCGGGGGCGGTCGTCGGCGGTGCCGCTGGGCCTCGGTGGTTGTCGGACCCCGCGAGCGGTTTCCCCGGCCACCGCCGTGACATCGTTGTCCGGCGGTGTCCGATCAGGACGGCAGCGGGTCCAGCCGGTCCGGCGCGGCGACGGTGTCGCGGACCACCGCGAGCAGGCGGTGCCCGGCGCGTTCCGGCCGCACGTGGGGGCCTTCGGACGACGGCGCGACGAGCCGGCGCTGGGCGGCGGCGATCGCCTCCTCGTCGACGCGCACGCCGAGCCCCGGGCTGTCGCCCAGGACGAACCCGCCGTCCTCGACGTGCAGGTCGAGCGAGAGCCCGGACGGCGGCTGGAGGTCCTGCAGCTCGGTCACCAGGTGGTTCGGCACCGAGGTCGCGGCGTGCAGCAGCCCGACCGGGGTGTTGCCGATGGGGCTCACGGGCAGGTCGTGGGCGTGCGCGAGGGCCGAGACGCGCAGGAAGTGCGTGATGCCCCACCCCGCGCCCGCCTGCACGACGTCCACCGCGCCCGCGGCGATCAGCGGCCGGTACTGCTCCAGGCCGGTGAGGTTCTCCCCGGTGGCGACCGACGCCCGCACGCCGCGGCCGACGGCCGCGTGCCCCTCCACGTCCCACCGCCGGACGGGTTCCTCGACCCAGATCAGGTCGAGCACCCGTTCCAGCTCGCCGACGTGGCGGACCGCCTGCTTGCGGCTCAGGGACTCGTTGACGTCGAGCATCAGCCCCGGCCGCACCCCGCGCCCGGCGGCGGTGAGCACGTCGCGCACCAGGATGAGCCGGTCCCGGTCCCGGTCGACGTCGAGACCCCCCTTGAGCTTCGCGACGCGCAGCCCGCGGTCGGCGTAGGTCTCGTACAACGCCACCAGCTCGTCGTCGCCCAGCCCGATGTCGAGGCCCGAGGCGTAGGCGGGCACGCGGCGGTCGCGCCCGCCGAGCAGCCGCCACAGCGGCTCCCCCGCGGCCTGCGCCTTGATGTCCCACAGCGCGGTGTCCAGCGCGCCGATGGTGCCGAACACCGCGCCCGCGTGACCCGCCTTGAAGACGCGGCGCAGCATCCGGTCGTAGAGCGCCGTGACGCCGCGCGGGTCCTCGCCCTCGACGGCGGCGAACACCGTGTCGATCTCGACGTGCGACCCGAGACCGACGCCCGTGATGCCCACGTCGGTCTCCACCAGGACGACCGGGATCCGGATCAGGCCGTCGGCGAAGACGCCGTTCGCGTCGCCGACCGGCCGACCCCAGTCCTGGACGGTGGTGAGGGTCCGGTAACCAGTGATGCGCATATCAACCCTTCGTGGCCCCCGCGGTGACGCCGTCGGCGATCTGGCGTTGCAGGAACAGGTAGACGACCAGGACGGGTACCGCCGCGATCAGCACGCCGGAGGCGAAGACCGGGATGTCGTCGGAGTACTGGCCCCGCAACGAGGTCACCCCGACCATGAGCGTGCGATTCTCCGCCGACGGCATCATGAGCAGGGAGATGAGCACGTCGTTCCAGCAGAACAGCGCGTTGAGCACGCCGACCGACAGCAGCGCCGGCGCGCCCATCGGGAGCATGACGCGCCAGTAGACGCCGAGCGTGGTGTTCCCGTCGATCCGCGCCGCGTCCACGACCTCGGCGGGCACCGTCGAGTAGTACGTCGTCATCAGGAACACGGTGAACGGCAGGAACTGCGCCACGTACGCGAGCACCAGGCCGGGGTAGGTGTCCACGAGCCCGGCGTCGGTCATGACGCGGGTGAGCGGGATCATGATCACCTGGAACGGCACGAACAGCGCGGCGAGGCAGCCCAGGAACAGCAGCGAGGAGCCGCGGAACCGCAACCGGCCGAGCGCGAACCCGGCCATGGACCCGAACAGCAGCAACAGGGCGACCGAGCACGTCACCACGACCACGGAGTTCAGGAAGTACCGGGACATGCCGACGCTGGTCCACGCCGCGGCGATGTTCTCCCACCGCACCGCGCCCGCCGGGGCGAACCGGTCGAGCACGTACTCGCGGCGGGACTTCATGGCCACGTTGGCGGTGAACACCAGGGGGTAGATCGTCGCCAGTGCGAGCGCGGCCATCGGGACCGCGACCACCCACCTGCCCACCCTCGGTCCGGCCATCAGCCCTCCCTGCCCGCGCGCCGCAGCACGGCGACCTGGGCCAGCCCGACCACGAGCATGACCAGGAACAGCACCGTCGACGCCGCGGAGGCGAGCGCGGGCTGGTTGAACTTCCCCTGCTGGACCCAGATGTAGTACTCGGGCAGGTAGGTCGACGCCTCCGGGCCGCCGCTGGTCATCACGTACAGCAGGCCGAACATCGAGGTCAGCATGCCGATCATGGTGGTGACGAAGACGAACTGGATGGTGCGGGTCAGGCCGGGGACGATCACGTGCCACAGGCTCTGCGGCAGCGACGCGCCGTCCACCCGCGCGGCGTCGAGCAGGGACGGGTCCAGGCTCGCGAACCCGGCCAGGAAGACGACCAGCGCCATGCCGAACGTCGCCCAGACGTGCACGCCGACCACCGCGAAGATCGCCACGTCGGGGTCGCCGAGCCAGTCCACCGGCCCGAGGCCCACCAGGCCCAGCACGGCGTTGAGCGGGCCGTCGAAGGCCAGCAGGAGGTTGAAGATCGCGCCCACGATCACCGGGGAGAGCACGGCCGGGAAGAAGTAGACGCCCCGGTAGAGCCGGTGCCCCGGCACCTTGAGGTAGAGGAACGTGGCGAGCAGCCCGGGGATCGCCACGGCGACCGGCAGCAGCAGCACGAGCAGGCCGACGTTGCGCAGGGCGGTGACGAACAGCGGGTCGGCGAACAGCGTCACGTAGTTGTCGAAGCCGACCGGCGTGCCGTTGCGGTCGCCGTCACCGGTGAACGAGAAGTTGACCCCGAGCACCAGCGGCCACAGCCGCAGCCCGACGATGATGAGCACGGCCGGCGCCACCAGGAGGAACGGCGCCAGGCGCTCGGTCCGCGACCCGCGGCGACGACGCGGCGGCGGCCCGCTCGGGCGCCGGCCCGCGGCCGCGTCCACCGTGTCCGCCCCGGTCCGCCCGACCACCGCCGGGCGGACCGGGGAGGAGGAACCCCCGGACCGCACGAATCAGCTCGCCCGGTCGGAGTCGGCCAACTGCGCGACGACCTCGTCGACGGTGGTCGAGCCGCTGAGCAACTGCTGCGAGAGGCGTCCCATCAGGTCGATCGTCTTGCTGGACAGGGCCACGTGCAGCGCGGGCTTGCCGGTCTTGATCCCGGCGACGATGGTCGAGGCGGCGGGGCCGCCGGCGGACACGTCGATGGTCGTGTCGGACGCGATCGCGCCCGCCTCCGCGTAGAACGCCTCGAGGGCCTCGCTGGAGGTCAGCGAGCGGACCAGGTCGGCGGCGAGCTTCGGGTCGCGGGTCCACTTGGCGACCGCGTAGCCGATGCCGCCGTCGTACGGCAGGCTCGGCGTGGCGGCGGGGTTGACCACCGGCGCGTCCATCACGCCGACGTCGGCCGGGTCGAGGAACTCGCCGAAGTCCTTCCAGTGCCCGATGTCCGACATCAGGCCGATGATGTGCGCGGCCTTGCCCGACTGGAACACCGCGAACGCGTCGTTGAACATCGCGGTGGAGTTGACCCCGTCGTTGTTCAGGCCGTCGTCGTTGACCTGCTTCCACAGCTCGAAGACCCGCTTCACGTTCGGCGAGGTCCAGTCCCGCTTCCCGGCGACCCAGTCGTCGCACTCCTGCGGTGTGAGCGTGGCGGGGCCGATGGCGGAGAGGAAGAACTGGATGCCGATGCCCTCCTTGTTGCCCACGCCGAAGCACTTGGCCCCGGTCTTGCCGGCGATCGCGCCGCAGTCCCGGACGAAGGCGTCCCACGTCTTCGCGGGCGCGTCGGGGTTCAGACCGGCCTGCTCGTAGAGCGCCTTGTTGTAGTAGAGGGGGTGGCCCTGCAGGGTCACCGGCGCGGCGTAGGTCTTGCCGTCCTCGGTGAACGCGTCCCAGCCGGCCAGCCGCTGCTTGTCCTGGGAGACGTAGTCGTCCAGCGGGACCAGCGCGTCGACCCGGTCGCGGATCTGGCCGCCGCCGTTGAACAGCATGACGTCCGGCCCCTTGCCGGCCTGGATCGCCGCGCCGAGCAGCGTGTAGTACTGGTCGAACGGCTGGGCCACGAACTCGACCTCGGTGTCGGGGTGGCTCTTCGCGAAGTCGGCCTTCGCCCGGTCGAGGTAGGCCGCCACGTTGGCGTCGCCGGACTTCCAGTCCCAGACGACGAGCTTGTCGCCCGAACTGCCGGAGGGTCCGGGTCCCGCGGCGCTCCCGCAGCCGGCCGCCAGGGCCAACCCGAGGACCACCGCAGCCGACCACAGTGCGCGCTGCTCCATCGCTGCTCACTATCTCCAGACGGTGGCCGGGCGAGCCTCCGCTCCGGCGCGATTGCGTTCATGAAGCTAACTCGTATGACGTCTTACGTCAACGGTTCTCCGTGGGCCCGGGAATGGGCTTCCGGCAGGGTTCGGCACCAGGGAACACCGCAGGCGCGGTCGCGGCGGCACCGATGCTAGCGGATGAGTCGGACTCATCCAGGGCATCGTTGGCAGATTCCGGACACCGCCGGCGGAGTATCGGCAGGTGACGCGCGCTCGGCACGCAGAGGCGTACTTCGTCCCTTGACGGAGCGCTACGACACGGGTTGTCATGAGTGACCCCGGACTACGGTCGCGACGACGCTACTGGTCCGATGAGTCGGACTCATCGGCTCCTGGTCGGCGCGCGCCTCGGCCGGCTCGGAGAACGGGAGGTCCACGTGGGCGCACGGCGGGTCACGTTGGCCGATGTGGCCAAGGTGGTCGGCGTCTCCCCGACCACGGTGTCCCTGGTGCTGTCGGGGCGCGGGCGCGACCTGCGCATCTCGGAGGCGATGCAGCGACGCGTCCAGGAAGCGGCCACCGAGATGGAGTACCGCCGCAGCCGGGCGTCGGTGGCGCAGCGGGCGGCCAGGGCGCGCACGATCGCGTTCGTGTCCGACGCGGTGGCCAGTTCCCGGCTCGCCGGCGGCATGATCTCCGGCGCGCTGGGCGCGGCGCGCCGGCGCGGCATGACGTTGTTCTTCGGCGAGACCGGGGGCGACGGCGGCTTCGAGCGGACGTTGATCGAGACCATGCGGGACTACCAGGTGGACGGCATCATCCTGGCCGCCGTGCACACCAGGAGGGTCCGCGTCCCGGTCGAGCTGACCGCCGGCCGGGCGGTGCTGCTCAACGTGCTGCCGCAGGACCCCTCGCCGCTGCCCTGCGTCCTGCCGGACGAGGTGCAGGGCGGCCGCGCCGCCGCGCGCGTGCTCCTCGACGCGGGCCACCGGGAGGGCATCCACCTCATCGGCGCGGGTCCGACCGGGGAGGGGCTGCCGCCGGACCGGCCGGCGGCGTCGGGCCGGGTCACCGGGATCCGGCAGGCGCTGGCCGAGGCGGGGGTCTCGGTGGAGGGCGGGCGTCCGTGCCGGCGGTGGCTGCCGGAGCACGGCTTCGAGGCGACCCGCGCCCTGCTGCGAACCCGGCGGCCGCGCGCGTTGATCTGCCTGGACGACCGGCTGGCGCTGGGCGCGTACCAGGCGTTGCAGGACGCGGGGCTCACCGTGCCGCACGACGTGTCCGTGGTGTCGTTCGACGATCACCCCATCGCGTCCTGGCTGCGCCCGCGCCTCACCACCGTCGCGTCGCAGCACCAGGACCTCGGCGCGAAGGCCGTCGACGTCCTCCTCGGCGAGGCCGACCAGGCGGACGCGGGGCGGCTGGGCCGGGGCCGGACCCACCACGTCCCGATGCCGGTCCGCAACCGCGAGTCCGTGGCCCCTCCCCGGTGAGGGGGCACGCGCGCCGTTCACCGGGTGATCGCGGCTCACCCGGTGAACGGCGCGGCGGCGTCGGGCAGAAGGCCCGCCGCCCACGCTCGGCGCATTGAGCGGAGCCGGCGGGTCACCCCCGCCAACGCCACGACAGCGTCACGCGGAAGGCCCTGCCGACGCTCCGCACATCGCGCGAACCCGCCCGCTAACACCGCGACAGCGTCACGCGGAAGGCCCTGCCGACCCTCCGCACATCGCGCGAACCCGCCCGGTCACCCCGCTAACACCGCGACAGCGGCACGCGAAAGGCCCTGCCGACCCTCCGCACATCGCGCGAACCCGCCCGGTCACCGCCCCGCGAACGGCGCGGCAGCACCGCGCAGGAACGCCAGCCCGTCCGCGGCCAGCGCGTCGGGCGATTCCGCCAGGGGCCGCCAGATCGACGCCGCGGTGGCGATCGTCGCGTTGTCCGGGGTGAACGACTCGATGCACAGCGGTCCGCGGTAGCCGGTGTCGGCCAGCGCGCCGAGCAGGGCGGGCCAGTCCTGGTGGTCCCGTCCGGGCGTGCCGCGGTCGTTCGCGCACACCTGGACGTGCGCGATCCGCCCACCGGCGGCCCGGATGGCGTCGGCGGGCGAGGATTCCTCGATGTTCAGGTGGTACGTGTCCAGCGTCAGGCCGCAGCCCTCGTCCGGCAGCCCGGCCAACGCCTCCAACGCCTGGCCGACCGTGTTGAGCAGGCTGGTCTCGTAGCGGTTCAACGGCTCGACCGCGACCCGCACCGCCTTCGACGCCGCGTGCTCGACCACCGGGGCGAGGTTCTCGCGCAGCTCGGCGTACGCCCCCGCCCGGTCCCCGATCCGCCAGGTGCGCCCCACCGCGCTGTACGCCGGACCGGCCACCACACCGCTGCCGACGATCGCCGCGACGTCCACGACGTGGCGCAGGTAGTCCTGCGTCTCGGCGACGGTCCCGGACTCGACCAGGTCCCGGCCGGGCGGCATGACGAGGCACACCGTCGCCCGCAAACCCAGCTCCGCCAGCAGGTCGGCCGCGCGGTGCGGATCCCAGTCGCCGGGGTGCTCGACCGGCAGCTCGATGACGTCGAAGCCCCACGCCCGCACGCGCGGCGCGAGCCGTGCCAGCACGTCGTCGGTGAGCGGCGACGCCCACACCCAGGTGCTCACACCGATGTCCCACATGTCGTCAGTCCTCACAGCCGGTCCGCTCAGCGGCCGATCCCTTGGAGTTGGAGCAGCAGGTCGCGCACGGCCGTGGCCGGGAGGTGGCCGTCCCGCTCCACCACTTCGGGCACGCAGGGGTCGGAGCACAGCAGCACGGGGCCGTCCTGGGGGCGGTCGGGCAGGCGGCCGTGGGTGCCGCGCACGCAGGACGGGTCCAACGGCACCGTCCGCATGGTGTAACGCAGCCCGAGCTTCTTGCGGACCAGGTTCAACCCCGCCTTGGCCCTGGCCAGCCGGTCGGCGGGATCGAAGAACAACTCGGCCGGGTCGTAACCCGGCTTGCGGTGGATGTCCACACCCCGCGCGAAATCCGGCGCACGACCGTCGTCCAACCAGTAGTAGTACGTGAACCACGCGTCCGGCTCCGCCACCACCACCAACTCACCCGAACGCTCGTGGTCCAACCCCACCAACCCCTGGGCCTCACGATCGAACACCTCGTCCACGCCCGCGAGCTCGGCCAACACGGCCCGGGTCCTGGCCACGTCGGCCGGGTCACGCACGTACACGTGGGCGAGCTGGTGATCGGCCACCGCGAACGCCCGCGACGCCCACGGATCCAGGTACTCCATCCCCGCCTGCGCGTACACCTCCAACAAACCCGCACGCCGCAACGCGCGATTGACGTCGACCGGCCGACGCGCCTCGGTGATCCCGTACTCCGACAACGCCACCACCGTCGCGTCCAACTCCAACAACGGCTTCAACACCCGATCCACCTCCGCCGCGGCCCTCGCGGCCCGCGGCGAATCCGGCCCGAAACGCTGCAGGTCGTAATCCAGATGCGGCACGTAGACCAACATCAGGTCGGGTCGCTGCTCGGCGAACACCTTCAACGCCGCGCCCACGATCCACTCACTGGACCGCAACGACGCCGTCGGCCCCCAATACTGGAACAACGGGAACTCCCCCAACTCCCCGACCAACGCGTCGTGCAACTCCGGCGGCCGCACATAGGCGTCCGGAGACTTCCGCCCGTCCGCGTGATACACCGGACGCGGCGTCACCGTCACGTCCGTGGACGCCCCCATCGCATACCACCAGCACACATTCGCCGCCCGATAACCCGGACGGAACCGCCGCGCCGACTCCCACACCTTCTCACCCCCCACCAACCGATTGTGCTGCCGCCACAAATGCACCTCACCCACATCACGGAAGAACCACCCGTTGCCCACCACCCCGTGACCCGACGGCGCCAACCCCGTCAACCACGTCGACTGCACCGAACACGTCACCGCCGGCAACACCGTCCCCAACCCCGCCCG
>NZ_JBSGBG010000088.1:0-12636 GCF_053601135.1 Actinosynnema sp. NPDC004786 | reverse complement strand
CGTCAAGGGGGCCGTTCCAGCGTCAGGTGCGGTAGGGCCGGGAGTGCCCCCTTGACACGCGCGGTAGGGCTGCGCCAGGTCGGCGGGATGACACGAAGCCCTCCTTTGGGGGAAGTGCGTGTTCGCGTGGCCGGTGGGGGTGGGAGGGATTGAGCGCGGAGGCTGCGGGGGCGGGAGCGGAGGCCGAAGGTGGGCGGCTGAGGCGGGAAGCGGGGGTGGGGGTGGGGGTGACCTCGGGATGGGCGGGATGGAGGCGGAAGGGGCGGGCAGCGAGTGTGTGGAGGTGTTGGAGAGGCTTGACCCGGTGGGGTCGCAACAGTAGTTTCGAAACATGTCTTTCGACCGGCGCAAGCTCACCGATGCGCGCGACCTCCGCGCGCTCAGCCACCCGCTCCGCGTGCGGCTGATGGAGCTGCTCGCCCAGGAAGGGCCGCTCACCGCCACCGAGGCCGCGACGGAGTTGGGCACCACGCCGGCGAACTGCTCGTTCCACCTGCGCCTGCTGGCACGTCACGGCTTCGTGGAGGAGGCGGACGGCGGGGTCGGCCGGCAGCGGCCGTGGCGGTTGGTCGAGCAGGAGACGCAGATCGTCACGCGCGACCTCGACCCGGAGGGGCTGTCGGCGTTGCGGGCGCTGGACGAGTTGCGCTGGGTGCGCCGCCAGCACCGGCAGGCCGAGTGGTGGCGCACCAGGGACGAGTACCCGGAGCGGTGGCGGGGGGCCGCGTCCGAGTCGTTCGCCGTGCTGCACCTGACCGTCGACGAGGTGGTCGAGTTGCGGGACGCGTTGCAAGAGGTGATCAACCGCTACGTGGAGCGCGGTGCGCCGTCCCAGCGACGGGCCGGCACCGCGCCCATCGACATCGCGGTGTCCATGATGCCGCTCCGACGACCACACCCAGGGGGAGAAGATGATTGAGTACCGCGACTTCGCGGCCAGGCAGCGGTTCCGCTCGAACGTCGCGCTGTCGCCGGACGGCGCGTTCGTGGCGTACGCGGCCAACACCGACGGGCCGCACAACCTGTACGTGGCGCCCGTGGCGGGTGGCCCGGCCCGCAAGCTGACCGACCACGCCGAACGCTCGGTGCGGCAGGTCGCGTGGTCGCCGGACGGCCGCCGGCTGCTCTACACCGCCGATTTCCAGGGCGACGAGCAGTTCCAGCTCTACCTGGTCCACGTCGACGGCGGCCCGGCCCGGCGGCTCACCCACGCGCCCGGACGCCAACACGTGCTCGGCTCCTCCATCCACGGCTACGACGCGCCCTCCCCGTTCACCCCGGACGGCCGGGGCGTGGTCTACGCGGCCAACGACCGCGACCCGGCCGTGCAGGACGTGCTGGTGCAGGACCTCGACACCGGGGCGATCCGGCGGGTCGAGTCGATCGAGGGCACGTTGCTGCACGCCGTCTCGGTGTCGCCGGACGGCCGCTGGCTGCTCACCTCGGGTTCGCACGGCAACAACGACTCCGACCTCGGTCTCGTGGACCTGCACGAGCCGGACGCGCCGCTGTGGGTCCTGACCGCGCACGAGGGCAAGCGGCTGCACGTCCCCGGCCCGTGGGCGGCCGACTCGTCCGGTTTCCTCCTGCTGCACGACACCGGCGGCGAATTCCTCGCGCTGGGGTCGTACTCCCTGGCCACCGGCGCGATCACGGACCTGGCGACGCCGCCGTGGGACGTCGAGCACGTGGCCGCCGGCGGCGGGGTGCGGGCCTGGACGGTGAACGAGGACGGCGTCTCACGGCTGTTCGTGCTGCGGGACGGGAAGCTGGTCACGTTGCCGGAGCTGCCGTCCGGGGTGATCGAGTCGCTGTCCGTCGTGGGCGACGTGGTGACGTTCCTGCTGGCGACCGGCGCGCGGCCGTTCGAGGTGGTCGCGCTGGACCTGGCCGCGAACGAGCTGCGCCACCTGACCTCCAGCGCGCCGTCGGTCCGGGCGGACTTCGTGGAACCCGAGCTGGTGCGCTACCCGACGCACGACGGCCTGGAGGTGCCCGCGTGGCTGTACCGGCCGCGCGGCGACGACGTCCGCGGCGTGGTGATCTCCATCCACGGCGGGCCGCAGGCCCAGGAACGGCCGCAGTACAACTACTCCGGGCTCTACCAGTACCTGGTCGCGCGGGGCATCGCGGTGCTCGCGCCGAACGTGCGCGGGTCCACCGGGTACGGCAAGACCTACGCGCAGCTCATCCTGCGCGACTTCGGCGGCGACGAGCTGGGCGACTTCGAGCACGCGGTGAAGTTCCTGCACGGCCTGGGCTGGGTGGACCCGGCGCGGATCGCGGTGTGGGGCGCGTCCTACGGCGGTTTCGCGACCCTGTCGTGCCTGTCCCGGATGCCGTCGCTGTGGGCCGCGGGCGTGTCGCTGGTGGGTCCGTCCAACCTGCTCACGATGGCGCGGTCGGTGCCGGAGACGTGGCGGGCCGAGATGGCCGACTGGGTCGGCGACCCCGACACCGAGCCCGACTTCCTGCTGGAACGCTCGCCGATCACCTACGCCGACGCCATCACCGCGCCGCTGTTCGTGATCCAGGGAGCCAACGACCCGCGGGTGGTGAAGGCGGAGAGCGACCAGATCGTGGCCGCCCTGCGCGGGCGCGGGGTGGAGGTGCGGTACGACGTCTACGCCGACGAGGGCCACGGTTTCACCAACCGGGCGAACGAGGTCAAGGCGATCGGCGACCTGGCGGACTTCCTGGTGTCCCACCTCGACGGCGCGGCCTGACGGACCCGTCGTCCACAGTGGACGCCCGGTGCGCACGGCCCGCGCCCGGTAGCGTGGACGGCCGGACGGGTCGCGCGGGAAGGGGTCGAGGTGCCGGGACTGCGGCGGACGGTGCTGGTCGGGGCGGTGGCGGTGGCGCTCGGGGCGTGCACCGCGCAGCCGGACGCGGCCCCGCCGCCGACGTCCTCCACGACGACCGCGGCGTCGACCGGCGGCACGCCGTCCGCCGAGCGGGTCCACGTGTCGTTGGGCGACTCCTACGCGACCGGCTACCGGCCGGTGGACGAGGGCGACCCGCGGGACGGCTTCGCCTACCTCGTCGCCGAGCGGTCGGGGTCGCGGCTGGTCAACGTGGCGTGCAGCGGGGCGACGTCCGCGCAGATGCGGTCCGAGCCCGGCTGCGCGCCGGCCAACCGCGGCCCCGGCGCGCCCGACCCGGCCGGCCGCACGCAGCTCGACGCGGCGGTGGCGGAGCTGCGGGCGAACCAGGGCCGGGTCGGCCTGGTGACGGTCGTGATCGGCGGCAACGACCTGTCGCCGTGCGCGCGGGCCCAGGACGCGCTGACGTGCGCGTCCCAGGCCGTCGAGCAGGTGCGGGCGAACCTGGCCGCCGTCCTGCCCGTCCTGCGCGAGGCCGCCGGTGACGCCCCGATCGTGGGCCTGACCTACCCGGACGTGTTCCTCGGCGCGTGGGTGTCCTCGGCGTTCCCGAACGGCCGGGACCTCGCCCGCCTGTCGGTGTCGTTGTTCCGGGACTTCTTCAACGCCGCGCTCAGGGCCGAGTACGAGGAGGTCGGGGCGACGTTCGTGGACGTCACCGCGGTGACCGGCGGCTACGGGCCGTTGACCGAGACCACCCAGGACCCGGCCTACGGCCCGATCCCGACGCCGGTCGCGAAGGTCTGCGAGCTGACCTACTTCTGCCGGCTCGCCGACGTGCACCCCACCCCGGCGGGGCACGAGGCGATCGCCGAGGCGGTGCTGGCCGCGACCGGCGGCTGACCACCGCGCGGCGTCAGCCCCGGTCCTGCATGCACTCCAGCCAGGACGCGGTGCTGACGACGATCTCGACCGCGGCCGTGTCGGTCACCACCCCGTCCGACACCCAGATCAACGGGCGGTACACGCCCATCGGGACCGACGTCGGACCCTGCACGGAGATCCACCCGTTGACCATGACCCCGCCGTCGTCCGGGTCGGGGTGGTTGGAGCCGGGCGGGAGGTGGCTCTGCAGGGCCGTCCAGCCCGGCGGCAGGTCGCGCATCCCGAAGTCGAGGTCGGTCGACCACTGGCCGGTCACCGCGAAGATCAGGTAGGACCGGTGGACCCCGTCGCCGGAGTTGTGCAGCACGCACATCCGCTGCGGCAGGTCCCACTTCTCCAGTTGCCAGGTGCGCGCCGGCGCCGTCGCTCCCGCCGACGCGGAGGCCGACGAGCCGAGCAGGGGCAGCACCAACGCCGTGACCAGGGCGAGCACCGATCCGACGACCCGAGGAGTTGATCTCACTGAATCCTCCCGATCCGGTGGGGGCACCAACCCGGCCGAAACTACCGATCGGATCTCAGAGACCACTGAGACGCGGGCTCACCCCCGTCGAACGCCCAGCAGCGCGCGCAGTTGCGCGCCGACCCGCCGGCCCGCCAGCCGGACCGGGGCCACGACGGACGCGCGCACCCAGCGCGCCGGCGCCACGACCACGGCCCGCCACACCCTCCCGAGCAGCCGGCCGACCGGCGCCACCGCCACCCGCCAGAGCCAACGGACGGGCGTGACCACCACCGCCCGGAACGCCCGGGCCAGCAGCCGCCACGCCCAGGCCACGGCGTCCCCGATCACCCGACCGACTGCCCGCAGCGCCCGCCCCACCACACGGAACGCCCACCACAACGCCCCGCCGAACAGCCGCGCCAGCCACCACAACCCCGCGCCGAGCGCGCGCGAACCACGCACCACCACGTTGTGCCAGCACCACGCGAGCGGCCGCAGCAGCACGGCCCGCAGGAACCGACCGACCACCGCACCGGCCCGGCGCAACCACCGCCCGACCGGCCGCAGCAGCCGACGCAGACCCCGCCCCGCCGGCCTCAGCGCGAACCGCGCCACCGCCCGCAACGCGCGCCG
This sequence comes from Actinosynnema sp. NPDC004786, assembly GCF_053601135.1. Taxonomy (NCBI): domain Bacteria; kingdom Bacillati; phylum Actinomycetota; class Actinomycetes; order Pseudonocardiales; family Pseudonocardiaceae; genus Actinosynnema; species Actinosynnema sp. NPDC004786. The sequence continues at coordinate 7,788 of NZ_JBSGBG010000088.1, read as the reverse complement.
CACGCCGTCGAACACCACGGCGACGCCGCGACCCACCCACCCGGCCAGCCACCGCACCGCCACCCGGAGCGGCCGCAGCACGAACCGGACCAGCACCCCGCCGCACCACCGCAGCCCGTGGCCGACCGGCGTGAACACCCAGTGCCACAGGAACCGGCACACCGCGCGCACGCCGTCCCACACCCACGCCAGCACCACGCCCAACGGGCGCAGCAGGAACCGCCGCACCGCCCGCCCGGCGACCTTGAGCCCCTCCCACGCCACCCGCACCGGCACCACGACCACCACGGCGACGGCCCGCGCCACCCACACCGCCCACCGCGGCGGCTGCACCTCGTTCACCCCACTTGAACGCGGCCCGGCGTCGATCGGTGCCGTTGACGCAGGTCACACCACACACCACCACCGGACGACCACGCTGCGGAACCGGGCACCGGCCCGGCGACCTCAGGCCGAACCGACCGGCAGCAGGTAGACCAGGGTGTCGTCCACGCCGTCCAACAGGAACACGTCGTGCGCCAGGTCGTCGTAGAACCCGCCGACCATTCCGAGCGACAGCGACACGCCCGCCGCGACCAGGGCCAGGTTCTGCGCCAGGTGACCGGCCTCGGCGAACCCCAGCCGCACCGCCCGCAACCCGTAGTCGCGGCGCAGGTCGCCGATCCGCACGTAGAGCCCGAGCAGCGCGGGTGTGGTCACGAGGTCCACGCCGCCGGTCAGCGCGGCCCGCGCCCCGAACCAGGACGACGTCGCCTCCACGTCCGCGACCTCCGGCGCGGGCGCGACCGCGACCAGCCGCCGGTCGCGCTCGTCCACGTCGTACACGCCCGGCTCCAGGCCGTCGACCGCCCACGCCACCAACCGCAACCGCGCCGTGTAGAGCGCGCCGGCGCTGGGGTACGGCCGCCGGCCGTCGGGCAACGCGCCGTGCGCGGTCCACAGCAGCGCCGCCAGCCGGGCCACGTCCAGCAGACCCCGCACCGCGTCCCCCCGGCCGGTGCGCCGGTCGCGCAACGCCGACCGCAGCGACGCCGGGGTCTCCGGCGGGTCGGGCAGCCGCACGGTCCGCTGCCACGGCCGCGGCTCGGGCAGCTCGCGCACGGTGCCCTTGCGGGGCACCTGTTCCTCGGCCTCCGGCCGGTACTTGCTCGCCTCCAGGTAGCGGCGGTCGGGCGCGTCGGCGCCGTCCGCGTGGAACGGCGTCAGGCCGGCCGGGCCGAGCGCGGTGGCGGCGACCAGCCAGCACAGCGTGCGCTCCTCGTCGGGCCCGATGCCCAACCGGTTGAGCAGCATGTGCAGCTGCGAGGCCCAGACGTCGCGCGGCAGGTCGGCCCGCACCTGCCGCGACCAGTACGCGACGGCCCCGGTCGGGGCGGAGGCCAGGCGGTCCCACCGGGCGCTCAACGTGGCCGCGCGGTCGGCGTGCAGGCGGTGCGCGGCCAGGTGGGAGGACATCGTGGGCGCGGTGGCGGGCTCGTGGTGCCGGCGCCAGGACGCGGCCAGGGTGCGCAGCCAGGACGCCGCCGCCGGGCGGTCCAGGCCGAGCGCGGAGGTCGTGGCCATCACCAGCTCCACCGCGGCGCTGAGCTTGGCCCGGGGTGTGCGGGCCGCGCGCAGCACGGCCACCGCGACGTCGGTGCTGCGGCAGAACACCTCCTCGGCGACCGGCAACGCGTCCGGTCCGCCGTAGCGCTCCACCTCCGGCACGTAGGGCACTTCGCGCACGTCGCCGTGGGGCAGCCAGTCGCCGTCCGTGCCGAGCGCGGCGTAGAAGCCGTCCGGGTCGAGCGGGGTCTCGGGGTGCCCGGCCGCCGCGACCGCGTGCCGCACCTGGTCGGCGATCTCCTCGACGTGCCCCTCCGCGTCACGCAGCCGCACGCGCAGGTGCGGCCCGGTCTCCCAGTAGCGGATGAAGAACCAGTCGGCGATGCGGCCCGCGGTCCGGTGGTCGGCCAGCAGGGGCGCGAGGACGTCGGCGACGAACGCGTCGACGTGCTCGGTCCGCCACGACAGCCGCACGTGCAGCCCGGTCCAGGTCACGGTCGCGCCTCCAGCGGGGTGAGGTCGTAGGTGAAGCCGGTGGCCCGCGGCCGGCCCGCCACGAGCAGGTAGAGCAGCGTGTGCCCGGCCGGCGCGCCGGCCAGCGCCTCCAGGTGCTCGTCGTGCAGGCTGCGCAGCGGGCGGCAGAACAGACCCGCGCCGGCCGCCGCCTCGCCGACCCGCTGGGCGACCGCGCCGGCGGCCCGCAGCAGGGCGCGGTACCCGTCGGGTCCCGCCTCGGCGACCGCCGCGGCCGGGTCGCCGGTGAGCACCAGCGCGAGGTTCGCGCTGCCCACGTCCAGGACGCTCGGCGGGTGCCGGAAGGTGTCGGCGATCCGCGCCATCACGGGACTCGCGCCGGCGTCGCCGTGCCACCCGTCGGGCACGCCCTCGACGTTGTGGACCGCCAACCGGTGCCGCAGGTGCCGCAGGCGGGGAACGGCCGCCACGACCGCGTGCAGGGCCGAGGCGGGCAACGGCCTGGGGTCCGCCGAGAAGCCGCGCGGGCCGTACCCGGAACTGCGCGCAGAGGTGTGCGGAACCGGGCGACCGGTCTCGCGGTGCGACGACACCACCAGGCCGTCGCCGTCGATCCCCGCGCGCAGGCCGAGCCTTCGCGCGTGGTCCTCCAACGCCGCTGAGAGGTGGCCGGCTTCCAGTTCCACCAGCACGTCCGCGAACTCGCCGTACCCGGCCGAGAACCGCTCCGGCCGGCGCACGAGGTCCAGCCGGACGCTCGTGCCCAACCGTTCGGGCACACCGCCGACGAGCGCCCGCCGCACCGGGTCCAGCGGCCACGACCGGCCGTCCGCGACCAGCGCCACGTCCACCGCGAACGTGGACCGGGCGGACGGGTAGGCGCGGTGGTCGTTGTACGGGTTCCACGGCTCCCACCGCTGGGGCGTGGCGACGTCGGCGAGCAGGTGCGCCAGCGCCGCCCCGAACGCGCCGTGGCGGGCCAGCTCGCCCAGCGCCACGCCGGGCCCGAACGGCCGCGGCTCCGGTGTGGGACCGTCGGTGACGAGTCGGCCGGGACCGTGCCGGTAGGCGGCGGCGAGCGCATCGGCGGCGGTCGACCCGGCACCGGCCGCGACGGCAGGCGCGGCGGCGGTCGGCTCGTCGGTACCGGCGGCGGTCGGCCCCTCGGCGGTCGGCCCCTCGGCGCTCGGCTCGTCGGCGGTGGGCAGGTCGGCGGTGGGCAGGTCGGCGGTGGGCAGGTCGGCGGTGGGCAGGTCGGCGGTGGGCAAGTCGGCGGTGGGCAAGTCGGCGGTGGGCGGCCCCTCCGCGGGCGTGTCGGCGGTGGTCACGGGAACGGGTGGGGCCGCAGGGGTCCGGTCGGGCGCAACCGCGGGATGCCGTGGGTGCGGCGGTCGCGTTCCCCGAACGTCATCGGGATCGTGCCGGGCACGACGACCTTCGCCGTGTGCAGGCCGAGGCGGTCGCGCACGACGGGGTCGGTCAGGTCCACCGCGATCACCTCCAGGTCCAGCGCGGCCCACGCGGTCACGTAGTGCTCCAGCACCGCGTCCAGGTCGTCCGACGGCACCTCGGGCCCGCGCATCTCGACCGGGTCGCCCGGCCGCAGGAAGTCGTACCGCCCGACCGCCTCCGGCAGGCCGTTGACCGTGACGTGGTCCTCCATCGTCCGGACCAGGTCCGGTTCGCGCAGCATCCGCAGCAGCCGTTCCCGGTCGTACTCCCCCGGGTCGGCGTGGGCGCGCTGGGCCGCCGACTCGACGTCCACCGCCACCTCCACCACCGCCGACCGCAACGCGCCCTGAGGGTCGAGCCCCGCACCGGCCGCGAAGAACGCCCGCGGCGCGGCCGGGTCGTCGCCGGTGTACCGGGCGAGCGTCAGCACCGTGGGCACGGCGAGGTCGTTGGTCGCGTCGTAGCACTCCAGCCGATAGCCGAGCTGTGCCAGCCGATCGGCCAGGTGCAGCGCGAGCCCGTCGCGCGCCACGACGGTGGGCAGCGGCGTGCGCTGGTACCACGCCATGAGGAACGCGTCCCGCTCCGCGACCTCGAACAGCCCGTACAGCACGGCCTCCGTGAGGCTGTTGCCCGCACCGCACCCGTTGGACGTCTCGTTGACGAACCGCGGTCCGGGCGTGCCGCCCCAGTACACGACGTGCTCCGGCACCGCCACGGTGGTCCCGCGCGAGTACGACCAGCCGTGCACCCAGCGCGTGCGGACGTCCGGCGCGTAGGGCACGACGTGCGGCGACGGCAGGTCCGGCAGCCCGAGGCGCGTCGGCTCGACCGCGCGTTCCGGGCCGAGGTCGGCGAAGGACGCCTCCAGCACGGTGGTCACCCGCCGGGGCCGCAGCCCGGCCAGCCGCTCCACCGCCTCGAACAACGCCACCCGTTCCGACTCGGCGAACGTGCCGGTCCGGCCGAACCCGGCCTGCGTGCCCGCCCCGTCGGTCACGATCCGCGCGCTCACCGCGGGCAACGGCAGGTCACCGTAGTGGGACAGCCGGTCGACCGGCCCGTGCCGCTGGTCGAACAACGCGTCACGCACCGCGTCCCCGTCCGTCAACGGGTTCGGCCCGCGCGCCGTCCCCGGCGACACGGGCGCCGGCCTCCGCGCCACGACCGCCGCGTCGGCGCTGTCGTCGGGCAGCGGCCCGCACACCGGACACCCCTCCGGGCGCGGCCGCACCCGGTGCTCGGCCACGGTGCCGAGGTCCGCGCGGACCGACAGCACCCGGTCGCGGTACGCCTCCGGGTCGGCCAACACCATCCGCGTCACGGCGTCCACCAACGGCCCGTGCGCCGGCGACGGCACGCCACCCACCCGCGTGCCCTCCGCACGACGCGGCACGGCGGTGCCCTGCGCGGCCAGCCGCACGTCCTCCGCGCACACCAGGCACACCCCCGGCCCGCCACCGACCACCGGCCCGATCAACGCCACCGGGCCGTCGTACCGGACGGGCAGCACCGCCTCCGCGCCCGCGCCGACCCGCGCGAGGTCACCGAGCGCGTACGCCGTCAGCTCCACCACGCTCACCGGCCCACCTCCGGCACCGCGAACCCGACCAGCCCCGCCGCGTGCAGCACCGGCCCCAACGCCACCCGCTTGACCTCGGCCACGCCCGCCAGCTCCCGCAACCGCGCCTGCAACCCCTCCTCCGCCTCACGCACCCCGTACGGCCAGTACCAGGCGCGGTCGGTCCACGGCACGTCGGCGACGGTCGGCTCCTCCACCGGGAACGCGCCGCACAGCAGCACCGGCTCCCCCACCCCCGCCTGCGCCCGGCCGGCCGCCGCCAGGGCCGCGAAGGCCACCGCGTCCGCGGCGCTCGCCTCGACGGCCCACGACAGCTCCTCGCCACCCGAGCGCACGACGGCCCGCACCACCCCGTCGCCGAGCCGGGTCACCTCGACCTCGGCGGGCAGCGCGAACCGCAGCACCACCGCCTTCCACCACCGCCGGGCCGTCGGGTCCGATTCCCACTCCCCCGGCTCGACCGGCGTGCCCGGCAGCACCCGCACGGCGGTGCGCAACGCCAAGCCCAACGCGTGCACGGCGTCCGCGCCCACCACCGCGGTGTCGGGCGCGAGCCGGTGCGCGGCGCGGACCACGGCGTCCAGCCGGGCCGAGTCCCTGGTGGTGCCGTACCCGACCGCGTCGCCGGACGCGGCCAGCTTCACCGGCACCTGCGGCAGGTCGCCGGTCTCCGGCGCGGGCACGGGTCCGAGTTCGGGGTCGCCCAGCACGTCGGCGGTCCGCCCGCCCGGCGGCGCGGGGCGCACGGCCGACAGCCACGGGTGGTACTCCGCGCGCAGCGGGTCCAGCCGCGCGACCAGCACCGGCTGGTGCGGCGGCCCGGCCGGCGGCGTGTCGTGCCACAGGTCCACCACCTCGTGCGCCGGGTCGGGCAGCCCGGCGACCGCGCACACCAACCGGTGCGCCGCGGCCGAGCCGACCAGCGCCGCCAGCACCTCCGGCGGCTCGCCCGCCTGCCCGTCGAGGCGACGGGCCACCGCCTCGGCGTCGGCGAGCACGTCGCCCCGCGCGCCGGGCGCGACCACGAACCCCACGTCCGCGGCGCACCCGGCAGCGACCACGTGACCGCCGGACACCAGCACCAGGCCCGGCCCCGGCTCGACCGGCCCCACCGCCAACCCGGTGGCCGTCAACGCCCGGTGCGCGGCGGCGGCCACGGCCCCGGAGCCGACCACCGCCACCGCGTCCGCGCGCATCAGCTCCCACGCCCGCGCGGGCCGGGGCGCGACCGACTCCAGCCACCGCGCGACGTGCCCGGGCGGCCCCTGCGCGTCCCACGACGCGGGCACCCGCACCAGCAGGTCGTGCTCGTGCAGCTGGTCGATGACCAGCCGCAACGCCGCCGCCACCGCGGGCGGCGCCTGGTCGGGCACGGCCAACTGCTCCGGCGGCACGCCGGCGGTCAGCGGTCCGGCCAGGCGCTGCCACACCGTCCACAGCCCCTTGCCGCCGGCCACGCTGAAGCTCGCCGACCAGCCCCGCACGTGCAGGCCGGTGTCGGTCGGGCTCGCGTGGACGATCGGGCGCAGCCGCAGCAGCTCGTCACTCACTCGATCCCCCAATAGGTCTCCGCGACCACTTCGAGCACCCGCCCACCGGGCGACTGGACGCCCGGCACCGGCACCGCGTCGGTGAACCGGACGCCCGCCGGGAACCGGGACAGCAGCCGGGGCAGTGTGCGCAGGTGCAGGGCGTTGCCGAAGTCCACGTACTGCGACTTGGCCGGGAGCAGCCGTTGCGCCACGTCGGCGGACGTCGGCGCGGAGGCCGCGCCGACGAACACGTGCTCCGGCAGCCCGTGCCGGGCGCGCAACCGGACCACCTCCGCCGCGACCGGGTCCTCGGCCAGGTCCGGCGTGACGGCGAACTCCCACGCGCGGCGGGCCAGCACCACGTCGCGGTAGCGCAGCTCGCCGCTCACCACCGCCTCGCCGTCGCGCTCGCCCGACCGCAGCGCCCGCAGGTCCACCCCGCCGCAGGCGAGGTCGGAGTACAGCGGGACGTGCCGGTCGGGCAGCACCAGCGGCACCAGGAAACCCGGGTAGACCACGTCCAGCGGCTCGTCGCCGTGCACCACCCTGACCTCGTCGGTGCGCGGGTCGTGCCGGACCCGGAGTTCGTCCACGGGCAGGTCGGCCCAGCGGGGGTCGTCGCCGATCTCGCGTGAGGCCAGGAGCGGGTGCAGGTTGGCGTTGAACCCGTGCACCGGCCGGAACTGCGCGAACCGGCCGCCGAGCGTGCGCCGCAGCCGGGCGGCCACAGCGTCCGCCGCGCCGGGGAACCGGCGCAGGAACCGGCTGGTGAACCGGCCGAAGCCGGCGTAGACGTGGTTCACCACGAGCCGCCCGTCCCGCGTCGGTTGGACGAAGAACGCGTAGGAACCGGGACGGCGCAGCCAACCCGGCAGGTGTCGGGCGGCCTCGCGCACCACGTCGTCGGACACCGCGCCGTCCGCGCGCACCGCCGCGGCGAGCTTCGCCCGGGACTCCAGCAGGGCGACGATCCCGGGGTCGGTGGCCGTCTCCTCGTCCTGCCAGACGCCGGACAGGAACGCCGCGCACTCCGCCAACGACGCCGTGCCGCCGACGCCGACCGCGTCGACGAACCGGTTGCGCACCAGCCGCCGCGCCAAGACCTGCCGGTCGAACAGGACGAGCAGCGGGGTGAGGCGGGTGAGGGTGTCGGTGCCCGTGGCGGGCACCCGCACCGGGTGCGGCAGGACGACGTCCTCCAGC
>NZ_JBSGBG010000087.1:0-13036 GCF_053601135.1 Actinosynnema sp. NPDC004786 | reverse complement strand
TTCAACGCCGCCGGGTCGTCTTCGACGGCGTCGGGCGACCCGGTCCCCGGCGATCACGCTTTTCGATCGCCGGGGATCAGGGCGCGAACGACCGACTTCCGGGCGACCTCGCCCGCGACGCCGGAGGCGGCGCAATCCAACACTGCAATCCAACACTGTCGGTGGGGTGGTTCAGTATGGACGGCGTGGACGTCCTGGACCGCTTCTCCCCCGCCACCCGGCAGTGGTTCGCCGGGGCCTTCGCCGCGCCCACGGCGGCGCAGGCGGGGGCGTGGGAGGCGGCGGCCGCGGGGGAGCACGCGCTGGTCATCGCGCCGACCGGGTCCGGCAAGACGTTGGCCGCGTTCCTCTGGGCGCTGGACCGGCTGGCCTCGACGCCGAAGCCCGCCGAGCCGAAGCGGCGGTGCCGGGTGCTGTACGTGTCGCCGCTGAAGGCGCTGGCGGTGGACGTGGAGCGCAACCTGAGGGCTCCGCTGGCGGGCATCCGGCAGGCGTCGCACCGGCTGTCGCTGCCCGAACCGGACATCGCGGTCGGCATGCGCACCGGCGACACGCCGGCGGACGTGCGGCGGGCGTTCGCCCGGACGCCGCCGGACGTGCTGGTCACCACGCCCGAGTCGCTGTTCCTGGTGCTCACGTCGGCCGCGCGCGAGTCGCTGCGCGGCGTCGAGACGGTGATCGTCGACGAGGTGCACGCGGTGGCGGGCACCAAGCGGGGCGCGCACCTGGCGCTGTCGCTGGAACGGCTGGACGCGCTGCTGGAGCGGCCCGCGCAGCGGATCGGGCTGTCCGCCACGGTCCGGCCGGTCGAGGAGGTGGGCGCGTTCCTGGCCGGCGGCCGGCCGGTGCGGGTCGTGCAGCCGGCGTCCGCCAAGACGATCGAGGTGCGGGTCGAGGTCCCGGTCGAGGACATGTCGGTGCTGGGCGAGCCGACCGGCGAGGTGTCGGGCTCGGCGGCGGGGGCGGAGCAGCGGGCGTCGATCTGGCCGTCGGTGGAGCAGCGGGTGCTGGAGCTGGTCCGGCAGCACCGGTCGACCATCGTGTTCGCCAACTCGCGGCGGCTGGCCGAACGGCTCACCGCGCGGCTCAACGAGCTGGCGGAGGAGGTGGAGCCGGCGCCGGTCGGCGCGTTCCCCGCCGAGGCCCCCGGCCAGTCCGGCGTCACCACCCAGCGCACGGCCGCGATCGCCCGCGCGCACCACGGCTCCATGTCGCGCGAGCAGCGCGTGGTGGTCGAGGAGGAGCTGAAGTCGGGGCGGCTGCCGTGCGTGGTGGCGACGTCGTCGCTGGAGCTGGGCATCGACATGGGCGCGGTCGACCTGGTGGTGCAGGTGGAGGCCCCGCCGACGGTGGCATCGGGCCTGCAGCGCGTGGGCCGGGCCGGGCACCAGGTGGGGGCGGTGTCGCGCGGGGTGATGTTCCCCAAGTTCCGGGGCGACCTGGTGTCGTGCGCGGTGGTGGCGGAGCGGATGCGGGACGGCGCGATCGAGGCCGTGCGGTACCCGCGCAACCCGCTGGACGTGCTGGCGCAGCACGTCGTGGCGATGGTGGCGATGGAGACGTGGACGGTCGAGGCGCTGTCCGGGCTGGTGCGCCGCGCCGCGCCGTTCGCCGCGCTGCCGGAGTCGGCCCTCCAGGCGGTGCTCGACATGCTCGCGGGCCGCTACCCGAGCGAGGAGTTCGGCGAGCTGCGGCCCCGCATCACGTGGGACCGGATCACCGGCGAGCTGCGCGGCCGGCCCGGCGCGCAGCGGCTGGCGGTGACGTCGGGCGGCACGATCCCCGACCGGGGCCTGTTCGCGGTGATGACGCCGCCGTCCGAGCGCGGCCCCGGCTCCCGGGTCGGCGAGCTGGACGAGGAGATGGTCTACGAGTCGCGGGTGGGCGACACGTTCCTGCTGGGCACGTCGTCGTGGCGGGTCGAGGACATCACCCACGACCGGGTGATCGTGGTGCCCGCGCCGGGCCAGCCCGCGCGGATGCCGTTCTGGAAGGGCGATGCGCCGGGCCGCCCGCTGGAGCTGGGGCGGGCGCTGGGGAAGTTCCTGCGCGAGGTGTCCACCATGGAGGAGGAGGCGGCGTCGGAGCGCGCCGCGTCGGCCGGGCTGGACGCGTGGGCCACGTCGAACCTGCTGGCCTACCTGGGCGAGCAGCGCGAGGCGACGCGGCACGTGCCCAACGACCGGGTCGTGCTGGTGGAGCGGTTCCGCGACGAGCTGGGCGACTGGCGGCTGGTGGTGCACTCGCCGTTCGGGGCGCAGGTCAACGCGCCGTGGGCGTTGGCGATCGCGGCCCGGCTGCGGGAGCGGCGCGGCATCGAGGTGCAGGCGGCGCACTCCGACGACGGGATCGTGATCCGGCTGCCCGACGCGGTCGACCTGGACGGCGCGCAGGTCGTGGCGGGGGCGGACGACGTGCTGCTCGACCCGGAGGAGGTCGAGCAGGTCGTGGTGGCCGAGGTGGGCGGCTCGGCGCTGTTCGCGGCGCGGTTCCGGGAGTGCGCGGCGCGGTCGCTGCTGCTGCCCCGGCGCGACCCGCGCAAGCGCACACCGCTGTGGCAGCAGCGGCAGCGGGCGGCGCAACTGCTGTCGGTGGCGGCGAAGTACGAGAGCTTCCCGGTCGTGCTGGAAGCGATGCGGGAAGTCCTCCAGGACGTGTACGACGTGCCGGGCCTGCGCGAGCTGATGACCGACGTCCGGGCCCGGCGGGTGCGCGTGGTGGAGGTGGAGACGCCGTCGCCGTCGCCGTTCGCGCGCAGCCTGCTGTTCGGGTACGTCGGGATGTTCCTGTACGAGGTGGACGCGCCGCTGGCCGAGCGGCGGGCGGCGGCGTTGTCGCTGGACTCGGCGCTGCTGGCCGAGCTGCTGGGCTCGGAGGCGATCCGGGAGCTGCTCGACCCGGAGGTGGTCGCGGAGGTCGAGCGGAACCTGCAGCGGCTCGCGCCCGACCGGCACGCGCGGGACGCGGAGGGCGCGGCGGACCTGCTGCGGTTCCTCGGCGACCTGTCCGAGGAGGAGGCGCTGGCGCGGGGCGCGCGGCCGGAGTGGCTGGCGGACCTGGTGGCGCAGCGGCGGGCGATCCGGGTGCGCATCGCGGGCGAGGACCGGGTGATCGGGATCGAGGACGCGGGCCGGGTGCGCGACGCGTTGGGCGTGGCGCTGCCGGTGGGCGTGCCGGAGGTGTTCACCGAGCCGGTGGCCGACCCGCTGGGCGACCTGCTGTCGCGGTACGCGCGCACGCACGGCCCGTTCCCGGCGGTGGAGGCGGCGGAGCGGTTCGGGCTGGGCGTGGCCGTGGTGACCGGGGTGCTGGAGCGGATGGCGGCCACCGGGCGGCTGGTGCGCGGCGAACTCCGGCCCGGGGGCACGCACACCGAGTACTGCGACGCCGAGGTGCTGCGGCGGTTGCGGCGGGCGTCGCTGGCCCGGCTGCGCGCCGAGGTCGAGCCGGTGGAGCCCGCCGCGCTGGGCCGGTTCCTGCCCGCGTGGCACGGGGTGGGGCGGCGGCTGCGGGGCGCGCCGACGGTGGACGACGTGTACTCGGTGGTCGAGCAGCTGGCGGGCGCGCCGCTGCCCGCGAGCGCGGTGGAGTCGCTGGTGCTGCCCGCGCGGCTGCCCGGCTACAGCCCCGCGTTGCTGGACGAGCTGACCGCGTCCGGCGAGGTGACGTGGACCGGGTGCGGCTCGCTGGCGGGCGGCGACGGGTGGATCGCGCTCGCGCCGACGGACGTGGCGGACCTGCTGCTGCCGGACCTGGTGCCGGAGGCGATGCCGGACTCGTCCCTGCACACGGCCGTGGTGGAGGCGCTGGGCGGCGGGGCGTTGTTCTTCCGGCAGGTGGTGGACCGGGTGTCGATGCAGGGCCCGACGACGGACGGCGAGGTCGTCGGCGCGCTCTGGGACCTGGTGTGGGCCGGCGTGGTCACCAACGACACGCTCGCGCCGTTGCGGGCGCTGGTCGCCGGCGGCGGCACGGCGCACAAGCCGCGGCGGGCCGCGCCGCGCGGCCGGTACGCCCGGATGCGGGCGGGTCGGCCGGACATGCCGAGCCGCACCGGACCGCCGACGGTGGCGGGCCGGTGGTCGCTCGCCGTGGTGCCCGCGGTGGACGCGACGCGGCGGGCGCACGCGCGGGCCGAGGCGTTCCTGGAGCGGCACGGCGTGCTGACGCGCGGCGCGTTGGACACCGAACGGGTGACCGGCGGGTTCAGCGGGGTGTACCGGGTGCTGCGGGCGATGGAGGAGTCCGGGCAGGTCGTGCGCGGGTACGTGGTCGAAGGGCTCGGCGCGGCGCAGTTCGCGGCGCGGGGCGCGGTGGACCGGCTGCGCGCGTCGTCCCGGCCGCCGGGGCAGGACCACGTGGGCACGCCGGAGGCGGTGGTGCTGGCGGCGGCCGACCCGGCGCAGCCCTACGGCGCGGCGTTGGCGTGGCCGGAGCCGACGGGCGAGGGCAGGCACCGGCCGGGCCGCAAGTCCGGTGCCCTGGTGGTGCTGGTGGACGGGCTCGCCACGCTCTACGTGGAGCGGGGCGGTCGGTCGCTGCTGTCGTTCACCGAGGAGGAGGAACCGCTGCGGGCGGCGGCCCAGGCCCTCGGTCGGGCGGTGCGCGACGGGTGGCTGGGGCAGCTCGCCGTGCAGCGGGCGGACGGCGAGGTCGCGCTGGGCTCCCGGCTGGCGGGCATCCTCCAGGACGCGGGCTTCCGCGCCACGCCCAAGGGCCTGCGACTGCGGGCCTGACGCCCCCGGGCCAGGTGACCGCGGGCGTGGCGCGGAAGCGGCGGTCAGCGGAACAGGGCGCTGTAGGCGTTGAGCGCGGGCTGGCCGCCGAGGTGGGCGTACAGGACCGTGGCGTCACGCGGGATCTCGCCGGTGCTGACCAGTTCCACCAGGCCGGCCAGGGACTTGCCCTCGTACACCGGGTCCGTGATCATGCCCTCCAGCCGTGCGCCGAGCTTCATGGCGTCCAGCGTGGACTCGCCCGGCACGCCGTAGATGCCCTCGTGGAACCGGTCGTCGAGCACGACGTCCTCGTCGGTCACCTCGACGCCCAGCAGACCCGCCGTGCTCTTGGCGATGCGGGTGATCTGGTCGCGGGTGTCGCACGGCTCGGCGGAGGCGTCGATGCCGATGACCCGGCGACCGCTGCCCGCGAACCCCGCCACCATGCCGGCCTGCGTGCTGCCGGTCACCGAGCACACCACGACCGTGTCGAACCGGACCCCCAGCTCGGCCTCCTGCCGCTCGACCTCGGCCGCCCACCCGGCGAACCCGAGCCCGCCCAGCGGGTGGTCGGACGCGCCCGCCGGGATGGCGTACGGCTTGCCGCCCGCCGCGCGCACGTCCTCGATCGCCCGCTCCCACGCGGGTTTCACGCCGATGCCGAAGCCCGCCTCCACCAGCCGCACGTCCGCGCCCATCAACCGGCTGAGCAGGATGTTGCCCACCCGGTCGTACACCGCGTCCGGCCAGTCCACCCAGCTCTCCTGCACCAGCACGCACTTCAGCCCGGCCCGCGCGGCCGCGGCGGCGACCTGGCGGGTGTGGTTGGACTGCACGCCGCCGATGGACACGAGCGTGTCGCAGCCGGTCGCCAGCGCGTCGGCCACCAGGTACTCCAGCTTGCGGGTCTTGTTGCCGCCGTAGGCCAGCCCGGAGTTGCAGTCCTCCCGCTTCGCCCACACCCGCGCGCCGCCGAGGTGCCTGGTGAGCCGTTCCAGCGGGTGCACCGGCGACGGCCCGAAGGTCAACGGGAAACGCGCGAAATCGTCCAGCGCCATGTCAGTTCTCCTCATCCGGGAACAGGTCGGCCAACGTCGCCCAGTTCCGTTCGACCAGCCGGGCGGCGAGGTCGGCGTCGGCCGCGGCGAAGGCGGTGATGATCTCGTCGTGCATGGCCACCGAGTGGCGGCCGGTGGGCGCGGCGAACCGCAGCCGTTCGAGGCGGCGCACGAGCGGGGTGTAGCGCTCGATGGTGGCGCGCACGGCGAAGTTCCCGCTGCCCCGCACGGCCACCGCGTGGAACTCGTCGTCGGCGGCGAGCGCGGCGGGCACGTCGCCGTCGGCCAGGGCGTGCGCGAACGCCGTGTTCGCGGTGCGCATCGCGGCCAGGTCCGCCTCCACCAGCCGGGGCGCGGCGAGCCGGGCGGCGAGCGCGTGCATGCTCTGGACGACGACGTGCGCGTCCCGCACCGCCGCCGTGTCCAGCGGCGTGACGCGCGTGTAGCTGTGCGGCTTGCTCTCGACCAGGCCCTCGTCGGTCAGCCGGGCCAACGCCTCGCGCACCGGCGTCCGGGACAGGCCCAGCCGTTCGGCCAGCTCCACGTCCTTGATCGGCGCGCCGGGAGCCAGGTCGCCGCCCAGGATCGCCTCGCGGATCGCGGTGAGCGCCTGGTCGCGGTACAAGGCCCGACTAATATATTGCATACCGGCGGACTGTAGCCGTCGCTCGGGGAATGCACCAGGTGCGACGGGCAGCACACGGCGGCGACTTCTCCGGTCGATCCGGTCCGCGCGGCCGTCCGGATCGAGCAGCGGCGCGCGACCACGTCACCGGCCGATCCGGAACCGCGCGGCGACCGCCGAGTCGAGCAGCGGCGCGCGTGGCCACGTCACCGGCCGGTCGAGCCGGCGATCGCCGGGCCGAGCGGGCGTGACCTGTCTCACGCCTGTCACACCAGCGGGTCGAGTGGTGTCTCCTGGGCGTCTGCGACGAGCGAGCGAGGGAGACACCCATGAGGCCGGGCACGAGCGGTGACGTGGCGACCGAGGCGTTCGTCGCCCACCGGAACCTGCTCTTCACCGTCGCGTACGAAATGCTCGGCTCCGCGACCGACGCCGAGGACGTCCTCCAGGAGACCTGGCTGCGGTGGGTCGAGGTGGACCTGGCGCAGGTGCGCGACCAGCGCGCCTACCTGGTCCGGATCACCACCCGGCAGGCGCTCAACCGGCTGCGCGCGCTCAAGCGCCGCAAGGAGTCCTACGTCGGCCCGTGGCTGCCCGAACCCGTCCTCACCGCGCCGGACGTGGCGCAGGACGTCGAACTCGCCGAGAGCGTCTCGATGGCGCTCATGCTCGTGCTCGAAACGCTGTCCCCGACCGAGCGCGTCGTGTTCGTGCTGCGCGAGGCGTTCGACGTGGGCTACGACGAGATCGCGGCCGCGGTGGACAAGAGCCCCGCGGCGGTCCGGCAGATCGCGCACCGCGCCCGCCGGCACGTCGACGCCCGCCGACCCCGCGCGGCGGTGCCGGCGAGCGAGACGCGGGAGGCGCTGGCGGCGCTGCGGCGCGCGTTCGAGACCGGCGACCTGCACAGCCTGCTCGACGTGCTCGCGCCGGACGTCGTCATGGTGAGCGACGGCGGCGGGGTCAAGCACGCCGCGCTGCGGCCGGTCACCGGCGCGGACAAGGTCGTCCGCATGCTCGTCGGCGGGCTCGGCCGGGCCGGCGTCGTGCTGACCTGCGAGCCGACCGCGGTCAACGGCAACCCGGCGCTCGTCGTGCGCCTGGACGGGGAGATGGACGGCATCATGGCGGTCCGCGTCGAGGACGGCCGGGTCACCGGCCTGTACTACGTCCGCAACCCGGAGAAGCTGACCCGCGTCGGCACCGAGACCGCGCTCACCCTCCGCTGACGGTCAGCGGGGCGTCAGCACGCAGAACTCGTTGCCCTCGGGGTCGGCCAGCACCACCCACGGCACGTCGCGCTGCCCCACGTCCGCGCGCACCGCGCCCCACGCCTCCAGCCGGGCCACCTCGGTGCGCAGGTCGCCGTCGGCGGGCGGCGCGAGGTCGAGGTGGACGCGGTTCTTCACCGCCTTCGGCTCGGGCACCCGCACGAACTCCAGCGACGGCCCGACCGGCCGGGGCAGCGACGCGAAGTCGTCGCCCTCCCGCGCCACCGGCAGCCCGGTCGGCCCGGTCCAGAACGCCGCCTGCGCCCGCGGGTCCCGCGCGTCCACCACGACCGCCGCGACGGGGCCGTTGTCGTCGTACTCGTCGCGCTGCTCCAGCACGCAGAACTCGTTGCCCTCCGGGTCGGCCAGCACCACCCACGGCACGTCGCCCTGCCCGATGTCGACCGGCTTCGCGCCCAGCTCCACCGCCCGCGCCACGATCGCCGCCTGGTCCTCCGGCGAGGCGGACGCGAGGTCGAGGTGCACCCGGTTCTTCACCACCTTCGGGTCCGGCACCGGCACGAACACCAGGTCCAACCCGTCGGCGAGCGCCACGTCGACCGCGTGCTCGTCCTCGCGGGTGACCGGTCCGCCCAGCAACGTCGCGTAGAACCGGGCCAGCCCGGCGGGATCGGCCGAGTCGACCACGACGGCGCACCACCTGGTTGTCATGGTCCGAAGGTAACGTCTGCGCAATGGCGGAGCTGGTTCTTGGTCCGGTGCTGCGGCACGTCGACCGCACCTCGGCGACGGTGTGGGTCGAGACCGATGCCGCGTGCGAGGTCACCGTCGCGGGCCACCACGCGACGACGTTCCAGGTGGGCGAGCAGCACTTCGCCCTGGTCGTGGTCGAAGGGCTGGAGCCCGGCACGACCACCGACTACGACGTGCGGTTGGACGGCGACGTGGTGTGGCCGCGGCCGGGCTCCCCGTTCCCGCCGCCGTGCATCCGCACCACGCCGGTGCGGCGGCTGCTGTTCGGGTCGTGCCGCGCCGCCAAGGGCGAGGGCACGCCGGACAAGCTGGGGCCGGACGCGCTGGACGCGTACGCGTTGCGGATGAAGGACGAGCCGCGCGACCGGTGGCCGGAGGCGCTGGTGCTGCTCGGCGACCAGGTCTACGCCGACGAGCCGACGCCGAAGATCACCCGGTGGCTGGCCGAGCGCAGACCGGAGCCGGCGGGCGAGGTCGTGTCGTTCCGCGAGTACGCCGAGCTGTACCACGAGTCGTGGGCCGATCCCGAGATCCGCTGGCTGATGTCCGTCGTGCCGACGTCGATGATCTTCGACGACCACGACATCCGGGACGACTGGAACACCTCGCGGACGTGGCGCGAGCAGATGGCGGCCAAGCGCTGGTGGCCCGAGCGCATCCGGGCCGGGCTCGCGTCGTACTGGGTCTACCAGCACCTGGGCAACCTCAGCCCGGACGAGCTGGCGGCCGACGAGCTGTACGCGAAGGTGCGCTCGACCGGCGGCGACGTGCAGTCGCTGCTGGAGGACTTCGCCGAGCGGGCGGACCGCGAGGTGGACGGCGGCAAGTCCACCCGGTGGAGCTACCGGCGCGACTTCGGCCGGGTGCGGCTGCTGGTGATCGACACGCGCAGCGGGCGCATCCTGTCCGGGCCGGAGCGGCTCATGGTCGGCGACCGCGAGTTCGACTGGATCGAGGAGAACGCCCACGGCGACTTCGACCACCTGCTGGTCGGCTCGTCGCTGCCGTGGCTGATGCCGCACGCGTTGAGCCACTTCCAGTCGTTGAACGAGCGGATGGCGGGCCTGCCCGGGTGGCGCGGCCGGGTCGGCGAGAAGGTGCGGCAGGTCGCCGACCTGGAGCACTGGCCCGCGTTCCGGGCGTCGTTCGAGCGGCTGGCCCGGCTGCTGGAGCGGATCTCGCGGTCCGACGACGCGCCCGGCACGGTGTGCGTGCTGTCCGGGGACGTGCACCACAGCTACGCGGCGCGCGCGTCGTTCGCCTCGTCGGTGGACGCGAAGGTGTACCAGCTCGTGTGCTCGCCGGTGCACAACGACCCGCCGTGGGTGTTCCGGCCCGCGTTCCGGCTGTCGTGGTCGCGGCCGATCGCGCGGGTGCTGCGCTGGTGGGCGGACCGGCGGGGCATCTCGCCGGACCCGGTGGGGTGGCACAAGCTCAACGGGCCGCACTTCGGCAACTCGGTGGGCGTGCTGGAGATCGACGGCCGACAGGCCCGCTTCCGGTTGGAGACGGCCAAGGCGGACGGGCTGGCCGAGGTCGCCTCGCTGGCGCTCTGAGCCGCGCCCGGGAACGCGCGGGCCACCGAGGTCCGAACGGGCAGCCGTGGCCGGAACCCGTGGTCGGGGCCACCGCGGTCGGAACCCGTGGTCGGGGGGCGAGCGCCGTGGCGTCCCGGCGGCCGGACGAGTGCCGCCGGGTGCGCCGCCGCCGCGCAGTCGGGTGCACGACGGCGGCGCACGTCTACTTGGTGGCGAGCCGCAGCAACGCCCAGAGCTGGGCGATCGCGTCGTGGTCGCCGGTGGTCGGCGGCAGGTCGCGGTCCGGGATGCGGCCCCAGAGCCAGCGGTAGACCTGCATCGGCGTCCCGGTCACGCCGCCGTTCGCCGTCGCCGCCTCCTCCTCGGTGACCAGCCGCGCCACCGCGGGCTCCGGCCCGGTCGTGGCGAGCCACACCCGGTCGCCCGCCCGGATCGACACCGTGCCCTCCCGCGTGCCGCGCACGCCGAGCAGGTCCAGCCGGTGCCCGAGCCACAGCGTCAGGACCTCGTCCACGCCGTCCTGCGCCACGTCGTCGTCCACGGGGTCGATCGGCAGCCCGGCCGCCGCCTGCACGTCCATCCGGTGCACGGTGGACTCGTGCGCCAGCCGGCGGGCCCAGAAGCGGTGGTTGCGCTCGGCCGGCCACCACGTCTCGCACGGGTCGTCCGGGCCGTGCGCCCGCAACGCCCCCAGCAGCGGCGGCACGCCCTCGCGCACGTACTCCGGCAGCCCCTGCCCCCGCTCCGGGTCCTGCTGCCACACCAGGGGTTGGCTGCCTTCCCTCAGCCACGTCGACACCATCCGGTAAGTGCTGCCCACGTGCCGCGCCGTCTCGCCCAGGTTCAACCCCGGGCACGCGGGCACCTGGCGTTCCGGGCGCTGCCCCTCGACCGACGCCGCCAGGCGCTCGGCTTCGGCCTCCACCACGTCGATCAGGCGGTCGTAGGCGACCAGTCCCCTGCTCACAGTCAGTCCTCGTACATGATCTCGTCGACCAGCTCGGTGAACTGCGCCGCTTGGCGCACCAGGTCGTCGGCTGCGCGCCGGGTGACCTGCCTGGTGATGCCCGCCAGCACGGCCGCGCGCGTCGCCGAGCACTCGGCGAAGAACGCGGCCCACTCGCGCAGCTCCGGCGCGAGGGAGGACAGCAGGACCCACACGCTGGTCGGCTTGGCCCGGCCCCGGTGGGGTCGGCCGCGCGCCGCCAGCACGGCCGCCGCGGCCCGCATCGCGGCCAGGTAGGCCGTGGCGAAGCGGGTGGGCGGCGAGGGGTCCCGTTCGGCCTCGACGAGGCACTCGCGGGCCTGGCCGAGCAGGGTCACCGCCGACGCCGGTGGTAGCGGGAGGGGAATGCGGCGGGGGAAGGTCTGAGTCATCTCGCGGCCTCCTCGCGGCGTCGGGACAGCGACGACCGCCGCGGGGAGACGGCGGCACTTGGTGGTGGGGCGCTTCCCCCGCCCCACCACCAAGGCATTGCTCGAACAGACGTTCGAGCCAGACCAGCCTATCCTGCCGGCCCGGCAGTCCTCAACCCGACCGCCCGTGGTCTCATGAACGGGTGAGCGCACTCGACCACCCCGGCATCCGCAAGGTGGCCGCCGCCCTGTCCGAGGCGGGCCACCACGACGCGGCGAACGGGATCCGCGTGTTGGCCGACGCCGTCCGCACCGCCGCCGCGGCGGCCGAGGCCGTGGGCGTGGAGGTCGGCGCGATCGCCAACAGCCTGGTCTTCGCCGCGGTCCGCGACGGCGTCGCCACACCCCTGCTCGTGCTCACCTCCGGGGCGCACCGGGCCGACACGGACAAGCTCGCCGCGCTGGCCGGCGCCGACTCGATCGAACGGGCCACGCCCGCGTTCGTGCGCGAGCACACCGGCCAGGTCATCGGCGGCGTCTCCCCGGTGGGGCACCCCGCGCCCATCCCGACGATCGTGGACGTGGCGCTGGAGCGGTACGACGTGGTCTGGGCCGCCGCCGGGCACCCGCACGCGGTCTACCCGACGACCTACGCGGGCCTGCTCTCCCTGACCGGTGGCACGCCCGCCGAGGTCGCCCGGTGACCGCCGCGCCGTCGCAGCGGATCGTCACGATGTCCGCGCCCGAGCTGAGCGCGCGCCTGGACGAGGCGCTGGCGCTCTACGTGAGCGCGATGGACTACCCGCCCGGCACGGCCGAGCAGCGCGCGCCGATGTGGTTGGCGCACATGCTGCGCGACGGGTGGCGGTGCGTGGTCGCGCTCGGCGAGCAGGACGAGCTGATCGGCATCGGCTACGGCTACCGCGGCTCGGTCGGCCAGTGGTGGCACGAGCAGGTGCGGCACGGCCTGACGATGGTGTCCGGGCCGAAGGCGGTCGAGGAGTGGATGCGCGACTACTTCGAGCTGACCGAGCTGCACGTCCTGCCCCGTGCGCAGGGACGCGGGGTCGGCGAGCTGCTGCTGCGCAACCTCCTGGAGGGCGTGCCCAGCGCGCGGGTGCTGCTGTCCACGCCCGAAGGGCCGAGCAAGGCGTGGCGGCTGTACCGGCGGATGGGGTTCGTGGACGTGCTGCGGCACTACCAGTTCACCGGCGACCCCCGCCCGTTCGCCGTCCTGGGCCGCACGCTGCCGGTCGACTGGACGTCGTAGATCGACTGACCGTCGTAGATCGGCTGAATGCCCGCCGATCGAATGCCGTCAGCGGGTCGCGCGGGTCGAGCCCTCAAGCTCACAAGCGTGAAAAGCGTCCTCGCCGGACGGGCAGATCAGCAGGATGGACACCCCCGCCCGGATCCCCCTGTTGGGTCGTGGGTCCGGGTTTCGTGTCATCCCACCGACCTCCCGAAGGGCTACCACACGTGTCAAGGGGGCGACATCAGCGCACGAACGGGCAAGACGTGCACAGCGCCCCCTTGACACGTGCGGTAGGGCTGCGCCAGGTCGGCGGGATGACACGAAGCCCTCCCTTTGCGGAGAAAGGCCCGCACGCACCGCATAACAGGCCCGGCGAGCCGTTCATCGTGCGAGGGCTCTTTCCCCACAAAGGAGGGGGCCGTGTCATCCCGCCGACCTGGCAACGCCCAACCGCGCGTGTCAAGGGGGCACCGACGGTGCCCACAGCCACGATGGGCCGGA
>NZ_JBSGBG010000086.1:508-13365 GCF_053601135.1 Actinosynnema sp. NPDC004786 | reverse complement strand
AGTTTTTCGTTAGTGTTTTTATGTCTTTTGATATACCTTTCGGGCGGGAGCCGGCAGGCCCGGCGGGACGCTTTTCCCCGCCGGGCCTGCCGGCTACGGCCTGCCTGGGGTGCTCGTACGGGCCCCATGTCAAATCGAGCCGGACCCACCCCCGGCAGACCACCGCCACCCATCACCACCACCACCGACCACACCACCGACCACACCACCCGACCCACCGGACCCACCCGACCTCACCCCGGCGACACCTCCACCCCCTCCTGCGAGTGCGCCACCCGAGCCAACTCCACCCGCGAACTGATCCCGAGCTTCCGGAAGATCCCCCGCAGGTGGTAGTTCACCGTGTGCGGCGACAGGTAGAGCTGCTTCGCCACCTGCCGGTTCGTCATCCCGGCCCCCACCAACAACGCGATGTCCCGCTCCGCCCCCGACAACAACCGCCACTCCTCACCACCCCCCGCGCCTCCCGCCTCGTCCCCCCGTAACCGCGCCAACTCCCCCTCCGCCCCCATCTGCTCGAAGATCCGCGAAGCGAACCCGGTGTGCACGGCCGCCCGCTCCGCGTCCCCCTCCTCGCCCACCACCGCCGCGAGGTCCGCGTAGGCGTTCGCCTTGGCCCACGGGTGCCGGTGCCGGCGCGCCGCGTCCGCCAGCCCCACCGCGTCCCGCTCCAGCAACGCCCGCGCGTGCTCCGCACCCGCCGCCACCACCGCGAACCCCGGGTTGTCGGCCGCCAACCGCTCCACCGCGCCGACCACCTCACGCCCCAACTCCCGGTCGTCCACGGCCGTCGCCTGCCGCACGAGCCACGGCGCGGCCCCCGGCTCCTCGATCAGCATCCGCCGCGCGCCGTCGAGGTCGGCCATCCGCTCCCGCGCCAGCTCGGCCGCCCGCTCCGGCCCGTGCTGGGCGTGCGCCAGCAGCAGCTCGACCCAGTCGTACTGCCCCGAGTGCAGCACCGCCTCGCCCGCCGCCAGGTCCGCCCGGTACCGGCGCACGTGCTCCGCCGCCGCCGCGACCTCGCCCCGGTGCAACGCCACCGTCGCCAGCACCGTCGACGCCAACGGCACCAGGATCCGCAGCCCCCGGTCGCGCGCGGTGGACAGGCCGCGCCGGGCCGCCGCCAGCGCCCGGTTCACCTTCCCGGCCTGGACCAGCACCCTGGCCAGCGCGATCGTCCGGGCCGTCGGCGCGCCGGCCCGCACCGCCGCGTCGTCGGACGACACGTCGTCCCGCACCAACCGCTCGGCCTGCTCGAACTCCCCCAGCGCCGACAGCTTCAACGCGAACGACACCGCCGACTGCGACTGCCACCACGCCGTGGGCCGGTCCAGCTCCCACCGGGTCGACTCCCGGCCCCAGTACATGCCCTCGGCGAGCTTCCCGGCGCTCCACTCCAGGCACGAGTGGACCGTCGCGGCCATCACCACGTCCGCGTCGCCCGGTTCCCGGTCCCGCGTGGTCAGCACCGACAACGCGTGCGCGCGCGCCCGGCTGCCGGTGGCGAAGTACAGCGACAACAGCCGACCCGCCTCCGCCAGCCGGCGCAACGGCGGCGGCACGGACGGCGTGGTCAGCACGTGCTCCATCTCGGACGCCGCGTCCGCCGGCCGCCCGTCGGCCAGCAGGATCCCCGCCAGCACCACGTGCAGCTCCGCCGCCGCACCGGCGGGCACCCCGCGCGCCAGGCTCTCGCGGGCCAACGCGATGGCCGAGCCGAGCGTGCCGCTCACCGCCAGCGAACGCACCGCGCGCACCGCCGCGTCTCCGGGGTCGTCGCCCCCCACCCCGGACACCCCGCCACCCTCGACCACCTCGGACCCGGCCACATCGCCCACGCCGGCCCCCGGCGCAACCACCCCAGACTCGGCCACCCCGCCCTCGGCCACCCCGCCCTCGGCCACCCCGCCCTCGGCCACCCCGCCCTCGGCCACCCCGGACTCGGCCACCCCGGACTCGGTCGCCTCGCCCACACCGGCCCCCGGCTCGGCCACCCCGGGCCCGACCACCCAGTCCGCCTCGGCCGGCACCACGCGCAACACCTCCGCGTCGTGCCGCAACGCGTTCCGCACCGCCCCCGGCATCGAGTCCACGACCGCCCGCCACACCAGGTGGGACGCGAACTCCAGCCGCTCCTCCACGGCCACCACCAGCCCGGACGCCAGCACCTCGTCCACCGCGGGCAGCAGCGACCCCGTGGTCTCGTCCATCATCACGGCCACGTCCCGCAACCGGAACGACCGGCCGACCACCGCCGCGACCCGCAGCACCTGCGCGGCCCTGGGCGACAACGCCCCCACCCGACCGGCCACCGCCGTCCCGACCCGTCGCGGCGGCCACCCGCCGCGCGGCCGGGCCACGCCGTCGCGCACCTCCACCCTGCCCTCGTCGACCAACCCGGCCACGAGATCGGCGACCAGCCCCGGATCGCCGCCCGCGCCCGCGACGAGCGACACCAGCTCGGGGTGCGGCGCCGCGCCCACCAGGTCCGCGACCATCCGCTCGACCGCGTCGTCGTCCAGCGGGCCGAGGCGCAGCACTTCCCCGCACACCGTGACCGCGCACCGGACATGCGCGTCCGCCGGCGCGGAGGACAGCGCGAGCAGCGTCGTGACGCGCCGCTCCGCCAGCCGGGGCAGCAGCGCGAGCAGGGCGGCCGGGTCGTGGTGCGCCTGGTCGATCGCGACCAGCGGACGCGGCCCGTCCGGCACCCGGTCCGGCACGTCGGTCAGGTGGTCGCCGGCGACGAGCACGACGGCGTAGCCCCGGTCACGGGCGGCGGCGACGGCGTCGCGCAGCAGGGAGGTCTTGCCGGAGCACGGCGGGCCGTCGATGGCCAGCAGGCCACCGGGCGCGGACAGGAAGCGGAGAACCGAAGCCCATTCACGATCCCGGCCGTACAATTTCGACACAATCAAGACTGCTACGCGTCTCGACTGACTGTCAATTCAGCCACTCGCGCCGTTACCACGGTTTTCACCTGATCCGACGAATGACACGAGCCGATCGAGTTCACGGATCACCGATCCGTGGTCGGACGCGAGCACCACTCCGGCGGCGCGCAGCACGGTCAGGTGGCCGGCGAACGCCGGATGGGCGGCCTGGTCGTCGGAGAACTGCGGGAGCAGCACCATCGGGGTCCGCCTGCCCAACGCCTCGCACAGCACCGTGAGCGCCTGGTTGTCGCCGATCCCGAGGGCGAGTTTCGCCAGCGAGTTCGCGGTGGCCGGCGCGAACACGAACGCGTCCGGCACCGGGTGCGGCTTGGGCTCGGTGGGCAACCGGGAGGTCCACCGCACCGGCAGGTCGGTCAACGCCTGGAGCGCGGCCACCTGCGGTTCGAGCCACCGCGCCACCGACGGCGTCAACGTGACCGCCAACCGCCACCGCCGCGACAGGGGCCGGGCGAGCCCGTCGACCAACCACCGCTCCACCCCGCCCGCCGCCGACGCGACGAGCCCGAGCACGGGCCGCGCCCCTCCGGCCGCCCCACCGCCGACCGACCCGCCAACCGCGCCACCGGCAGACCCACCGCCGGCCGCTCGACCGCCGACCGACCCGCCGCCCGCACCACCGGCAGACCCATCACCGGCAGACCCACCGCCGACCGACCCGCCGCCGGCCGCTCGACCGCCGACCGCGTCACCAGCCCCGCCGACCGACCCGCCCGAACCCCCACCGGTCACACGGGCCGCCGCAGGATGGCGCAGAACATGGCGTCCGTGCCGTGCTCGTGCGGCCACAGCTGGACCTGCGGCCCGTCGCCCAACCCCGGCACGCCGGGGAAGAACTCGCGCGCGTCCACCCGCTCCACCCCGGTGCGCCGCACCACGTCGGCCACCACGCCCACCGTCTCGGACAGGTGCGGCGAGCACACCACGTACGCCACCACGCCACCCGGCCTGACCAGGCTCAACGCCGACGTCAACAACTCGCGCTGCAACCGCGCCAACGGGGCCACGTCCGACGGCTGCCGCCGCCACCGCGCCTCCGGCCGACGCCGCAACGCGCCCAACCCGGTGCACGGCGCGTCCACCAGCACCCGGTCGAACCCGCCCTCGGGCAGCCCCGACTCGCGGCCGTCCGCGACGTGCACGGTGATCGGCAGGTCGCCCGCGGCCTTGCGGATCAGGTCCGCCCGGTGCGGGGCCTTCTCCACCGCGTCCAGCGACGCGCCGGACAGCCGCGCCAGCGAACCCAGCAGCACGGCCTTCCCGCCCGGTCCCGCGCACAGGTCCAGCCACCGCTCGTCCGGCCCCTCGACCGGCACCCTGGTCAACGCCACCGCGCACAGCTGGCTGCCCTCGTCCTGCACCGCCGCCAGCCGCTCGCGCACCGGGTCCAGGTCGCCGGGGTCGCCCGCGCCCGCGTCCAGGTGCACCCCGTACGGCGAGTACGGGGCCACCTCGCCGCCGGTCATGGCGGCCAGCTCGTCCGCGCTGCACTCGCCGGGCCGGGCGGCCAGGTGCACCGCGGGCCGCGCGTCGTCGGCGGCCAGCGCCCGGCGCAGCGGCTCGCCCCGGCTGCCCAGCGCCTCCGCGAACGCTTGCGCGATCCACTTCGGGTGGGCGTTGGCCATGGCCACGTGCCCGATCGGGTCGGTGTCCTCGTCGGGCGCGACCTCCTCGACCCACGCCGCCTCGTCCTGCCCGGTGACGCGCCGCAGCACGGCGTTGGCGAACCCCGCCGCGCCGGAACCGCGGTCCGCCCGCACCAGGTCGACCGTCGAGGCGACCGCCGCGTGCGCCGGGATGCGGGTGCGCAGCAGCTGGTACGCGCCCAACCGCAGCGCGTCCAGCACCGCACCGTCCACTTCGGACAGCGGCCGGTCGGTGCAGGCGGCCAGCACCGCGTCCAGCAAACCCTGCGCGCGCAGCGCCCCGTAGGCCAGTTCGGTGGCCAGGGCCGCGTCACGCCCGGTGATCCGACGTTCCCGCAGGATGCCCGGCAGCACCAGGTTCGCGTAGGCGTCCCGCTGCCGGACGGCGCGCAGGGTGTCCAACGCCGCCTGCCGCGCCGGGTCCTCCGCCGGGGGCCGGGCCGGACCGGTGCGGCCGCGCGGCGGGTGCGCCCGTCGGGGCCGCGAGGGACGCGAAGACCTCTGGGTCATGAAATCCGTTCCCCCGCCTCGATCCGGACGCCGCGCGCCCAGTCGTTCGCCGACATCCGCTTCTTGCCCTGCGCCTGCACGTCGCCCAGCGCCACCGGACCGGTGCCCGTGCCGACGAGCACCCGCCTGCGCTCCACCCGGATCTCGCCCGGCGCGAGCGGCACGTCGTCGTCGACCGGCAGGACCGGGCCGAGCTTGAGCCGCTCGCCGCGGAACTCCGCCCACGCGCCGGGGTCCGGCGTCACGGCGCGGGCGATCCGGTCGAGGGCGGCGGCCGGCGCGGCGAAGTCGAGCCGGGCGTCCTCCACGGTCACCTTCGGCGCGTAGCTCACGCCTTCCGAGGGCTGCTCGACCGGCCGCAGCGTCCCGTCCGCGATGCCGTCCACAGTGGACAGCAGCAGCTTCGCGCCGGACTCGGCGAGCCGGCCCAGCAGGTCGCCCGACGTGTCCCGGTCGCGCACCCGCTCGGTCACCACGCCGAACACCGGCCCGGCGTCCAGCTCCTTGACGATGCGGAACGTGGTCGCGCCGGTGATGTCGTCGCCGTGCCGGACCGCCGCCTGCACGGGGGCCGCGCCGCGCCACGCCGGCAGCACGGAGAAGTGCAGGTTCACCCACCCGTGGGTCGGGATCGCCAGGGCGGACTCGGGCAGCAGCGCGCCGTAGGCCACCACGGGGCACAGGTCCGGCGCCAGCTCCCGCAGCCGCGCCTGGAACGCCGGGTCGCCCGCCTTGGCGGGGGTCAGCACCTCGATGCCGAGTTCGTCGGCCAGCGCCGCGACCGGCGACCGCTCGATCCGGCGACCGCGGCCGACCGGGGCGTCCGGCCGGGTGACGACGGCCACGACCTCGTGCCGGTCGGAGTCCAGCAGTGCCCGCAGCGACGGCAGCGCGACCTCGGGCGTGCCCGCGAAGACCAGCCGCATGTCAGGCCCCTCCGCGGCGCGCGTCGGGACGGGGACGGGACGGCCGGGCTTGGTGGACGAACACGCACTCTCCTCGCTTCTCCTGCGGGACCGCAGACCGCAAGTCTAGGAGAGCGCCACCGGGCCGGCTCGCGCGCGAGCGCGCCGGCCGCCCGTCAGCCCCCGAACAGCGGGTGGGGCGACTGCTTGATCGTCGGCACGCCGCCGTCGAACCACGGCTGCTGCCGGATGGCCCGCATGGCCTCCTTGCGGGTCCGGTCGTCCAGGCGGTCGAGGAACAGCACGCCGTCGAGGTGGTCGGTCTCGTGCTGGATGCAGCGCGCCAGCAGGTCCGTGCCCTCGACCTCGATCGGCTCGCCGTGCATGTTCCAGCCCTTGGCCACCACGTGCCGGTGCCGGCGGCAGTCCCACGACAGGCCGGGGATCGACAGGCAGCCCTCCGGGCCGTCCTGCTCCTCCTCGCCGACGACGTCGAACGTCGGGTTCACCAGGTGCCCGGCGAACCCGTCGCAGTGGTAGGTGAACACGCGCAGCCCGACGCCGAGCTGCGGTGCGGCCAGACCCGCGCCGCCGGCGTCGCTCATCGTGTCCCACAGGTCCTTGACCAGCTTGCGCAGCTCCGCGTCGAAGTCGGTGACCTCGACGGCGGGCGTCCGCAGCACCGGGTCGCCGAACAGCCGGATCGGTTGGACGGTCACGCGCACTCCTCGCAGCCTGGGGGAAGTCCCAGTCTACGAAAGCCCGCTCAGTGCTCCAGGTCACGGCCGAGGAAGGCGACGCCGACCAGCGCGGCCACCAGGTGGCCCAGGAACCGCACCGCCGCCGGCGTCCGCAGCCCCGTGCCCGCAGCCACTCCCGCCGCCGAAGCCCGCTCCGCCGCCGACACCCGACCCGCCACCGCACCCGCAGCCACCGCCGCAGCCGGAACCGCGTCCGTCACCGCAGCCGCGCACGTCGTCGGGGCAGCGCCCGCCGCAGCCGTCGCCGCAGCCGCAGCCGCAGCCGTGGCCGTGGCCGTGGCCGTCGAAGCCTGCTCCGCCGCCGCAACCGCCCGCGTCGCGGACACCGGTCGCGTCGCCGGAACCGCGCCGAACCGGGTCCGGGGCGAGGTCCCGACCGGGGTCGTCATGGTGATCGTGGTCATGTCCCGCTCCTCCGTCGCTCGTCCTGCCACCAGGGTGCGCCGGACGGGCGTCGGCGGGCGTCCGCTCGGAGTAGCGGGCCGGCCTCATCCCGCGGGATGAGGCCGGCCACGACGTCGGGACCACCGCCGCGTCACGGCGTCGGCCACACCGCCCGTGCCGCGCCGCCGCCGCGCCGGGTCGTCTCGGCCGCCGCGCGCCAGCGCCCGTCGGGGAGGCGTTCGACCGCGGTGGCGGCCCCGATCTCGGCGGTCGAGGTGAAGCGGTGACCCAGGTCGCGCAGCGCCTGCGCCTCGGGGGTCGCCAGGAACGACGCCTCGGCCTGCGTGTTCGCCGCGTTGCGCTGGGAGGCGCGCGGCGCGGCGATGGCCTCGACCAGGGGCGTGCCGCGGTCGAGCCGCCGGGTCAGGACCTGCAGGACCGTGGTGATGATGCTCGCGCCGCCGGGCGAGCCGAGCGCCAGCACCGGCTCGCCGTGGTGCAGCACGATCGTCGGCGACATGGACGACCGGGGGCGCTTGCCGGGGCCGGGCAGGTTCGGGTCCGGCACGCCCGGCGTGACGGGCGTGAACGAGAAGTCGGTCAGCTCGTTGTTGAGCAGGAACCCGCGGCCGGGCACCACGATGCCGCTGCCGCCCTCCTGCTCGATGGTCAGCGTGTAGGCGACGACGTTGCCCCAGCGGTCGGCGACCGTCAGGTGCGTGGTGTCGGTGCCCTCGTACGGCGTCTCGACCGCCTGGCCCGCGGCGGCGCACGGGGTCGGGTGGCGCGGGTCGCCGGGCGCGACCGGGCCGGGCATCGCGGCCGTCGGCGAGATCAGGCAGGCCCGGCTGTCGGCGAACCGCTGGGACAGCAGCTCGCGGGTCGGCACGTCGCCGAACGCCGGGTCGCCCACCCAGCGGTTGCGGTCGGCGAACGAGAGCCGGCTCGCCTCCAGGAACCGGTGCAGGTAGCCGACCTCGGTCTCCGCGCCCAGGTCGGTGTTCTCCAGGATGTTCAGCGCCTCGCCGACGGTCGTGCCGCCGGACGACGGCGGGGCCATGCCCACCACGTCGAAGCCGCGGTAGCGGACGCGGGTCGGCTCGCGCAGCGGCGCGTCGTACCGGGCGAGGTCCGCCTCGGTGAGGTCGCCGGGCCGGACCTGCCGGGTCACGCCCGCGGCCACCGGCGGCCGGCGGACCGCGCCGACCAGGTCGCGCGCCAGCTCGCCGCGGTAGAAGGCCGACACGCCGTCCTTGCGCAGCAGGCGGTAGGTGTCGGCGAGGTCGGGGTTGCGGAACGTGCTGCCGACCGCGGGCGGCGCGCCGCCGGGCAGGTAGAGCGCGCTGGTCGAGGTGAAGTCGGCGAAGCGGGCCGCGTTGTCGGCGACCTGGCGGTGGAACGTGGCGTCGACGGTGAACCCGCGCCGGGCCAGGTCCTCGGCGGGGCGGATGGCCCGGTCGAGGGACCAGGTGCCCCACTCCCGGAGCGCCCGCTGCCAGGTGCGCGGCGTGCCGGGCACGCCGACCGACAGGCCGCTGGTCACGGCGTCGGCGAACGGGATGGGCGCGCCGCCCTCCACGAACAGGTTCTCGTCGGCGGACGCGGGGGCGGTCTCCCGCCCGTCCACTGTGGACACGCGGTGCGTGCGGGCGTCGTAGTGCACGAGGAACCCGCCGCCGCCGATGCCGGCGGAGAACGGGTCGGTCACGCCCAGCGCGGCGGCCACGGCGACCGCGGCGTCCACCGCGTTGCCGCCGCGGCGCAGCACGTCGACGCCGATCTGCGAGGCGTCGGGGTCGATGCTGGACACGACGCCGCCGAAGCCGACGGCTTCGGGGACGCGCGGCGCGTCGGCAGCGGTGCGGGCCGAGGCGGCGGTGGACAGGAGCGGCAGGACCAGGAGTGATGCGAGGACGCTGGTGACAGTCGACCGGAGCATCGTTCCCTTCTACTCCACCGCGCCGGAAAGCTGTACCTCCGCGGGGTCGGACTTGACCGGGTCGGGTGACGGGCGCGGTTCAGAGGACTTCGAGGGGGTCCAGCTTCACCCGGACCACGTCGGGCTCCTTGCGCGCGCTGCGCACGGCCAGGACCTCGCCCAGCACCGCGGCCAGCGCCCGCCCCTCGGCGCGGGACACCCGGACCAGCGCGCGTTCCCTGTCCTCCGACAGCGGCACCGGGCCCAGCACCTCGCCCGTCGGCGGGAGGCGCAGCTCCTCCAGGACCCCGGCCAGGGCGTCCGGCGCGCCGTCCACGGTCGCCATCCGCACGGCGGGCGGGAAGCCCAGCTCGGTCCGGGCGGCCAGCTCCTGCCGGGCGTGCCACACCGGGTCCCAGCGGACCAGGGCCTGCACCGGGGCGAGCGAGGAGTCGGCGACCACGACCACCCGGCCGGCCGCGTGGACCAGGGCCGCCGCCGTCATCCAGCGGCGCAGCGTCTCCTCCGCCGCCCTCAGGTCGGCCCGGCCGAGCAGCGCCCACCCGTCCAGCAGCAGGGCCGCGCCGTAGCCGCCCTCCGCGAGCGGTTCCGCCCCCGGCGTGGCCACCACCAGGGACCTGCCGCCCGGCACCGTCGACAGCACCTCGTCACCGCCCGACGTGCGGACCGGGACGCCGCTGAACGCCCGCCCCAGCTCCTCGGCCGTGCGCCGCGCGCCGATGACCTGCCCCCGCAACCGCCGGGAACCGCAGTTCGGGCAGCGGTACGCCGCCTCCGTCGCGCCGCACCACCGGCAGTAGGCGGGCCTGGGCACGCCGTCCTGCGTGCCGCCCGGCAGGGCCAGCGGGCCCGCGCACCGGCGGCACCGGGCGGGCGACCGGCACTGACCGCACGCCAGGGCGGGGACGTAGCCGCGCCGCGGCACCTGGATCAGCACCGGGGTGTCCGCCGACAGCGCGGCGCGGGCCGCGTCGAACGCGATCGACGGCAGCCGGGCGGACCGGGCCGCCGGGTCCTTGACCTCCTGCCACTCGTGGTCGCCCACCGCCGCGACCCGCGGCGCCACGGACCGCAGCGCGTCCCGGGCCGCGACCACCTCGTGCGCCCAGCCGCTGTCCACCAGCAACTGCGCCTCCGCGGTCCGGGCGAACCCCCCGACCAGCAGGGACGCCCCGGTGAGGTGGGAGCGCTGCACCAGCACGTCCCGGACGTTCGGGTACGGCATCCTCGGCTCGGCGTGCAGGTCGTCGCCGTCGTCCCAGACCGCCACCAGCCCGAGGTCGCGCACCGGCGCGAAGGCCGCGCCGCGCGTGCCCAGCACCACCCGGACCGCGCCGCGCCGCACGGCCAGCCACCGCTTGTACCGCTCGGACGGCCCGAGGTCGGCCGACAGCGTGACCACGCCCGCCTCGCCCACCAGCGCCGCGCACGCCGCGTGCAGCCGGGCCAGGTCCCGGTGGTCGGGCACGACCACCAGCGCGCCCCGGCCCGTGCTCGCCACCGACGCCGCCGCCTCGGCCAGGCGGGCGGGCCAGTCCTCGGCGGGCAGGGCCTGCCACACCGCCCGCGCGACCCGGCCCGAGCGCAGCGCGTCCAGCAGGTTCGGCCCGAACGGGTACCGCGCCCAGCCTTCGTCCGACGGCGGCTCGGGCGCCGGCGCGGGCTCGCCGGAGGGCCTGGCCTCCACCCGCGCGTGCCGGGGCGGGATGGCCATCCGCAGCACGTCGATCAACGACCCGGCGTACCGGTCCGCCACCGCCCGCGCCAGCTCGGCCACCTCCGGGGCGAGCACCGGCTCGGGCGAGATCACCCGGTCGAGGAACGTCAGCTTCCGCTCGTACTCCGACGACTCCACCCGTTCGAGCAGGTAGCCGTCCACCAGCTGGCCCGCGAACCGGACCCGGACCCGGCAGCCGGGCACCGCGTCGGCGTCCTGCTCGGTGGACACCTGGTAGTCGAACGGCCGGTCGAGGTGGGCCAGCGGCACGTCCACGCACACGCGGGCGACCGGCAGCACGGCGGCGGGAACCCGCTCGCCGCGCCTGGTAGTCGCCTTGCCCGCCACGGGAGGAGGTCTACCAGAGACCGACCGGGCCGCTCACAACCCGGGGCCGGTGGACGGGACGTGGAGTCATGCGCCCATTATCGAACACTTGTTCGGACAGGGCAAGATCACGTCCGGGTGGTCGTGGGTTCCGGTTCGGCCGGGAGGTCGCGGACCGAGCGGACGGCGAGCGCGAGCGGCGCGCTCAGCACGGCGACCGCCGCGCCGACGACGAGCACGGTGCCGGTGCCGACGCGCTCCGCCGCCGGTCCCGCCAGCGCCATGCCCACCGGCGCAGCGGCCAGGCCGACGACGGTCGAGAAGCCGGTGGCCCGCGCCACCAGGTCGGCGGGCACGTGCACCTGCCGCGCGGTGTCGGTGAGCACCGCGTACAGGGCGGACTGCGCCCCGGCCGGGACGGCGGCCGCGGCGAGCACCGCCGTGGGCGCGCCGGCCGCGAGCAGGACCAGCAGCGGGGCGAGGGCGGCGGGGATCGTGACCGCGACCCGCAGCGGGCGTCGCGGTCGCCGGCGCAGGGCGGCGGTGCTGCCCAGCAACGCGCCGACGGCGTACCCGTTGCCGATGAACGCCCAGGCCAGGGGGCCGCCCAGGCGCTGGTCGGCGACGATCGGCCCGAGCACCAGGAACGGGGAGATGCAGACGCCGTTGATGACGGCGACCTGCACCGCGGTCGCCTGCAACCAGGGGCGGGAGCGGAAGTCGCGCCACCCGTGCCGCACGGCGTCGAGGGGGGCTGGGCGTCGCGGCACCGGCCGGTCCGGGGCCCGGAGGGTGAGGAGCGCGGCGGCGCTGACCGCGAACGTGGCCGCGTCCACGGCGAACGACACACCCGGGCCGACCGTGGCCACGAGCGCGGCCGACACCACGGGCGCGATGAGCGTGGCGGCGTTCTGGGCGGCGTTGACCAGGGCGTTGGCCTGTCGGCGTTGCGATTCGGGGACGACGTCGGCGACCAGCCCGGCCGCCGCGGGGGTGAAGAACGCGTGCGCCGCGCCCGCCACCGCCTGCAGGGCGGCCAGGTGCCAGAGGGCCGCGGTCCCGGTGAGGAGCAGGGCGGCCGTGAGGCCCTGGGAGGCGCAGCGGACGACGTCGGCGGCGAGCATGACGGCGCGGCGGGGCAGGAGGTCGCCGACCACCCCGCCGGCGAGCGTGAAGACGACCACGGGGAGCCGGCCGGCGAGCAGCACGAGGCCGAGGTCGGTCGGGGACGCGCCGAGGCGGAGCGAGCCGAAGAGGAGGGCGATCGAGATCAGGCCGTCGCCGAGGTGGGAGGACGTGCGGGCGAGGAAGTACCGGCGGAACGCCGGGTTGCGCAGCAGCGGCGGCACGGGGCCGGTCACGGGGCGGGTCACGGACGGCAACCTGCCGGCGCCCACCGACAGTCCGGGCGTCACGGAGCCGGCCGCGATGCTCCGGCCGCGATGGCCTCCGGGGCGACCGGGCCGGCTGCGGAGGCTTCGGGAGCCGCGATGCTCTCCGGGGCGAGCGGAGCCGGCTCCAGCCGTTCCCGGGACCGGCGAATCCGGCCGCAGTGGCACCCGGCCTGCGGAGCCGGCCGCAGCGGCTCCCGGGACCGGCGAAACCCGCCGCAGTGGCACCCGGGACCGGCGAAACCCGCCGCAGTGGCACCCGGGACCGGCGAAACCCGCCGCAGTGGCACCCGGGACCGGCGAAACCCGCCGCAGTGGCACCC
>NZ_JBSGBG010000086.1:0-411 GCF_053601135.1 Actinosynnema sp. NPDC004786 | reverse complement strand
CCCGGGACCGGCGAAACCCGCCGCAGCGGCTCCCGGAACCGGGGCGAAAACCGCCACAGCACCCGGAGCCGGCGGAGCCTGCCTCCGCTGCTTCCCGAGCCGGCGGAGCCGGCCCCGGCGGCGTCGGGAACCGCGCCGGTCGCCGCGGTTCCGGGACGGAGCGGGCTGCGGAGGCTTCAGGAGCCGGAGCTTGCCGCGATGGCTACCGGCCCGAAATTGTCGGACCCCGCCGGCAGAATAAAAGCAGGGGTCCCCTGGGAGGGGACCCCTGCGAAGCATCACCGGCCGAGCACGCCGGCGGCCGGATCAGGCCGGTGTCAGGCGCCGGCGGCGGCGCGGAGGGCGTCCGCCCGGTCCGTGCTCTCCCACGGCAACTCCACATCCGTCCGACCGAAGTGCCCGTACGCCGCC
>NZ_JBSGBG010000085.1:0-14194 GCF_053601135.1 Actinosynnema sp. NPDC004786 | reverse complement strand
GTGGAGCGGTTCTTCGCGGCGGTGAACCGGAACCTGCTGCGCCAGCGGGACAACCTGGTGGTCGTGACGGAGGACATGCGGCTGCGCCGTGTCCCGGAGTTCACGCCGCTGTCGCCCGTGGTCCACGACTTCCGCGGCCTGCCCGCCGAGCAGGTCGAGCGCGAACTGCTGCGGATCCGCGAAGGCGTCCGCCGCCGCCAGCTGCCCCTGGACCGGTGGCCGTGGCTGGACATCCAGATCAGCCTGCACGGCGAGCGAGACGCCCGCATCCACTACAACAACAACAATTTCTTCAGCGACGGCATGGGCACCAGCCGTTTCCTGGACAACGTCTTCGGCCTCTACCGCGACCCGGACCGCGTGCTGCCCGACCTGGAGGTCAGCTTCCGCGACTGCGTCGTCACGCTGGCCGACATCGAGGCGTCGCCGCTCGGCCGGGAGTCCGAGCAGTACTGGCGCGACCGCATCCCCGAGTGGCCGGACGCGCCGGCGATCCCGCTGGCGGCCGGCGCGCAGGCCCGCGGCCGCTCGGAGCTGAACCGCCGCGAACTCGTGCTGTCCGCCGCCGAGTGGACCGCCCTCAAGCAGCGCGCCCGCGCCCACGGGCTGACCGACAGCAACGTCATGTACGCGGCGTACGCCGAGGTCGTCGCCGCGTGGAGCGGGTCGAGGCACTTCCTGCTCAACAACATGGTGACCCACCGGCTGCCGCTGCACCCGCAGATCGGCGAGGTGATGGGCAACTTCGCCTCGCTGTACCCGCTGGAGGTCGACTGGCGCGGCGACGACACCTTCGAGGCCAAGGCCCGACGGCTGCGCGCCCGCGTGTTGCAGGACATGCAGCACACCCACTGGAGCGGGGTGAAGGTGCTCCAGGCCCTCAACCGGCACCGCCGCACGCCCGGCCGGGCCGCGTGCCCCTTCGTGATCAGCAGCGGCCTGTTCATGGGCAAGTTCGACCGGCCGACCTACTCGACCCTGGAAACACCGCAGGTGCTGCTGGACTGCCAGTTCTGGGAGCAGGACGACGGCACGATGTGGATCGCCTGGGACGTCATCGAGTCGATGTTCCCCGACGGCGTGGTCGACGCGATGCTCGACGCGTTCCACCGGCTCGTGGTCGGCCTCGCGCACGACGACTCCTGGTGGCAGCGCACCGGGTTCGACCTCGTCCCCGACGCCGACCTGGCGGCCCGCCGGGCGCTCAACGCGCTGCCGCACGACGTGCCCGACGGCCTGCTGCACGACGCGCTCGCGCACCGCGCCGCCGACGCCGCCGACCGGATCGCCGTGCGCACCCCGACGACCGCGCTGACCTACGGCGAGCTGCACGGGCGCAGCGCGCACGTCGCGGCCTCCCTGGTCGACGCGGGCGCGAGCCCCGGTGAGCTGGTGCCGGTGGTGTTGCCGAAGGGGTGGGAGCAGTCGGTCGCCGTGCACGGGGTGTTGGCGGTCGGGTGCGCGTACGTGCCGGTGGACCCGGAGTGGCCGGCGGACCGGATCGCGCACCTGCTGAAGGCGACCGGGGCCCGGCACGCCGTGACGGTGGAGGCGTTGCGCGACCGGGTCGCGGGCCTGGGCGACGTGACCGTGCACGTGGTCGGGGCCGGGGTCGGGCAGCCGCCCCGCGCCATCGCCCGGCGTTCCCCGAGGGACCTCGCGTACGTCATCTACACGTCGGGGTCGACGGGGACGCCGAAGGGCGCGGCGCTGGACCACCGGGGGCCGCTCAACACCGTGCTCGACGTCAACGGGCGGTTCGGTGTCGGCGCGGACGACGTGGTGTTCGGCATCTCGTCGTTGTGCTTCGACCTGTCGGTCTACGACCTGTTCGGCACCACCGCGGCCGGCGCGACCCTGGTCCTGCCCGGCCCGGCCGAGTCCCACGACCCCCGCGCCTGGGTGTCCACGATCCGGTCGGCCGGCGTGACGGTGTGGAACTCGGTGCCGGCGTTGATGCAGCTGGCGGTCGAGGAGGCCGAGGCGACCGGGCTGGACCTGCCGTCGCTGCGGCTGGTGCTGCTCAGCGGCGACTGGATCCCCGTGGACCTGCCCGACCGGATCCGGCGCGTCGCCCCCCACGCCCGGGTGATCAGCCTGGGCGGCGCGACCGAGGCGTCGATCTGGTCGATCTACCACCCGGTCGACGTGGTGGACCCGGCGTGGACGAGCATCCCGTACGGGCGTCCGCTGGGCGGGCAGACGTGGCACGTGCTGGACGAGACCGGCGGGGACGCGCCGACCTGGGTGCCCGGCCACCTGCACATCGGCGGGGTCGGGTTGGCCGTGGGCTACTTCGGCGACCCCGAACGCACCACCGCGTCCTTCACCACCCACCCCCGGACCGGCGAACGGCTCTACCGCACCGGTGACCTGGGCCGGTACCTGCCGGACGGGACGATCGAGTTCCTGGGCCGGGCGGACTTCCAGGTCAAGATCCAGGGCTTCCGGGTGGAACTGGGCGAGATCGAGCACGTGCTGGCCCAGCACCCGGCCGTGGACCGCGCCCTGGTCACCGTCCAGGACGGTCCCGCCGGCCGCCGGCTCGTCGGCTTCGCCGCCGCGTCCGGCGCGGACGGGCCGGACCTGCGCGACTTCCTCGCCGAACGCCTGCCCAACTACATGGTGCCCGCGAGCGTGACCGTGCTGGACCGGCTGCCGCTGACCTCCAACGGCAAGGTCGACCGCCGCGCGCTCGACGCGCTGGCCCCCGCCGACGCCGCACCCGCCCGGGAGCACGTGCCGCCGCGCACCGACCTCGAAGCCGAGGTCGCCGCGATCTGGGCGGAGGTGCTGGAGGTGCCGCGCGTCGGGGTGTTCGACGACTTCTTCGACCTCGGCGGCCAGTCCTTCGCCGGGCTCCGCGTCATCAGCCGGATCTCCCGGCAGCTCGGCAAGCGGCTGTCGCTGGGCGCGCTGCTGTCCGGCCGCACCGTGGCCGCGCTGTGCGAGCAGCTCGACCGGGAGCGGACGTGGTCGGCGCTGGTGCCGCTGCGCGAGAACCCCGGCGCGCCCCGGGTGTTCCTGGTCCACCCGGCGGGCGGCAGCGTGCTCGCCTACCGGGGGCTGGCCGAGCTGGTCGACGCCGACTGGCACGCCCTGCAGGCGCCCGGCCCCGACTCGGACCAGGACGTGCCCGCCGACGTGGAGGACTTCGCCGTCCGCTACGTCGCGGAGATCCGCCGCGCCCAGCCGCACGGCCCGTACGTGCTCGGCGGCTGGTCGTCCGGCGCGGTCATCGCCGCCCACGTCGCGCACAAGCTGGAGCTGGAGGGCGAACGGGTGTCCCGCCTGTTCGTGTTCGACTCGCCCGCCCCGGCCCCCGCGCCCGAGGTCGATCCCGTGTCGATGCTGCTGTGGTTCCTCGAAGACCTCGACCTGGGGTTCCGCGCGGACGACGCGACGGCGGACGAACGCGCCGAGCTGTCGGCCGTCGCCGGGCCCGACCGCCTCAGCGCCGGCCTGGCCCTGCTCGAACGCCGCACCGGCCGCGCGGTCGCCGTGGACGAGGCGCACCTGCGGCACACCTACGCGGTGTTCACCGGCGTCGTGCGCGCGTGCCGCCGCCACAAGCCGACCGTCATCGGCGCCGACGTGCTGGTGGTGCGCGCCGCCGACGGCGTGGTCAGCGAGTTCGCCGACCACCCGCACGCGGCGGACGCCGACTGGGGCTGGCGCACCCTCACCACGGGCTCGGCGACCGGGGTCGTCCTGCCCGGCACCCACTACACGCTGCTCACCGACCGGCACGTCACCCCCGTCGCGGACGCGGTGCGCGACCACCTCGAACCAGTGCTGGAGGCACGATCGTGACCCGCGACTTCCCCCTGTTCGTGGACGTGCTGCGCGCGCACGCCGAGGAACGGGCCGACAAGACCGCCCTCGTCGTGCTGGCCGACGGCGAGACGGAGCACGACCGGCTCACCTACGCCCAGCTCGACGCCCGCGTGCGCGCCCTCGCCGCCCGCATGCGGCACGCGGGCCTGGCCGGGGAACGCGTGATCATCCTGCTGCCGACCGGCGTCGAGTACGTGCTCAGCGTCCTGGCGTGCCTCTACGCGGGCGCGGTGCCCGTGCCGCTCAACCCGCCCACCAAGAGCAGCCACCGCGAGCGCGTCGACCACGTGGTGCAGGACTGCCGGCCCGCGCTGGCCATCGTCGCCGCCACCGACGGGCCGATGGCGCACCTGCCCGAGGAGTACGGGTGCGCGCTGTGGCAGGCCGACGACCTGGAGGGCCACGACGCGCCGGCGTGGAGCCCGCCCGCGACCGGCCCGGACGACGTCGCCTACCTCCAGTACACCTCCGGGTCCACCAGCCGCCCCCGCGGCGTGGTGGTCACCCACGACAACATCGTCTACCAGCCCGCGCTGTTCAGCACCGGCCTCGGCATGGACGCCCGGGACGTCGTGGTCACCTGGCTGCCGCTGTTCCACGACTTCGGCCTGATCGCCGGGCTGTTCATGCCGCTGCTGCTGGGCGCGACCACCGTGATGATCCCGCCGCCGGTGTTCGTGCAGCGGCCCCTGCGCTGGCTCGCCGCCATCAGCCGGTACCGCGCCACGGTGTCGTTCAGCCCCAACTTCCCGCTGGACCTGTGCTGCGAGCGCGTCACCGAGGAGGAGAAGGCGACCCTGGACCTGAGCGGCTGGCGGGTGCTGGCGATGGGCGCCGAGCCGATCCGCGCCGACACGCTGGAGCGGTTCGCCGAGGCGTTCGCCCCCTGCGGGTTCCGCCGCGACGTGTTCCGCACGGCCTACGGCATGGCCGAGTCGACGCTCGCCGTCGCCACGCACCCGCCCCGCGACGGGGCCAGGGTGATCGAGGTGGACGTCGAGGGCTTCGGGCACGGCCGGGTCGACGTCGTGCCGCCGGGCACCCCCGGTCCGCGCCGCCAACGCCTGCTCAGCAACGGTCCCGCGCTCGGCGACACCGAGGTGCTCGTGGTGGACCCGGAGACCCGCCGACCGCTGCCCGAGGGGCGGGAGGGCGAGCTGTGGCTGCGCGGCCGCACGATCGCGGCCGGCTACTGGGACCGCCCGGACGACACCGCCGAGACCTTCCGGGCCCACCTGGCCGACGGCTCCGGGCCGTACCTGCGCAGCGGCGACCTCGGCGCGGTGATCGACGGCGAGGTCTACCTCACCAGCCGTCGCAAGGACCTGATCATCATCCGCGGGCGCAACCACCACCCGCAGGACATCGAGCTGACGATGACCGACGCCCACCCCGCGCTCAACCGGGGTCTCGGGGTCGCGTTCTCCGTGGACGTGGACGGCGAGGAGCGGTTGGTCGTCGTCCAGGAGCTGAAGCGCTCCGAACGCGGCAAGCACGACCTCGCCGAGGTCGCGCGGAGGGTGCGCGGGGCCGTCGCCGAGGAGCACGAGGTCGCCGTCGACACCGTCGTGTTCATCCGGCCCGCGTCGCTGCCGGTGACCACCAGCGGCAAGGTGCGCCGGCAGTTCACCAAGCAGGAGTACCTGCGCGGCGCGCTCAAGGTGGAGTACGTCTCCGGCCCGGTGACCCCCGCGCAGCCCGTCGAGCCGGTCGGGGAGCGCGACACGGCGGCGGTGGTCGAGTGGCTGCGCGCCCGCGTGGCGGCCCGGACGGGCCTCGCGCCCGCCGAGGTCCCGGTCGACGCCACGTTCGGCGGCCTGGGGCTCGACTCGGCCCAGGCGCTCGGCCTCACCGGCGACCTGGCCGCGTGGCTGGGCCGGCCCGTCGACCCCGCGACCCTCTACGGCAACCCGACGATCCTCCGCCTGGCCGTCGCGCTGACCACCGGCGGCGACGCCCCCGCGGTCGAGCCGGCGGCCCGGCCCGCGGCGTCGGCCGAGCCGATCGCCGTGATCGGCATGGCGTGCGCGTTCCCCGGCGCGGGCTCGGTGGACGACTACTGGTCGCTGCTGGTGGAGGGGCGCGACGCGGTGACCGAGGTGCCGCCCGACCGCTGGCCGACCGACTCGTGGTACCGCGAGGGCCCGCCGGCCCCGGGGCACAGCAGCACCAAGTGGGGCGGCTTCCTGCCCGACGTCGCCGGGTTCGACGCGCGGTTCTTCGGCATCTCCGCCGAGGAGGCCGCGGCGATGGACCCGCAGCAGCGGCTGCTGCTGACCACCGCGTGGCGGGCGCTGGAGGACGCGGGCATCCCGGCCGACGCCCTCGCGGGCACGAACACGGGCGTGTTCGTCGGCATCGGCACCACCGACTACGGCCGGCTCATGGTCCGCGACCACGTCGAACCCGGCCCGTACACCGGCACGGGCACCTCGCCCAGCGTCGCGGCCGGTCGCGTGTCGTACTTCCTCGACCTCACCGGCCCGGCCGCCTCGATCGACACCGCGTGCTCGTCGTCGCTGGTGGCCGTGCACCAGGCGTGCGAGAGCCTGCGCCGGGGCGAGTGCGACACCGCGATCGTCGGCGGGGTCAACCTGCTGCTCGACCCGGACCTGGTGGTCGCGTTCTCCCAGGCCGGGATGATGTCGCCGACCGGCCGGTGCCGGACCTTCGACGCCGCGGCGGACGGGTACGTGCGCGGCGAGGGCTGCGGCGTGGTAGTGCTCAAGCGGCACGCCGACGCCGACCGGGACCGGGTGCACGCGCTGGTCGTCGGCTCCGCGGTCAACCAGGACGGCCGCAGCAACACCCTCACCGCGCCCAACGCCCTGGCGCAGCGGGCCGTCCTGCGCCGCGCGCTCGCGGCCTCCGGCCTCGCCCCCGGCGACGTCGGCTACGTCGAGGCGCACGGCACGGGCACGAGCCTCGGCGACCCCGTGGAGCTGGCCGGGATCGCGGCCGTCTACGGCGCGCCGGACGCGGAGGACCCGCTGTGGGTCGGCTCGGCCAAGACCAACCTCGGCCACCTGGAGGCCGCGGCGGGCGTCGCCGGGCTCATCAAGGCGGTCCTGGCGGTCGAGCGCGGCCTCGTGCCGCCCAACCTGCACTTCGACCGGCTCAACCCGCACATCTCGCT
The DNA here is from genome assembly GCF_053601135.1 of Actinosynnema sp. NPDC004786. Classification (NCBI taxonomy): domain Bacteria; kingdom Bacillati; phylum Actinomycetota; class Actinomycetes; order Pseudonocardiales; family Pseudonocardiaceae; genus Actinosynnema; species Actinosynnema sp. NPDC004786. The sequence continues at coordinate 7,221 of NZ_JBSGBG010000085.1, read as the reverse complement.
GGACGGCACGCGCTGCGCCATCCCCACCCGGCCGCAGCCGTGGCACGACGACGCGCGCCCCCGGACCGCCGCCGTCAGCTCGTTCGGGTTCAGCGGCACCAACGCGCACGTGATCGTCCGACAAGCGCCGCGCACCGCACACCGGGCGGACGACGACGCGGAGACGTGGCGGATGCTGCCCGTCTCGGCCAAGGGCGAACGCGCCCTCGCCGACCTCGCCGACGCCGTGGCCGAGGCGCTCGACCGGCCCGACGCCGACTTCGCCGCCCTGTGCCGCGCCGCCCACCGCCGCACCCGCTTCCCGCACCGCGCCGTCGTCGTCGCCCGCACCGCGGCGGAGGCGTCCGGGGCGCTGCGCGAGCACCGGGCGGGCACGCCGTCGGCGTTCGTCCTGACCGGGACCGCGCCGGACACCGGACCGGGACCGCTGGCCTGGCTGTTCCCCGGCCAGGGGTTCGCGCGCGCCGGCATGGCCCGACCGCTGCACCGGCGCCACGAGGTCGTCCGCGAGGCGCTGGCCGAGGTGGACGCGCTCGTGCGGCCCGAGCTGGGCGCCTCCCTGCTGCCCGTGCTCGCGGGCGAGCCGGGCGACCTGGTCGACCTGACCCGCACCGGCTACGGGCAGCCCGCGATGTTCGCCACCCAGTACGCCATCGCCCGGCTGTGGCAGGAGTTCGGCGTCCAGCCGGACTACCTCATCGGGCACAGCCTCGGCGAGTTCGCCGCCGCGGTGATCTCCGGCGTGCTCACGCTGGACGACGCCACCGGGCTCGTGCTGCTGCGCGCCCGGCTCATGGAGCAGACCCCGCCCGGCGCCATGTACGCGGTCCGCACCGCCCACGTCGACGAGCTGCTGCGCGAACTCGCGGACGACGCCGTCGCCGTCGCGGCGTTCAACGGGCCCGAGGACGTCACGGTGTCCGGCACCGAGGACGCCACCGAGGAGTTCGCGGCCCGCTGGGTCGCCCGCGGGGCCAAGGTGACCAGGCTCAACGTCACCCGCGCGTTCCACTCGCCGCTGATGGACCCGGTGGTCGAGACCTTCGCGGAGCAGGCCCGGCACGTCCGCCACCACGAGGGCCGGATCCCGATCGTGTCCACGCTCACCGGCGATGTGCTGCCCACCTCCGGGCTGACGGCGGCGCACTGGGTGAACCAGCTGCGCCGGCCCGTCCGGTTCGCCGAGGGGCTGCGGACGCTCGCCCGGCTCGGTGTCCGGCACTTCGCCGAGATGAGCCCCGAACCGGTGCTGTCCCCGCTCGGGCCGCGCACCGTGCCCGACGGCGTCTGGCTGCCCAGCGGTGGGCGGCAGGACGGCGACGACCGGCGGCTGGTGCTGTCGCTGGCGCAGTGGCACGCCGTCGGCGGCGACCTCGCGCGCCCCGACGACGGCCCCGTCGACCCGGCCGTGCTGCCGGGCCACCCGCTGCGCGCGGACCGCCACTGGTACGCGCCCGGCGCCACGCCGACGCGCCGGGTTCCGGCGCACCCCCTGCTGGGGCAACGGGTCGACATCGCCGGCGCGCCCAGCGAGTGGTTCGCCTCCGAGCTGGGCGCGACGCGGCCGTGGTTCGCCGAGCAGCACGAGATCGGGGGAGTCGCGCTGCTGCCCGGCGCGGCGATGGTCGAGTGGATCACGGCCGCGGCGAAGGCGGTGTTCGGCGGGGACGTCCTGACGCTGGACGACGTCCGGTTCACCAGCGCGCTGGCGCTCGCGGCCGGTCGGACGACGGCGGTGCAGGCGGTCGTGGACCCGGCCGGGGGAGCGGTGGACTGCTTCGCCCGGGACGGCGACGGCGACCGGTGGACCCGCCGGGCGCAGGCCGCCGCCGTGCGGCGCGGTGCGCCGGAGCCCGAACCCGGGCGGCCGGCGGCGGAGGCGGTCGCCGGGTTGCGGCCGCAGGACGTCGAGGCCCTGTACGCGCGGTTCGCCCGCGCCGGCATGGTGTACGGGCCCGCGTTCCGCGGCGTGCGGGAGTTGTGGGCCGGGCGGGGCGAGGCGGTCGGCAGGGTCGCCGTCGAGGCTCGATCCGCCGAGGACGCCTGGTACACGCTGCACCCCGTGGTGCTCGACGCGTGCCTGCACGTGGCCGCCGCGGTGGTGCCGGAGCTGTCCGGGCCGCTCGTGCCGGTGGCGGTGGAGCGGGTCGTGGTGCGCGGGACGGCGCCCGGCGACCTGTGGTCGCACGTCCGGTCGCGCGGGACGCGGGACGGTGGCGAGCACGTCGTGGACGTGCGGCTGACCGATGCCGGGGGTGTCGTCCTCGCGGAGCTGCACGGGGTGACGCTGCGACCCTTGCCGGCGGCCGAACCGCCCCTGCTGCGGTACGCGGTGGACTGGGTGCGGGCGGACGCGCCGGCGGTGCCCGCGGTCGGCGGCGAGTGGCTGCTGGTCGGGGCCGAGGACGTCACGCGCGAATGGCGGGAACGCCTGCGGGACAGGGGGATCCGGACGACCGGGTACCGCGGCCAGGAGCCGGCGGACGACCTGGCCGGGATCGTCGTCGTCGGCGCGGAAGCGGCCGGTGACGACCTGGCCGGCTTCGAGGAGGCCGCGCGCGACGTGGTGCTGCCGCTGCGCCGGCTCCTGGCGGACCTGGCCGGCCGGCGCGTGACGATCGCGCTGTGCGCCCGGCGTGCGGCGGGGTCGGGCCTGGCCGGCGCGGCGCTCGCCGGGGTGGCCGCCTCCCTCACCGCCGAGTACCCCGACCTGCCGGTCGTGCACGTCGACCACGACGGGACGGCCCACCCCGCCGACGTGCTCGCCCGCGTCGTCGGGCTGGGCGGGTCCGGCAGGCTCGCGGCGCACGACGGCGAGTGGCGCCAGGCGCGGTTGCGGGCCGCGGAGCCCTCCGGTGAGAAGCCCTCCCTCCGCGCGGACGGGACGTTCCTCGTCACCGGCGGCTGGGGCGCGCTCGGGCGCGTCACCGCCCGCCACCTGGTCGAGCACGGCGCGCGGCACGTCGCGCTGCTCGGCCGGAACCGGCCCGCGACGGACCCGGACTGGGTGCTCGAACTCCGCGAACGGGCGGAGGTCGTGCTGCTCGGCGCGGACGTCGGCGACGAGCGCGGCCTGCGCGACGCCCTGGCGAAGATCGCCGCCGACATGCCCCCGCTGCGCGGTGTCGTCCACGCCGCCGGCGTCACCGACGACGGCCCGTTCACCGACCTCGACTGGGCGCGGTACGAGCACGTGCTGGCCGCCAAGGCGCGTGGCGCGTGGCACCTGCACCGCCTCACCCGCGACGAGCCGCTCGACCTGTTCGTCCTGTTCTCCTCGTTCGCCTCGCTCGTCGGCTCCGCCGGGCAGGCGAACTACGTCCTGGCCAATGCGTTCCTGGACGCGCTGGCGGACGCGCGGCGGGCGCAGGGGCTCCCCGCCACGAGCGTCAACTGGGGACCGTGGTCCGACGGCGGCCTCGCCGCCGCCCGCGAAGGGCTGGCCGACGCGCTGCGGCGGGGCGGCCTGCACGGCATCGGCGACGCCGAAGGCGCGGCGGCGCTGTCGGCCGTCCTCACCGGCGACCACACCCGGCTCGGCCTGGCCAAGGTCGACTGGGACCGCTACGTCGCGGTCAACGGCGGCGCGGCGAAGCGGACGCTGCTGGCCGACCTCGCCGCGACCGCCACCGCCGCGCCCACCCCGGCCGCGGCCCCGGACGTGAGCGAGCTGGTGCTCACCGACCCGGAGAGCGCGGAGGCCGAGGTGACCGCGCTCCTGCTCCGGGAGACGTCGTTGCTGCTCGGCCTGAGCGCCGTCGACCGGGAGGAGCTGCGCGGGCGGTTCCCGGACACCCGGCTGGCCAACCTCGGCCTGGACTCCCTCATGGCGGTGCGGCTGCGGGACCGGCTGCTCACCGGGCTGTCCGTCGCCCTGCCCGGCGAGGCGCTGTTCGACGGCAGCACCGTCCGCGACATCGTCCGGGACCTGTGCCGGCAGATCGCGCTGAGGGCCGTCGTGCGGGAGGAGGACGTGCCGGGCTCCGACGACCTGGAGGTCGTCCGGCTCTAACGGCAGCAGGTGTCCGCGAGGGTTTCGACCGTCGGCGGCGTTTCCGCCCCCTGGGCGCGCGTCGCCGACCGGTCGGGCCCGTACATGATCACCGCGACGCCGACCAGGCAGATGCCGACCCCGATCAGGTCCCAGCGGTCCGGGCGGAACTTGTCGACCACCACGCCCCAGATCAGCGCGCCGAGGATGAACACGCCGCCGTACGCCGCCAGCACCCGGCCGAAGTTCGCGTCCGGCTGGAGCGCGGCCACGAAACCGTAGAAGCCGAGCACGACCACGCCGGCCGCCAGCCACAGCAGGCCGCGGTGCTCCCGCAGACCCTGCCAGATCAGCCACGTGCCGCCGATCTCGGCGAGCGCGGCCAGCGCGAACAGGACCACGGACTTGATGGGCATGGGGCCATGATAGGTGACCCCACGTGATGTCCGGACACGCTCAGTGCCCGGAAGGTCACACGTGATCCGCGTCATGCTCCGAAAAGGGGTGCGAGTTCGCGCATTCGCCGCGATCACGCCACGTCAATGCGCGCCGACAATGCGCCGCCACCGTTCGGTCGGAATTCCGGAACCGGTCCGGGGTGGTTTCGAACAATGGGAAACCGCCGGTCGGCCCGGCCGTTCCGTCGTCCGCGCGGGTGCGGCGGAGTAGGATAGGGGGCATGGAATCTGGGCAAATGACGGTCGCGGGCTTGTCGAAGCGCACCGGGGTTCCGAGCGACAGCATTCGGTATTACGAACGGGTCGGCCTGCTGCCGAAACCTCCGCGCAGCCGGGCCGGGTACCGGCGGTACGGCGAGGACGCCGTGGACCGGCTGCGGTTCATCCAGGGCGCGCAGCGGCTGGGGCTGCGCCTGCGCGAGATCAACGACCTGCTGTCGATCCGCGACACGGGCACGTGCCCGTGCGGTGACGCCGCCGTGCTGCTGCGCGAGCGCATGGAGGAGATCGACCAGGAGATGAAGCGCCTCCAGGCGCTGAAGAAGGAACTCTCGGCCATGGTGGGCAGCCTGCCCAGCGCGAACTGCCCGAACCCCGAGCCGGGCGTGTGGCGTCCGCCGGCCCGGATCGCCGGCTGACGACGACGAGGGGGCGCTCCGACCCGGGTGATCGGAGCGCCCCCTTTTCGCACGTGGTCAGCCCGCGACCTCCGCGCGTTCGCGCGACCGGCGGGTGAAGTACGAGATCGGGATCACCGCCAGGGTCACGCCCAACCCGACGACGATGACCTCGACGCCCCACTGGAGACCGCCGAACACCAGCAGGACCACGTTGAACAGGAACAGGCCCACGGCCACGCCGACGAACGGCCTGCCCAGCCGGAAGCCGCCGTCGTCGTCACGCCGGTAGCGCCGCAGCGTCAGGTAGGCGAGCGGCAGCAGGACGAACACCATCAGGTAGCCGAAGGTGGCCGCGGCCACGACGCTCACCACCTGGGTGCCGAACACCACCAGCATGATGATGATCACCACCGCGTCGAACATGATCGAGCCGACCGGCGCGCCGCGCTTGTTCATCCTGCCGAAGATCTTGGGCAGGTGCCCGTCCTGCGCCATCTGGTGGATGGTGCGGGAGGAGCCGATGATGAAGATCTCGGCGCCCAGGACGAGGACGGCGGCGAGGCCGAGCCCGACGACGTGCCGGCCGGCGGGGCCGAGCGTGATGCCGCCGATCTCGGCGAAGACGGTGAAGGGGTCGCGCTGGAGCCCTTCGACGCCGACGACGCCGAACATGCTGACGGGGACGAGGGTGAAGGCGGCGATGGCGATGACGGCGGAGATCGACATGACGCGCTTCATGTGGCGTTCGGGTTGTTTGATCTCCGCGCAGACGGTGGAGGCCATCTCGGCGGCGTAGGCGGCCCAGGTGGCGATGAAGGCCCACTTGAGGACGACGCCGACGACACCCCAGGCGCCGGTGGGCGCGTCCTCGGGGAGCTGGGTGGGCAGGACGCGGGCGATGTCGAACGTCTCGGGGTGGAACACCGGGGTCAGGACCACGACGGAGACGACCGCGAGGGCGACCACGGCCAGGGCGGCGTTGACCATGGTGGACAGTCGCAGGCCGAGGGCGGTGATGAAGTACAGGGCGATGCCGATGAGGACGGCGAGCAGGATGACGTTGCCCTCGGGCCAGAACAGCGACTTCAGGTAGGTGGCGGCGAGGATGAGGTTGACCGCGATGCCGGGGGTCCAGGCGAACCAGTAGGACCACGACGACAACGCCCCCAGCGTCGGCGACCCCTTCGCGGTGGCGCGGTAGGCGAACTGCGCCGTGCCGCCCGCGCGCCCGGTGAACCGCGACGCCAGCTCGGCGATCAGCAGGCACTGCAACGCGCCCACGATCGCGGTGGTGATCCAGACCCAGACGGACGCGTTGCCGATCTCCGCGGCCATCTCGGCCATCGAGACGGAGATCATCAGGGACGCGCCGACGGCGACCAGGATCGACGTCCACCAGGACGCGGTCACGGGCAGCAGGCTGCGGCCGGGGAACACCGCCTCCTCGCCGCCGCGTTGACCGCCTCGCGGTAACGCGACGGTGGTGCTGCGGGCGGGCGAACTCTCGCGTGCTTCGGACACGGGACCTCCTCGGGTGCGGGCGCGTCGAACAGGCCGTCTGACGGCCATGAGGACCCCGGATGTCCACGGTTGCGTCGTCCACCACTGCCGAACCGGACGGCATGGGCGTCCACAGTGGCCCGGAACCCGCGACTGGTCCCGGCGGAGCGGTGAACGCAGGTCGACCGCTCGTCGCAACGCCGTGGAATGGGAACCGGCGACGGCCCGCGCGCGCAACGGATCCCGGGGGAAAGCGCTCGGATCGTTACCGGCGTTGCTCCACCGGGGTGATCGCGCTCCCGCACTCGGCCGCCTGGGCGGGGCCGGCGCCGGGGTTGACTTGAAGTCGGGTTCAACTACGAGACTACGACCGGCAATCGACCCCGGATGACCACGAGCGAATCGAACGGGGACTCCCCGCCGCGACCGGGGAACCCGGCGGACCACAGAGGACTTCTCCGTTCGCGCCACCGGACGGACGCGATCACGCGCGCACCTCACTGGGGGAGCCGCGCTTCGTTCACAGCTTGGAGGGCTGGCTGGCCATGGCAAACCTGCTGAAGAAGGCGTACGACGCCACGTGGGGGAAGTACGTCTTCGCCGGGATGTACGACAAGTTCCTGGCGAAGGTGGAGGGGTACGGGCTGTCGGA
>NZ_JBSGBG010000084.1:0-15344 GCF_053601135.1 Actinosynnema sp. NPDC004786 | reverse complement strand
AACGCATCCAGGATCGAATCGCTGATCGCGTCGCAGATCTTGTCCGGGTGCCCCTCGGTCACCGACTCACTGGTGAACAGCCTGCTGCTGTGCTGGCCCACGACGCTCCCTAACTGTCGATCCAAGAATGCCGCCAAGCTTACTGAGCGCAGCGGGGCGAGGAGTCACCGTTCGACCGTCGGTGCCACCGCGTCCCACAATGCGGACGCCAGGTGGGACTTCGAACCGTGCGGGATGGGACGTTCGGCCCCGTCGGCGGACAGCAGCCAGCCGGCGTTGTCCTCGACCTCGAACGCGCGGCCGTCACCGACGGCGTTCACCACGAGCCAGTCGCAGCCCTTGCGCTTGAGCTTCGCGCGGCCGTACTCCAGCACGCCGGTCTCGCCGTCGCCGGTCTCGGCCGCGAAGCCCACGACCACCTGCCCCGGCCGCCGCGCGGCGACCAGTTCGGCCAGGATGTCGGGGTTGCGGGTGAGCGCGACGGGGTCCGGGTCGCGGTCCGTCTTCTTGATCTTGTGCTCGACCCGGTCCACGGGCCGGAAGTCGGCGACGGCGGCGGCCATCACCAGGACGTCGGCCGTCTCGGCGACGGCGTGCATCGCGTCGCGCAGCTCCAGCGCCGAGCCCACGCGCACGACGTCCACCCCGGCGGGCGCGGCGAGGTCGGCGGTGTGCGCGGCGACCAGCGTCACCCGCGCGCCGCGCTGGGCGGCGACCCTGGCCAGCGCGTAGCCCTGCCGGCCGGACGAGCGGTTGCCCAGGAAGCGCACCGGGTCCAGCGGCTCGCGCGTGCCGCCCGCCGACACGGCGACGTGCACGCCTTCCAGGTCGCGCGGCAGCGCGTCGCGGCGCGCCAGCAGCAACCGGGCCAGGTCGACGATCTCGGCGGGCTCGGGCAGCCGGCCCTTGCCGGTGTCCTTGCCGGTCAGCCTGCCGCTCGCGGGCTCGGCCACGACCACGCCGCGCGAGCGCAGCAGCGCCACGTTGGCCCGCGTCGCCGGGTGCTCCCACATCTCGGTGTGCATGGCCGGCACGAGCAGGACCGGGCAGCGCGCGGTCAGCAGCGTGTTGGTGAGCAGGTCGTCGGCCAGGCCGTGGGCGGCCTTGGCGATCAGGTTCGCCGTCGCGGGGGCGACGACGACCAGGTCGGCGTTCTGCCCCAGCTTGACGTGCGGCACGGACGGGACGTCCTCGAACACGCCGGCCTGCACGGGCTGCCCCGACAGCGCCTCGAACGTGGCCGCGCCGACGAACTTCAGCGCGCCCTCGGTGGGCACGACGCGCACGGAGTGACCGGACTCGGTGAGCCGGCGCAGCACCTCGCACGCCTTGTACGCGGCGATGCCCCCGCCCACGCCCAGGACGACCCTGGGGCGGTCGGGGGCGTCGGCGGTCTCGGTCACTCGCCCTCGGTGTGCTCGAGGAGGCCCGCGTGGATCTCCCGGAGCGCGATGGACAGCGGCTTCTCGCGCGGGCCGGGCTCGACCAGCGGGCCGACGTACTCGAGCAGGCCCTCACCGAGCTGCGCGTAGTAGTCGTTGATCTGCCGAGCGCGCTTGGCCGCGTAGATCACCAGCGCGTACTTCGAGCTGACCTGCTCCAGGAGGTCGTCGATCGGCGGGTTGGTGATGCCCTCCGGGGTGCCCGAGAGCGGGCCCAGCTCGGTGTGCGTGGTCACTCGTCAACGCTCCTGCGGTTCAGGGGTGGGTCTGCGGGTCGTCCCGTGCCGCTCGGCACTCGCTCACGCGCCGGGCACCGGGCCGACCACCAAGTTTAGCAAGCTCGCGGCGGCGGACTTCACGTCGTCGTTCACCACGACCTCGTCGAACTCCGGTTCGGCCGCCAGCTCCTCCCGGGCGATCTCGAGCCGGCGGGCCACGACGGCGGGGTCCTCGGTGCCGCGACCGGTCAGCCGGCCGACCAGGTCCTCCCAGGACGGCGGGGCCAGCATGACCAGCTGGGCCTCCGGCATCGCGACCCGGACCTGCCGCGCGCCCTGCAGCTCGATCTCCAGCAGGGACGGCGTGCCGGCCGCCAGGGCCCGCAGCACCGGGGCCTTGGGGGTGCCGTAGCAGTTGCCCGCGAACTCGGCGTGCTCCAGCAGCTCGCCGTTGGCGACCATCTCGCGGAACTCGGCGACGTCGACGAAGTGGTAGTGCACCCCGTCGACCTCGCCCGGCCTCGGCTTCCGCGTGGTCACCGAGACGCTGAAGTGGATCTCCGGCTCCATCCGGCGCAGCTCGGCCAGCACGCTGGACTTGCCGACGCCGGAGGGCCCGGACAGAACGGTGAGGCGGGGTCGGGCGCGGACGCCCGACCCCACCCCGGTGCCATCACTCACTCGCCGCTGAACTCGGTGAGCAGCGCCTTGCGCTGCCGCTCACCCAGGCCGCGCAGCCGACGGGACGGAGCGATCTCCAAGCGCTCCATGATCTGCTGCGCACGCACCTTGCCGACGCCCGGAAGCGCCTCGAGCAGCGCGGACACCTTCATCTTGCCAAGGACCTCGTCGCTCTCGGCGGCCTTCAGCACGTCCGTCAGGGTCGTGCCGCCACGCTTGAGGCGCTCCTTGAGCTCAGCCCGAGCGCGACGAGCGGCAGCAGCCTTCTCCAGCGCTGCGGCCCGCTGCTCCTCGGTAAGCTGGGGAAGGGCCACGATTTCCTCCGTGGTGTGGGAATTTCAATTCTGGATCGGTGCCGCGACCGTACCGAGCGCAATTGCCTGGGTACAACGTGGGTCCCAGTCAGGTGAATCTTTCAGCGCTGGAGTGGTTGCGGCGGGTGGTAGTAGTACCAACACCCTCCAACAGGTCCATCACCGCCACCGGTAACGCCCTGCGCACGCCGTGTGTGGTATGCGCTCGATGGGTGATGGACCCGCCGGTGGCCAGGACCGTACCAGGCAGCGTTTGCGCAGGTGAGCGGACCACGCGAAGCGTGTCGCGATTTGATCGTGATCACATCTCCAGCGAGCGCCGCACGGCGTCCACCGCAGACCGCAACGATGCGGTCTCCGGGCCGTGCCTGAGCACGTCCCGGGAGGACGTCGGGAGCACTCCGCGCAGGTCCTCGCCGAACAGCGCGCGCAGGTCCGCGACCGTCGCGCCCTGCGCCCCGAAACCCGGCGCCAGGACGTATCCGCGCAGGTCGGAGAGGTCCACGCCGAGGTCGCCGACGGTCGCGCCGACCACCAGGCCGACGTCGCCGAACGGTTCCGCGCCCGCGTTCGCGGCGGCCGCGGCGTCGACGACGGACTGCGCGACCGAGCGCCCGTCGGGGCCCACCGCGCGCTGCACGGAGGCCCCTTCCGGATTCGAAGTCAACGCGAGCACGAATAGTCCGCGACCGCTCGCGGAGGCCGCCTCCAGCGCCGGGTCGAGCGACCCGAAGCCGAGGTACGGCGACGCGGTGACCGCGTCGCCGGCCAGCGGCGAGCCCTCGGTGAGGTAGGCCGCGGCGTACGCGGCCATGGTGGAGCCGATGTCGCCGCGCTTGGCGTCGACCAGGACGAGCGTGCCGCTGTCGCGCAGGTCCGCGATGACCCGCTCCAGGACCGCCACGCCCCGCGAGCCGTGCGCCTCGAAGAACGCCGCCTGCGGCTTCACCAGCGCCACCCGGCCGCCGAACGCCTCCACGCAGGTCAGGGCGAACCGCTCCAGCCCGGCGGCGTCCCGGGGGAGCCCCCAGGACGCCAGCAGGCCGGGGTGCGGGTCGATGCCCACGCACAGCGGCCCGTGCTCGGCCACCGCCTTCGCCATCCGCGCCCCGAACCGCGCGCCCCCGGCGGCGCTCACGCGTCGCCCCGCAGGGCCGCCTGGAGCGCCTGGAGGGGCCGCACGCCGATGTCGCCGCGGATGGCCGCCTCGATGCCGTGCACGGCCGCCGCCGCGCCCTGGATCGTGGTCACGCAGGGGATGTCCCTGGCCACGGCCGCGGTGCGGATCTCGTAGCCGTCCACGCGCGGGCCGTGGTTGCCGTACGGGGTGTTGATGATCATGTCCACGGTGCCGTCGAGGATGGCGTCGACGATGTTGTCGGCCCCCTCGAAGTGCTTGCGCACGATCGTGCACGGGATGCCGTTGCGGCGCAGCACCTCGGCCGTGCCCGCGGTGGCCAGCACCTCGAAGCCCAGGTCGGCGAGCCGCTTGACCGGGAAGATCATGGCCCGCTTGTCCCGGTTGGCCACCGACACGAACACCCGGCCCGACGTGGGCAGGGAGCCGTAGGAGGCGGTCTGGGACTTGGCGTAGGCCATGCCGAACGACACGTCGATGCCCATGACCTCGCCGGTCGACTTCATCTCCGGCCCGAGCAGCGAGTCGACGCCCTTGCCCTCCGGCGTGCGGAACCGGTGGAACGGCAGCACGGCCTCCTTGACCGCGACCGGGGCGTGCGGCGGCAGCTTCGCGCCGTCGCCCGCCGCGGGCAGCATCCCCTCGGCCCGCAGCTGGGCCACGGTCGCCCCGAGCATGATCCGCGCGGCGGCCTTGGCCAGCGGCACCGCCGTGGCCTTGGAGACGAACGGGACGGTGCGCGAGGCGCGCGGGTTGGCCTCCAGGACGTACAGCACGTCGTCCTTCAGCGCGTACTGCACGTTGAGCAGGCCGCGCACGCCGATGCCCTCGGCGATGGCCAGCGTGGAGCGCCGGACCGCGTCGATGTCGGACTCGCCCAGCGTGATCGGGGGCAGGGCGCACGCCGAGTCGCCGGAGTGCACGCCGGCCTCCTCGATGTGCTCCATCACGCCGCCGATGAACACCTCGTTGCCGTCGTAGAGGGCGTCTACGTCGATCTCGATCGCGTCGTCGAGGAACCGGTCGACCAGCACCGGGTGCTCCGGGCTGACCTCGGTGGCGCGCTGGATGTAGCTGCGCAGGGTCTCCTCGTCGTAGACGATCTCCATGCCGCGCCCGCCGAGCACGTACGACGGCCGCACCAGCACCGGGTAGCCGATCTCGTCGGCGATGGCCTTGGCCTGCGCGAACGAGGTGGCCATGCCGTACTTCGGGGCGGGCAGCCCGGCCTCGGCGAGAACCTGGCCGAACGCGCCGCGCTCCTCGGCGAGGTGGATGGCGTGCGGCGGGGTGCCGACGACGGGCACGCCCGCGTCGGCGAGCCGGCGCGCGAGGCCCAGCGGCGTCTGGCCGCCGAGCTGCACGATCACGCCCACGACCGTGCCGGAGCGCTGCTCGGAGTGGAACACCTCCAGCACGTCCTCGAACGTCAGCGGCTCGAAGTAGAGCCGGTCCGACGTGTCGTAGTCGGTGGAGACGGTCTCCGGGTTGCAGTTGACCATCACGGTCTCGTACCCGGCGGCCCGCAGCGCCATGGCCGCGTGCACGCACGAGTAGTCGAACTCGATGCCCTGCCCGATCCGGTTCGGCCCGGAGCCCAGGATCAGCACCTTGGGCTTCTCCCGCTGCTCGGTGACCTCGCTCTCGGCGTCGGGGTCCAGCTCGTAGGCCGAGTAGTGGTAGGGCGTGCGGGCGGCGAACTCGGCGGCGCAGGTGTCGACCGTCTTGAACACCGGCCGCACGCCGAGGCGGTGCCGCAGGGCGCGGACGCCGTCCTCGCCGGCCAGCTCCGGGCGCAGCGCCGCGACCTGCCGGTCGGACAGGCCCGCGCGCTTGGCCTTGCGCAGCAGCCGCTCGTCCAGCACCGGCGCGGTCTCGATCTCCCGCCGCAGGTCGACCAGCCAGGCGAACTGCTCGATGAACCACGGGTCGATCCGCGACGCCTCGCGCACCTGCTCGACCGTGGCGCCCAGGCGCAGCGCGCGGTCCACCGTGTACAGCCGGCCGTCGTGCCCGGTGCGCAGGGCGTCCAGGGTGGACTCCAGCGTCTCGTCCGGGTCGGGCGTGGTCCAGAAGCCGCCGGCCTTGGTCTCCATGGAGCGCAGCGCCTTGCCCATGGCCTCGATGAAGCTGCGGCCGATGGCCATGGCCTCGCCGACCGACTTCATGGTGGTGGTCAGGGTGCGGTCGGCGCCGGGGAACTTCTCGAACGCGAACCGCGGCACCTTCACCACGACGTAGTCGAGCGTCGGCTCGAAACTCGCGGGCGTTTCCCCGGTGATGTCGTTGCGGATCTCGTCCAGGGTGTAGCCGATGGCGAGTTTCGCGGCGATCTTGGCGATCGGGAAACCGGTCGCTTTCGACGCCAGCGCCGACGACCGCGACACGCGCGGGTTCATTTCGATGACGACCATGCGGCCGTTCTCCGGGTGGATGGCGAACTGGATGTTGCAGCCGCCGGTGTCCACCCCGACCTCGCGGATGACGGCGATGCCGACGTCGCGCATGTGCTGGAACTCGCGGTCGGTGAGCGTCATCGCCGGGGCCACGGTCACCGAGTCGCCGGTGTGCACGCCCATCGGGTCGATGTTCTCGATGGAGCAGACGACCACCACGTTGTCGTTGCGGTCGCGCATCAGCTCCAGCTCGTACTCCTTCCAGCCGAGCACGCTCTCCTCGATGAGCACCTCGGTGACCGGGGACTCGGCCAGGCCGCTCGCGGCCAGCCGCTCCAGCTCCTCGGGGGTGTGCGCCATGCCGGAGCCGAGGCCGCCCATGGTGAACGACGGGCGGATGACGACCGGCAGGCCCAGCTCGGCCACGGTCGCGCGGACGTCGTCCATGCTCTTGCAGACGGCGCTGCGCGGCACGTCCGCGCCGATCTTGCGGACCAGGTCCTTGAAGATCTGCCGGTCCTCGCCGCGCTGGATGGCGTCGATGTCCGCGCCGATCAGCTCGACGTCGTACTTCTCCAGCACGCCCCGCTCGTGCAGGGCGATGGCGGTGTTCAGCGCGGTCTGGCCGCCCAGGGTGGCCAGGATGGCGTCCGGCCGCTCGGCCGCGATGACCTTCTCCACGAACTCCGGGGTGATCGGCTCGACGTAGGTGGCGTCGGCGAACTCCGGGTCGGTCATGATCGTCGCCGGGTTGGAGTTGACCAGCGAGACGCGCAGGCCCTCCTCGCGCAGCACCCGGCACGCCTGGGTGCCGGAGTAGTCGAACTCGCAGGCCTGGCCGATGACGATCGGCCCGGAGCCGATGACGAGCACGTGCTTGAGATCAGTCCTCTTCGGCATCAGCGGCCCTCGCCCATCATGGTCACGAACTCGTCGAACAGCGGTGCGGCGTCGTGCGGTCCGGCCGCCGCTTCCGGGTGGTACTGCACGCTGAACGCGGGCACGTCCAGCGCCCGCACGCCCTCGACGGTGCCGTCGTTGGGGCAGTAGTGGCTCAGCAGCACGCGGCCGAAGTCGGAGGTGAACTCCTCGCCCGGCTCGCCCTCCAGCGCGAACCCGTGGTTCTGCGCGGTGATGGCGACCTTGCCGGTCGCCACGTCGATCACCGGGATGTTGATGCCCCGGTGGCCGTAGCGCAGCTTGTAGGTGTCGCGGCCCAGCGCGCGGCCCAGGATCTGGTTGCCGAAGCAGATGCCGAACAGCGGGATGCGCCGGTCCAGCACGCCCCGGGTCAGCTCGACCGCGTGCGCCTGGGTGGCCGGGTCGCCCGGCCCGTTGGACAGGAACACGCCGTCGGGCTTGACCGCCACCAGGTCGTCCACGGTGGAGGTCAGCGGCAGCACGTGCACCTCGATGCCGCGGGCGGCCATCATCCGGGGCGTGTTGGACTTGATGCCCAGGTCCAGCGCGGCCACCGTGAAGCGGCGCTCGCCGACGGCCTCGACCACGTAGGGCCGCGGCGTGGTGACGTCCCCGGCGAGGTCGGCGCCCTTCATGGGCGGCGCGCTGCGCACGCGTTCCAGCATCTCCTCGGCGGTGCCCAGCTCGTCGCCGGAGAACACGCCGGCCCGCATCGCGCCCTGCTCGCGCAGGTGGCGGGTCAGCATCCGGGTGTCGATGCCGGAGATGCCGACGACGCCCTGCCGGACCAGCTCGTCGTCCAGGCCGCGGGTGGACCGCCAGTTCGACGGCACGCGCGCCGGGTCGCGCACCACGTACCCGGCGACCCAGATGCGGCCCGACTCGTCGTCCTCGTCGTTCCAGCCGGTGTTGCCGATCTGCGGCGCGGTCTGCACCACGATCTGGCGGTGGTAGGACGGGTCGGTCAGCGTCTCCTGGTAGCCGGTCATGCCGGTGGAGAACACCACCTCGCCCAGGCTCGCGCCCACCGCGCCGTAGGACTCGCCGCGGAACACGCGGCCGTCCTCCAGCACCAGTGCCGCGTCGGTCTTGACCGGGTTGTTCATGCGGTGCCTCCCAGCGCCTGCACCCACTGCTCGTACACGTCCTTGTCGTCGCCCCGGAACCCGGTGTCGAACACCCGGTCGCCGAGGTCCCAGCGCACGACCAGCAGGCCGTCCGCCGTCATCACCTTGCCCGCGAGGCCGCGGGCCGTCCGGGCGCCGCGCACCCGCTCCGCCGGGATCCACAGGGCGCTCGCGCCCGTGCGCTCCACCAGCACGCCCTGCTCGGTGAGCCGGAGGGTCGCCTCCGCGCGGTGGCCGATGTCGCCGACCGCGACCCGGTCCTGCCAGTCGTCGCCGATCGTGGTGCCGACGTACACGCCGGTCGTCTCCAGCATCGTCGCGCCGGTGTCGGCGGGCGGCTGCGGGAACTCCGGGAGCACCTCGGCCTGGCGGCGGGCGCGCCGCCGCCAGCCGTGCCACATGCCGTACAGGCAGAGCAGGAAGATCGCCAGCACGGCCAGGGACAGCAGCACGCGGGTCATGAGGTGATCCTTCCGCCGGCCGCGGTGACCCGCCCGCGCAGCACGGTCGCGACCACCGCGGCGGGCAGCTCCATGCCCTCGAACGGCGTGTTGGCCGCGATGCTCGCGAACTCCGCGCCGCGCACCGTCCAGGTGGCGTCGGGGTCGACCAGGGTCAGGGTGGCGGGCTCGCCGACCTCGATCGGCCGGCCCTGGTCGGGCAGGCCCGCGATCTCGGCGGGCCGCTCGCTCATCACCCGCGCCACGCCGCGCCAGTCCAGCAGGCCGGTCCGGACCATGGTCTCGACCACGATCGACAGCGCGGTCTGCAGGCCGAGCATGCCTGGCCGGGCCGCGGACCACTCGCAGTCCTTGTCCTGCGCGGCGTGCGGCGCGTGGTCGGTGGCCACGCAGTCGATGACGCCCTCGGCCAGCGCCCGGCGCAGCACCTCCACGTCGGCCGCGGTGCGCAGCGGCGGGTTGACCTTGTTCACCGGGTCGTAGGTGGCCAGCCGCTCGTCGGTCAGCAGCAGGTGGTGCGGCGTGACCTCGGCGGAGACCCGCGTGCCGCGGGCCTTGGCCCACCTGAGCACGTCGGCGGCGCCGGTGGTGGACACGTGGCACACGTGCAGCCGGGCGCCGGCGTGCCGCGCCAGCAGGCAGTCGCGCGCCACGATCGACTCCTCGGCGGCGGCGGGCCAGCCCTGCAGGCCCAGGCGGGACGCCTGCTCGCCCTCGTGCGCCTGCGCGCCCACGGTCAGCCGGGGCTCCTCCGCGTGCTGCGCGACGACCACGTCCAGCGCCTTGCTGTACTCCAGGGCGCGCCGCATGATCAGCGGGTCGTGCACGCAGTGGCCGTCGTCGGAGAACACCCGGACGCCCGCCTTGGCCATGGTGCCCAGCTCGGCGAGCTTCACGCCCTCCAGGCCCACGGTGACCGCGCCGACCGGGTGCACGTCCACCAGGCCGACCTCGCGGCCGCGGCGGGCGACGTGCCGGACGACGACCTCGTTGTCGGCGACCGGGTCGGTGTTGGCCATGGCGAAGACCGCCGTGTAGCCGCCCAGCGCGGCGGCGGCCGAGCCGGTGGCGATGGTCTCGGTGTCCTCGCGGCCGGGTTCGCGCAGGTGGGTGTGCAGGTCGACGAAGCCGGGCAGCAGGACCGCGCCGCCGCCGTCCAGGACGTCCGCGCCCTCCTCGGCCACGGACCCGATGGCGGCGATCACGCCGTCGCGGAGCAGCACGTCTACCGGGTCGCCCTCGCCGTACGGTCGTACTCCCTTGAGGATCAAGGGTTTCACGAAGTCTCCTCTTCATGGGCGAGCAGGTGGTACAGGACGGCCATGCGCACGTGCACGCCGTTGCGCACCTGGTCGGTGATCGCGGCGCGGGGCGAGTCGGCGACCGCCGAGGCGATCTCCATGCCGCGCAGCATCGGACCGGGGTGCAGCACGACGGCGTGCTCGGGCAGCAGCCCCAGCCGCCGCTCGCTCAGGCCGTAGGCGATCGAGTACTCACGGGCCGACGGGAAGAAAGCGCCGTGCATCCGCTCGGCCTGGACCCGCAGCAACATGACCGCGTCGAGACCGGGCAGCTCGGCGTCCAGGTCGTGCGAGAGGGTCACCGGCCAGCTCTCCACCCCGGTCGGCAGCAGCGTCGGCGGTGCGACGAGCGTCACCTCCGCGCCGAGCGCGGTGAGCAGGTGCACGTTCGACCGGGCGACCCGGCTGTGCAGCACGTCGCCGACGATGGCGATGCGGCGGTCCCGCAGGTCGCCGAGGCGTTCCCGCAGGGTGGCCGCGTCGAGCAGGGCCTGGGTGGGGTGCTCGTGCATGCCGTCGCCCGCGTTGACGACCGACGTGCCCGCCTCGCGCAGCCAGCCCGCCAGCCGGTGCGCCGCGCCGGACGCCGGGTGCCGCACGACGACGCAGTCCGCGCCCGCCGCGGCCAGGGTCAGCGCGGTGTCGCGCAGCGACTCGCCCTTGCCGACGCTGGAGCCCGACGACGAGACGTTCACCACGTCCGCGCTCATCCACTTGCCCGCGATCTCGAAGCTCACGCGGGTGCGGGTGGAGTTCTCGTAGAACATCGTGATGACCGTGCGGCCGCGCAACGTGGGCAGTTTGCGCACCTCACGGCCTTCGAGGGCCTGCTTGAGGCTCGCCGCGGTGTCCAGGATGGCGGTCGCCTGCGCCGGGTCGATGCCCTCGGTGGTGAGCAGGTGCTTCACCGCAGCACCACCCCGTCGCGCCGGTCGAACTCCTCCAGGAGCACGTGGACCTCCTCGGTGCGGGCCGTGGGCACGTTCTTGCCCACGTAGTCCGCGCGGATCGGCAGCTCGCGGTGGCCCCGGTCGACCAGGACGGCGAGCTGCACGGCGCGCGGGCGGCCGTGGTCCCGCAGCGCGTCGAGCGCGGCGCGGATCGTGCGGCCGGAGAACAGCACGTCGTCCACCAGGACGACGAGCTTGTCGTCCACCCCGCCCTCGGGCAGCTTCGTCGCCTCCAGCGGCCGGGTGGGGCCGCGGCGCAGGTCGTCCCGGTAGAGGGTCACGTCCAGGGTGCCGGTGGGCACCTCGACGCCGGAGAACTCGGCGATGCGGACGGCCAGCCGGCGGGCCAGCGGCGCGCCTCGGCTCGGGATCCCCATCAGGACTACTGCGGGTGCGCTCGGTGCATCAAGAGCGGTCTTCTCGATGATCTGATGGGCCATTCGGGCGACGGTGCGCGCGACGTCGCCGGCCGAGAGAAGCTCGCGCTCCCCGGCCGGGTCCGTCGCGCCACGTTGACGTGGCGCCACGGTTGGACCTCCTTCCCCGCCTCGCTGGACGGGTCCTTAAAGGACGTCGGACACCCGGCTGCGACCGGGCTGACCAGCACCGTATCAGGCGAGCGCGGTCAATCTTCCGGGTGGTGTGCGTGGTCTCGCCCACCTGTCCTATCGAGATCAGCTTGACCTGGTGACCACGGAGAGCAATCATTACTCTGCGTATTGATCTAAGCCTCCCCGCGGCAGTCCCCTACCGGCTGACGGGGCGAATGAACGGAGAACCGCCACATGGGCGACTACGCCAAGGCGCTGGGGGCAAAGCTCCGCGCGATCCGCCAGCAGCAGGGCTTGTCTTTGCACGGCGTCGAGCAGAAGTCCGGCGGTCGCTGGAAGGCCGTGGTCGTCGGCTCGTACGAGCGCGGCGACCGCGCCGTGACCGTGCAGAAGCTCGCCGAGCTGGCCGACTTCTACGGCGTCCCGGTGGCCGAGCTGCTGCCGGAGGGTCGGGTGCCGTCCGGTGCGGAACCCGCCACGAAGATCGTCATCAACCTGGAGCGGCTGCAGCAGCTGCCGGCGGAGAAGGTCGGACCGCTCGCGCGGTACGCGGCCACCATCCAGAGCCAGCGCGGTGACTACAACGGCAAGGTGCTGTCCATCCGGACCGAGGACCTGCGCTCCCTGGCGATCATCTACGACATGACGCCCGGCGAGCTGACCGAGCAGCTCATCGACTGGGGCGTGCTGCCCCCCGAGGCCCGTCCGGCCAAGGAGGACTGAGCACGCGGGAAGGGCCACCCGGCGGTCGCACCGGGTGGCCCTCCGGCCTGCGCCCGCGGGCGCGTCGTCTGGTTGTGCGCCAGCGCACGGTGTGCGCTACAGCACGGCCCGGAGCTGGTCGGCGATGACCGCGATCCGGCCGAGCACGCCGTTGACGAACCGCGGCGAGTCGTCCGTGGACAGGCCCTTGGCCAGCTCCACGGCCTCGTCGATCGCGACCGCGTCCGGCACGTCCGCCGCCCACAGCAGCTCGTAGAGGCCGATCCGCAGCACCGCGCGGTCGACCGCCGGCATGCGCTGCAACGTCCAGCCCTCCGAGTGCTCGGAGATCAGGTCGTCGATGCGCGCGCGATGCGCCGTGACGCCTTCCACGAGGGTGATCGTGTAGTCGTTCACCGGCGGCACGTCCGCGGAGCCGACCCGGTCGGCGAGCAGCGTCACCGGGTCGGAACCCCGCAGGTCGGCCTCGTAGAGGACGTCGACCGCGCGTTTGCGCGCCTTGCTCCGTGCGCCCATCTCAGCCGTTCACTCGGCCGAGGTAGCGGCCGTCGCGGGTGTCGACCTTGATCTTCTCGCCGGTGCTGACGAACAGCGGGACCTGGATCTCCGCGCCGGTCTCCAGCGTGGCGGGCTTGGTGCCGCCGGTGGAGCGGTCGCCCTGCAGGCCCGGGTCGGTGTGCTGGATGACGAGCTCGACCGAGGTCGGCAGCTCGACGTAGAGCGCGACGCCCTCGTGCATGGCGACGACCGCTTCCTGGTTCTCCAGCATGTAGTTCGCCGCGTCGCCGACGGTCTCGGCCGGGATGCTGATCTGGTCGTACGTGTCGCCGTCCATGAAGACGAAGTCGGCGCCGTCCTTGTACAGGTACGTCATGCCGCGCTTGTCGACGGTGGCCGTCTCGACCTTGGTGCCCGCGTTGAAGGTCTTGTCCACGACCTTGCCGGACAGGACGTGCTTCAACGTGGTGCGCACGAAGGCGCCACCCTTGCCCGGCTTGACGTGCTGGAACGCGGTGACGGTCCAGAGCTGGCCGTCGAGGTTCAGCACCAGGCCGTTCTTGAGGTCGTTGGTGGTGGCCACGGTGGTGGGCTCTCCTGTTGCGTGAGTGAGGTGCCGTCGGCGGAGCCGACTTTCCGACTGCCGTCGGCTTGGCCGACGAATCCGATTCCGGGCGATCCGACTTTCAGATGACCACGAGCTCCTTCGTGGTCAGGGTGAGGAGCTCCGGGGCGCCTTCGCGCACCACGAGCGTGTCCTCGATGCGGACACCACCCTTCCCGGCCAGGTACACACCGGGCTCGACGGTGACCGCCATGCCGGGCAGAAGTGTACCGTCACCCGCCTTGGACAGCGTTGGAGCCTCGTGGATCTGCAGGCCGACGCCGTGCCCGAGGCCGTGCAGGAAGTCGTCGCCGTGCCCGGCCTCCTCGATCACGCCGCGCGCCGCCGCGTCCACGTCCGAGACCCGCGCGCCGACGCCGAGCGCCGCCCGGCCGGCCGCCTGCGAGGCCGCGACCAGTTCGTACAGCTCCCGCTGCCAGTCCGCGGCCCGGCCGACGACCACGGTGCGGGTCATGTCGGAGTGGTAGCCGTCGACCAGCGCGCCGAAGTCGAGCTTCACGAAGTCGCCGTCCCGGACCACCGCGTCGGTCGGCCGGTGGTGCGGCACCGCCGAGTTTGCGCCCGCCGCCACGATCGACTCGAACGACGGCCCGGCCGCGCCGTGGTCGAGCATCCGGCTCTCCAGCTCGCGGGCGATCTCCTTCTCGGTGCGACCCGGCCGCAACCCGCCGTGCTCGATGAGCCCCGCCAGCGCCCGGTCGGCCGCCGCGCACGCCATCCGCAACGCCTCGACCTCGGCGTCGTCCTTGACCAGCCGCAGCCGTTCGACCAGGTCGGGCGCCCGGACCAGCGACGCGCCACCGGCCGCGTCCACCAGCGCGTCCAGCCCGTCCACGGTCACGTGCCCGCTCTCGAACCCGATCCGGCCGACCCCCGCCGCCGCGGCCCGCTTCACCAGCGCCGCGTCGCACGGCCGGTCGATGACCCGCTCCAGGTCCGGCACCTGCGCCGCGGCCTGGGTGAGGTAGCGGCCGTCGGTGCAGAACACCGAGGCGTCATCGGAGTCCGCGCGCACCAGCAGGGCCGCGTTCGACCCGGTGAACCCGGTCAGGTAGCGGACGTTGAGCAGGTTGGTGACCAGCAGCGCGTCCAGCTCCCGGTCCCGGAGCGTGGCACGCAGGGCGGCGCGGCGCGTGGAGTGCGGCATGCCCAGCAGCCTAAGGCCCGGCGACCCCCCTCACCGCGCCACTCGATCGAGTGAATCCTGCGCCGCCGACCACCCCAGTCCATGCAACCCGAAGAAGAACCGCAACCGCCCGGTCGACGCGATCCCGCGCCCCGGCCCCGGCCCCAACCCCGGCCCCAACCCCAACCCCGGCCCCGGCCCCGGCTTCGGCTTCGGCCCCCGGCCCCCGGCCCCCGGCCACTGTGCCGGGTCGCCGGCCACCTTTAGGGTGGATCGCATGCGCACGTGGCTGGTCCGGGGGTTCTGGATGGGGTTGTTCCACGGCGGGGTGCAGACCGGCACCTCGGCCGTGAGCGTCCACAGCCCCGAGGCCGCTTCGGCCATCCGGTACATCGCGATCGGCCTGGTGGTCGTGATCGGGCTGCTGTGGGGCGCGCTGGACGCGTGGCGGCAGCTCGACGGGCGGGGCATGGTGTGGTTCCTGGCCGGCCTGGTCGCCGGCCCGCTTGCCGGCCTGACCGGCGTGGTGGGCCGGTCGCTGATCGACCAGACGGGCCTGGAGTCCCTCGGCCCGGCACTGACGGGCGGTGCCGCGTTCACCGCGCTCCTGGTCATGGCGACCGCCGTCATCGGCCTGGGCCTGGGCAGCGCACTACCCCAACCCAAGCCCGAGAACTCACACTGACGCCCCTCCCGACCACCTCCTCCCAGCCACCCCAACCCTCATCCACCCCACCCAACCAGCCCCACCCCACCCACAACGGACCCGCAGCCACCCCACCGAGGCTCGATTTGACATGGGTTCGGGTGCCTTAGGCTGGACGAAGCCGGCAGGCCCGGCGGGACGCTTTACCCCGCTGGGCCTGCCGGCT
>NZ_JBSGBG010000083.1:0-19155 GCF_053601135.1 Actinosynnema sp. NPDC004786 | reverse complement strand
GCTGACCTCGGCCACGGTGCCGCGGTCGAGCAGGTGCTCGCGCAGCTTCGCGAGCGACCAGGTGGAGAACGCGGTGATGCCCCGGTCGGCGGGCGCAGTGCGGGCGATCAGGCAGATCCGTTCACGGATCGCCTCACCGATCGTCCGACTCCGCCCGCCGCTCCATTTTGGGTCCAGCGCCGCGAACCCCCGCTCGTTGAACGCGTGGATCACGTCACGGACGTAGTCCTCGCTGACCTGCATCAACGAGGTGATGTCCCGGACCGCCTGGCCCTGGCCGGACATCAGCACCACGATCGCCCGCCGCAACCGCACCGGATCCTTCGCGGTCCTGGCGATCCGCTGGATCCTCCGGCCTTCCTCCATCGACAACGGCCTCACGAACACGCTCGGACGACGAGCCACAACCACCTCCCGCACTCGACATGCGGGACCAGCCTCGCGGATCAGCCCAACCGATCGATTACCGGGTCAACCCTCCGAGACGCGCCACTAGATGGCTACCCGGACGTCCTGGGGGTCAAGGGGGTCGCGCTAGAATCCGAGCTGGGCGAACTCCGCCTCGAACGCCAGCGGCTCGCCGCCGCTCTGACCCGTGACCTGGCCGAACGCCAGCAGGTCCTGCGCCCGGCCTTCGTCCTCTTCGAGCGCCTGTCCCAACGCCTCTACGCCGACTAGCAACACGGCCGCCTGGTCGTCAACGCCACCGACAACGGGCGCGAGATCAGCGCCACCATCCCCCGCGGGCGCAGCAAGGGCATCACCAACATGCAGGTCTACTGCTTCGACGTCGACCTGGTCACCCTGTGGTCCCGCAGGCAACGTCTGACCCTCTCCTGGCCGGTCAGTACGGCAAGGCTGCGTTCGAGGTGGCCGGCCCGCTGCTCCTGATCAGCTGGGCGGAAGTCGGTCCCGGACTCCTCCAGGCGATGAGCGTCACCTGTGGCGCGCTGGCAGTGCAGTCGCGGGACGGCATCGCCGACTTGCCCGTGGACGAACCACCGGGTCCAAAGGATCCGCCGACCCTGTCGATGACGGCCTGCTGGAGCGAGCCCGACAGGAAGGACGTCCATCACTGGGGACGGTATCGACGTCCGATCTCGGCCGAGACGTTGCGCAAGCGCCTTGGTGTCGGAGCCGCCCGATCGCGGCTGCTCGTGTCCACCATCCGATCGGAGCGGGCCTGGTGGGCGCGTTGCGCTCCGTTCCGGCTGGCTGACCTGCGCTCTCTCGCCGGGCTAGTGTTGTCAGCTGGCTGCGACACGCCGAACGGTTGATTCCAGCACGCCGAATACTGGATATGGTGTAGGTTCTGCGCCGTGAAGGAACAGCGGGAAGTGATCGCCGAGCTCGGTGACGCCGGGGTTCTGGCCGGTGTGCGGTGGGCGTACCTGTCTGCGACCACCCGGTCGTTGGAGCAGTACTCCGAGGCTGACGGCCACGACGCGGCGCTGCTGGGCAACTTGAGGTACACGCTGTTCCGCGACCGGCTGGACCGCGTGTTCGCCTGTGAGCGGTACGCGGTGCACTCGGGGAATGACGACGCGGACCTGGACGTGCTGTACGACCAGTTGTCCGGGCGAGACATCGCTTCGATGCCCCGCCTGGACTCCGGTCTGGTCCGTCGTGCGGACCTGAACGGCAGCCCCGGTTGGGCGCACGGGGAACGGCGGTTCCTGCTCGCCTCCTGCGACTACGGCAAGCTCGACACCCTGCCCTGGCCGCGCAAGAGCCCGACGAAGCAGCGGGTGGCCGGCCAGCGCAACCCCGAACCGCCGCAGCCGTCGCTGTTTGACGACGAGGAGATCGGCGGTCTGGAATTCCTGCTGGCGGCACAGCAGGACCTTGACCTCAAGACCTACGTCGTCGGGCACACCCTCGACCCGCTGAGCCAGCAGATGGAACTCGTCCTGGGTCGTCCTCGGTTGAACACCGGCGGCGGTCAGGCCTGGTACTGGTACCAGGACCTGCTCGTTGTCCCGCCCGCGACCGGTGGACGTCGTATCGACGACACGCCGTTGCCGACCGGACCGACCACCACGCCCGACGCACCTGTCCGGCTGCGTCCTGCCGAGGAACGGCGCAACGATCGCCGTCGTGGTCAGCGGTGAGCTCTCGTACCCCCACCGCTGACCGGGCGGCGGAGGTCGCCGCGTTCTTCGACGGTGCCCGCCTGACGATGGCCAGGCACCTGGCCGGTCTGCGCAAGAGCGACCTCGCCACCTTGATCGAGAAGAGCCCCACCGCAGTGTCGGGGTGGGAGTCGGGGGCCAAGCGGCCTACGGCCGCCACGGTGGCGCAGTTGGCGCTGAGCCTGGCGGTCGAACCGGGCTTCTTCGCGATTCGCCCGGACGACGTCGCAGCCGTGAGTACCACTCCGCACTTCCGCTCACTGCGCTCCACGAGTCAGCTGGCCCGCGACCAGGCCTACGCCTACGGGCAGTTGGCCGTGGACATCGCGGCCAGCCTGGAACGGCACGTCGAGTTCCCCGAACCCGACGTGCCGTGCCTCCCGGTCGCGGTCGACGACCGCGACGGAGATGGCCCTGAGCGCGCCGCACGGCTTGTCCGCGAGCAGTGGGGGATCGAGGAAGGCCCCGCCGGGCACCTGGTGCGGCTGTTGGAAAACCACGGGGTGCTCGTGGTGTTCAGCCCGCCCCAGGCGGCGTCGGTGGACGCCTACTCGTTCGACAGCCGGCTGCGCCCGGTGGTAATACTGAACCCGATCAAACGGGACTACTACCGCCAGCGCTTCGACGTCGCACACGAGCTGGGACACCTCGTGATGCATGGGGACGCCGAGCCCGGCGGCCGGATCGTCGAGGACCAGGCCCACCGCTTCGCCGCAGAACTGCTCATGCCCGCCGAACAGATCCGTGACCTGCTTCCGTCCACTATGGGCGGCAACGCCTGGCGATCACTGGCCCGACTCAAAGAGCAGTGGGGCGTGAGCATCCAAGCCTTGCTCTACCGGGCACGGTGGCTGGGTCGGCTCAGCGACGTGTCCTACCGCAACGCGATGACAACCATCTCGGCACGCGGCTGGCGACGAGACGAACCCGGACTGGTGACCGTCATCGAGCAACCGTCCCTCATGCCCCGAGCCGTGGAACTCCTCGCTCAAGAGGGCATCGACGAGGCAGTTCTGATCGAGCAGTGCCGCGTGCCTTCGGACCTGTTCCGCGTCGTCACCTCCCGCACCCCGGAGAGCGGTGTGCCACTGGTGGCGCCGACGGCGCAACGGACCGGCGCACGGGTGGTCTCGCTGTTGGAGCGGCGACCACGTGCTGACGCAGGCCAACCCGGCATGCACCAGACGCACGACCACAGCTAGGAGTCCGGTACACGCGATAGGCACGCACTTGCACACACGATCTACGAATCCTCAGCCGGGTGGACAGCAAGGTGGCGTCCAGGGCTCGGCTCTGGTGACCAACTTCTTGCCGGTGAGGTACACCGACACGACGTTCGAAGTTGGCGCGGTGCGCTACGAATCAGCGGAACAGTTGAGTGAGCTCCGGCTCCGGCTGGCCAAGACGCACACCGTCGTCCGTCTGCGCGACCAAGTTGTCTGCGTGCCGCTCACCCAGGACGTGAAGCATGTAGGTGAACCCGTCGCCTTCGGCACGAAGGGGTCTGACCTGCCTCTGGTGAGTCATCTTCTCCAGGCGCAATTGGCGCGGGTACTCACCGAAGGTTGGAACTTCCCGCTGCGCAGGTTCGACCCACTCACCTTCGTGTCCAGGCTCCCTGGCCGCGATCTGATGGAGCAGGCGTTGAAGGGGCGGGCGGCTATCGAAGGGTTGCACGTCTATCCGGAGTACCGGCTCGACGTGCGTCGCTCCGGGCCGAACGGCTATCCGGGCGTCATTGTGGGCCTCGGGACCCGGCGTGAGATCGAAGTGCCCGTTGCCGGTCTGGCGCAGCTCGGCGTGCGAGTAGTGGGCAAGTACGCCATGACGGTGCCCGACGCCGTTCCGGTACGGCCGTTCGAGGACCCGGCCTCTCGCCGGAGGCTCGCCGGCGTGATCCAGAACGTCACCGGCGACCGCGTGGTGCTCAGCACTCCGGACGGCCGGGTCGAGGTGAACGGGAGGGAGGCGTGGTTGGAACCGCGGCGGGAGAACTTCCTCGCCGTGCTCGAAGCCCTCGCCGGCGGCGGCACCGAGCGCATCACCGACGCGTTGGACTACCAGGTCTTCAAGCTGATAGGCGGCGAGGGCAGGCTGGCACGCACGCAGGAGATCGCCGATGCCCTGATCAAGTTGTGCCCCCTCACGATCGCCAACGGCGTCGAAGCCGTGCTGGGCAACCCGGTGGAGCTCTCGGGCGCGTCGGACCGGAAGGTGCGCTGGCGGCTACCCGAGCCGACCTACGTCTTCGACCTCGGCGGGGACAAGAAGCACCGCTTCGCGGACCCAGGCCTCAACGAGTTCGGGCCGTTCGACTCGGAAGGGTTCACGCCGAAGGTCCCCCGCATCGCGGTCGTCGCACCGAAGCGATACCAAGGCGCGGTTGAAGGCTTCATGAACAACTTTCGCAACGGCGTGCGCGGTGCGAAGGCGTTCTCCCAGGGGTTCGTCCGCAAGTACCGGTTAACCGACTGCGACCTCGTCTTCACCTCGTTCGACGGCGACCCGCTCGACGCCGCTGCATACCGGCAGGCATGCCGGGACGCCTCGGCGGGGGACGAACGGCCCGACTTGGCCGTGGTGATCACCAGCGCCGACCAGGAGCACCTGACGGGCAACGCGAGCCCGTATCTGGTGGCCAAGTCCACCTTCATGAGCCAGGGGATCCCTGTCCAGGAATTCCAGGTGGAGAAGATCGAGCGCGACGACATCGCCCATCTGCTCAACACCGCCGCGTTGGCTTGCTACGCCAAGCTCGGCGGCACTCCGTTCGTCGTCGCGGTTCCCCGCCGTCCGATGGCGCAGGAACTCGTGTTCGGCATCGGCAGCGCGCATGTTCGCCGCGATCGCCTGGGCCCGGTCGACCGGTTCGTCGGCATCACGACGGTGTTCACCGCGGACGGCAATTACCTGGTGTCCAACGTGTCGAGAGAAGCTCCGTACGAGGACTACCCGCAGGAGTTGCTCCACGCGCTGCGCTCCTGCATCGAAGAGGTCAAGGACCGCAACGGCTGGCAGCAGAAGGACGTCATCCGACTCATCTTCCACGTGTTCAAGCCGTTGAAGGACCGTGAGACCCGTGCGGTGAAGGAACTCGTGGAACGGTTGACGGAGGAGTACGCCGGAGTCGAGTTCGCCTTCCTCCACATCAGCGACCAGCATCCGTGGACGGTGCTCGACCGAGGTAGCGCCGGTATCCGGCAGGGTAAGCACATCAAGGGCCAGTTCGTCCCGGAGCGGGGACACGCGATACGCATCAGCCGCAGTGAGCTGTTGGTCTCGGTCAGCGGGCCGCGGGACCTGAAGCTCCCGCTGCAAGGTGTGCCACAGCCCTTGCTGCTCAAGCTGCACGACCAGTCCACGTTCAAGGACTTGGACTACCTCGCCGGGCAGGTGTACCGGTTCACCGCGATGTCCTGGCGCCGACCGTACCCGTCCAGCCAGCCGATCACGATCCGGTACTCCGACCTCATCGCCGGATTGCTCGGCCAGTTACGGCAGGTCACCAACTGGAACTCCGACATGATCTACACCAGGCTCCGCTGGAGCAGGTGGTTCCTGTGACGCCGGTGAACCGTGCCGACGACTCCGAGCACCTGCCGGTACTCGGTGGACAGCTCGACGCCTTGCGCCGGCGTGTGGAGAGCGCCAACTCGCCGGGCAGTCTGGACGGGCTGTTGGCCAGGCACATCCTGCGTGACGCTGCGGACATCGCCTGGCGCGTTGACCCGTTCAGCGGCGCCTGGCTCACGGACAACGAACACCGCCTGGAGGAGCCCGGCCCCATTGCGGTTCTCGGATACGGCCTGTCCGACCGCCCCGATGAACGAGGCCGCGTCGTAGAGAAGCTGACGTCCGGCTTGGACCGACTCAGGCGACGCAACCCGTTTCCCGGCGACCGGGTCAGCTTCCTCCACAACATCGGCATCCTGCTCGGCGTGTACCTGGCGGCCGAGGCGGTCCAGTCGGAGGTCCCCGAATTCCGTCCATGGCTCCAGGCGACCCTCGAGAACCAACGCCTACGCCCGGCTGACAGGCTCCACGAGCTCACCCAACGCCATGTCCACGCCTCGTTGTCCGGCCGCCCCAACCCACTGGGGGTGGCCGACATCCTGCACCGCGACGAAGAACTGGCCATGGTGTCGTGGATGGTCGCTCGCGGCACCGCATCCCTGAGCGATCCGCTGCGCGTCGCACGCGAACTGCGCAAGCGGACTCTGGGTACCGCCCTGCGGGTCGACGCCGAAGGCGCATCCGTACTGCGGGCCGCTCTCCTGCTGAGGGCCGCGAATGACTCGCTCGACGCGAGCATCGATCAGCTGGTCTTGAGTCACAGCCACGTGAGCACCGTGTTGCGTCGCTTCGAAGCCGCGATGCGGCGGTGGCGATGGGACCGCGAGAGCTTGCAGCACCCCATTCGATGGGAGATCCGCTCGGAGCGAGAAGTCCAGGACATCCTGCTGATCATGCTCCGATCGGTGTTCGACGACGTCGTGGACGAGGACCCCCTGCCCAAGATTGGCCACAGCAGCTACCGCGTCGACTTCGGCCTGCCCAGCCTGGGAGTCATCGTCGAGGTCAAGTACGCGTACAAGGCTTCAGACTTCAAGAAGATCGAGAACGAGGTGATGATCGATGCGGCTGCCTACCTGAAGGAAAGCGACCGCTACAAGGACGTCATAGTCTTCATCTACGACGAATCGTCCTCGGTGGAACACCACGACGTCACACGGCGGGCACTGGCGGGTTTGCCCGGCGTCACGGATGTGATCATCGTTTCGCGGCCCGGTGTCCTGCCGGTCCCGACGCGGACACCCGTGGCGTCCGAGCGTGAACGCGATCCCGACTGACGCCTTCCTGCTCACCGTGGTCGGTTCCGCCATCGGTACACGAGAGTATTGCCTACCAGGCAACCCTGTGGGGTGCCAATAGTCGGCCACGCGGTCCGAACTGTGCTTATGCTGCTGTGGGTTCGTACTCGTTGATCAGGCCGCCGAGGACTGGTCGTCGGCGTATCGAGGTCCGGTTGGGCTCTGCGGTCGGGTGGTCCGGCCGTGGTGGTGTGTGTTGGAGGGCTTGGTGTGGTCGGCGGTGGTTGTAGTGGGTCACATACCGGTCGAGCACTGATCTCAGGTGCGGTTCGTTGAGGATGAGCAGTCGGTCGGTGACTTCACGTCTGACGGTGCCGACGAACCGTTCGGCGTAGGCGTTGGCTCGCGGACATCGCGGTGGGATTTTCACGACTTCGATGCCGGCGTCGGCGAGGACGGCGTCGACCGAGGTGATGAACTGGCCTGCCCGGTCTCGCACCAGGAACCGGAAGTCGTCTGCCCGGTCGCGAAGATCCATGAGTAGGTTGCGGGCTTGCTGCGTGGTCCAGGGGCCGTCCGGATTCGTGGTGGTGCCGAGGATGTGCACGTAGCGGGTGGCGACCTCCATCACGAAGAACACATAGACCCGTTTGAGCGTCAGGGCGCAGTCGACGTGGAAGAAGTCACAGGCCAGCATGCTTGCGGCCTGGGTGCGGACGAACTGTCGCCAGGAGGGGTCGGTGTCACGCTGGCGCGCGGACGGTACCCGGCGGCGCTTGAGCACGCGGCGGACGGTTGAGGCGGCTATGCGGTGGCCGAGCTTGAGCAGCTCACCCTGGATTCGGCGGTAGCCCCAGCCCGCGTTCTCCCGGGCCATCCGTTCGATCAACGCCACGGTGGTGTCGTCGAGCGGCGGTCGCCCGGTCCGGTTCGGGTAGGTCCACTTCTTCGCGACCAGGCGCCGGTGCCATCGCAGGATGGTTCCCGGTGTCACCAACCGGTGCTCGCGCAGCCGGTAGGGGAGTCGGC
This sequence comes from Actinosynnema sp. NPDC004786, assembly GCF_053601135.1. Taxonomy (NCBI): domain Bacteria; kingdom Bacillati; phylum Actinomycetota; class Actinomycetes; order Pseudonocardiales; family Pseudonocardiaceae; genus Actinosynnema; species Actinosynnema sp. NPDC004786. Next base: position 11,183 of record NZ_JBSGBG010000083.1, on the reverse strand, counting down.
GAACCAGTGCGGCGAGCACAGCTCGATCGGTCCAGTCCAACCGTGGGTGGGAGTTGGTTCGTCGCAGCACGGCGACCTCGTGCCGCAGTACCAGCAGTTCGACGTCCTTGGCCGCGGAGGACCGGCCAAGCAGGACCAGCCAGTTCCCGAGCCGGACGAAGATCAGGTACAGCAGTCGTAACGCCACACCTCACGATCATGCCCGGGAGGTCCAACGTGCGCGATCGTCGCAACTCAGCATCCCAGTGCAGAGTTCTGACACCCGACAGGCCCTCCTCCATGGACAACGGCCGGACGAATACCTCCGGACGACGGCCCACGACCACCTCCCGCTCGACATGGGAGGACCAGCCTGGCCTGTCAGCCAACCGGGCCGATTAGCGGGTCGACGTCCGAGATGCAGCACTAGATAGCCGTAGCAGTGGGGATGCGGTTGTGGTCGCTTCGCGCCGAGGCCGTAAGGAAGTCGGCCTCGGCCGAGACAGGCAGCGCTTACCGTCGTCCAAGGACCGCCCCCTACGACGCGCGGTCGAGCATCTCTGCCCTGAGCACATCCGCCTCAAACGTGGACAGTCGACTGGAATTCTGCAATCGACTAACCATTGCGGATATGCTGACGCCGAGCTCGTTAGCCATTACCCTGAGGTCATCGACCCTGATCCGCCCCTGATGAGCGGGCCACCACCTGTCAACCAGGTGCAGCGGAATGAGGAAAGCTGCAGCGAAGGCATTAGCCCGTTGCTCGATATCCACCGGCGCCCACGGTCCACTCGCCACCGCTATCTCCGTCGCCCGATCCTGATCTAGGAGTAGATGCGCCAGCTCGTGCGCGAGCGTGAATCGCTTGACGGCCGGGCCGGTTCCTCGCCGATAGCTGTCATTGATGAGGATATGAGCCGCATCGTCGTCTCCGATCATGCTGACCGCACGGACATCCGGATCACTCAGGCTGACGTGTCCGACCACGACGTTGAGTGAGTCAAGCACCTTTTCCACGTCGACATTGGCAGCGTCGGGCTCGCCGAGCAGTGACCATGCCTCTTGACCGTAGACGCTGCCTTGTTCCCCCGGCGAGAGCCCCATCGGATCCCATGACGCGCGGATGACATCGCCGTGCTGGTGCAAAGTGTCGGCAGCCGAACCCGCTGTCCCTCGGCGCTCGAGCAATGCCCTGTAGATGGCAACAACGTCACCGGATGAGACATCGGGTGCCAACGATCCGAACAGAAGGCTCGCGGGAGTGGAATGGATCGCAAGCCCGGTCGAAAGTGCCTGGGGCTTCGTCAAGCTGGCTAGCGCAGATGCACCGTCGGGTACTGAACGGACTACCTCGGTCCACAGGTTCTTGAAGCGATCGAGAAGATCAACTGCGCCCGACAGCCATGCCACACGCTCCGCTTCGCGGCTGGCGCCTGAAAGAGCTTCGACGCTGTCGCGCAGGGCTTCGATACGGCTTCGATTGGGGTGCCGCTTCAACAATACATTAGCGAGACTGGCCAGTACATCGCCGAGAGTGTCCGCGACAGCCTGCACCGATAGGCGTGACGCGGTTACCGCCTGTGTGAATGTTATTCCCCAATCTTCACCTGCGAGTGGTTCGCGACCGGTAGAGAACTCGACCCAATCCCCGTATCTACGGATAAAGAGATCGGGAAGAATTGCTCCGGGGGCACTGGATCGCAGCCCATGACGCAGGTACCAGTCCTGGATCCGCTCCGGATCGAGCACGGCATGCGAGTCGCTCTCCACCGCGAGCGCGGCACCTGCGAAGGCTTGAGCGGCGTCGAGACCTCTGTCCACCAGTGGCGGTCGCTCTTCATGCAGCAGCGCGTCCCAGTGCTCGACCAACCACTCCGCGATTGGCAGAAGGTACCAGTGGGCCGCGTGGATGGTCTCACCTTGAACGGTGTGCTCGCAGACGTTGACACCATTGATCCACAAAGCAAGTGAACCCCAACTGGCACGCTCGTCCGCATCAACCATCCAGTCACCCGATTGATCGGCAACCAAGGCCAGCTCCACCGCGAAGGTCGCGGTATCACCCGATAGGTATCGCCATGTGACGGAAGACATGTCACCCCTTCAGCTTCACGCGGACCAGACGGCCGTCGGCAACCCACTGCCGCTGGACGGTGACGGGCACCTCGCGCCAACTGACGGGGAACCCGTGCCAGGTGATCGTCTGATCGGGGTCAGCAGCATTCTTCGTGTCCGGGTGCGCGCAGTAGGCGCGTTCCCCATCCGTGTTGTAGCGCTTGCCGGGCTTCGCCGGGTCAGCGGTTGCAGAGGTGAACAGCGCTACCCCATCCACGTCGGCAGGGCACAGCGTGCCTCGTGCCCCCGGCTGCCACGGCTGCTTGTGGCGTGGGTTGGCGGCGTAGACGTCGGGCACTGACCCTCCCTCGACAGACGACAAAAAGCCCTGATGCGGAGGCATCGAGTCTTAACGACTGTATGCCTCTCGCTCAGAGCTTTGAGTGAAGCCTAGCACCTCGCGCGAGCGTTGGCCATCGGGCCGCTCGCGCATCGTGGTAGTCGAGATGCCGCTGCGGGGGTGTCCCTATGGGGTTGTCAAGTGGCTGTTCCTGCGGGGATGCGGTCAGGGGGTGCCTGTAGTGGGCCCTGTTGCGGAGCATGGCGAACAGGAGGTCGCAGCGTCGTCGGCCAGGCAGATCAGGGCGGCGTTGTGTTTCTTCCCCTCGTTGCGTTTGCGCTGGTAGTCGGCGCGACTGGTCGGGTCGGAGAGGGCGGCGAACGCGGCCAGGAAGAACGCCCGTTTGAGTTTGCGGTTGCCGGTGCGGGCCGGGTGCTCGCCCTTGATGCTGCAGCCGGAGAGGTGTGTGACCGGGGCGATGCTGGCGTAGGCGGCCAGGTGCCCGGAGGACTTGAACCTGCTGGCGTCGCCGATCTCCAGCAGGATGCGGGCTGCGGTCCTGGCCCGATGCCGGGCATCGAGGTCAGGACCCCGGGAAGAGGTCGTGCCGGGTGACGGTGGCGATGCGCCACCACTGCTCGATAACGCTGCGGACCGGTTCCAGGCTGGACTCGGCCGCGGCCCTGCCCAGGGCGTGGCGGCAGTCGGCGTCGAAGGCATCGCGTTCGTCCAGTTTACCGACCGTGGCGAGATCAATACATGACCTGAGCTGGAGTTTTACGTGCCTGACATGTATGTGATCTTGCTAGTGCCCACAAACCACCGAAGGGCCAAGTTCACCCATTTGACGTAAGGAGGATCGTTCCTTGGAGCGGCTGGGTGGGCCCCAGTCATGCGCCTTCTGCTTGAGGGCTGCTAAGCCTCGCTCGCGTTCTTCGCAGCCTTGAGGCCGTGAAGAAGTTCGACAGCTCGTTCAAGGCACTGGAGCGCGTCTTCGTGCTGGCCCAGCTGCGAAAAGACGGCACCGACGCCTGATAGGGCCACTGCCTGCGTCGAGAGGTCACCGGTTTTCACCGCGAGTTCAATCGCCTGTGTGTATGAATCGAGCGCATCCTCGTATCGACGCTGGCCCGCGAGGCTTGCGCCGCGTCGAGCAGCAGCGGGCGCCTCAGTTTGCGCATTGCCAGCCGACTCGAAGGTCCGGAGATCCTCACGGTAAGGGAGAGCGGTTGTGCCGGTTCTGGGGTCGATGGAGGGAGACGGGGTGCGTAGGCTCCCTGCGGGCCCAGCCTCCCCCGCTGGCTCGATTGTGTCGCTGCGCCCGACGAACCTGACGACGAACGTGGAACGATCCGGCGACGGTTCGAAGGTGACCGGGCCGAGAAGCTTGATGCTCGGTCGTCTCTCGTCTGCTGGTCGCTTCGTAGCTTCGGCGCTGTCCGTGGTCTGTGAATGGACATCGTCTGCCGGCGCGTGCGCGGCGATCCGGTGAACGATGTCGGGCGTGTCCCTGCCGAGCTTCCGGTCGAGCACTAGACGGAGTTGCGCCGCGGCGATCTGTTCGTCGGTGAAGTCAGGGTCGGTGAAGTCAGGGCTGGTCATGTGCCGGTCCCTTCTCCTTCACCGCGCTTGGTGAGGTCGTCGAGCAACGAGTCCAGTACACGCCCCTGGAAGACGTCGAGCAACTGGCACTCGTCGGCTTGGGCAAGCTCGGAGCGTGCGAGCGTGGCCAGTAGCTTCAAACCGGCGACGCGCTTGGCGGGTGACTCGTCGAGGGCAAGTTCGGCGGCCCAGATGAAGCGGCGCCACCACTCCTCGCGACGTCCGGCGAGCTCGCGTTGTCCGGTGGCTCGGTCGTTGCCGCGGACCGTGTGTCGGATCCCCAGGATCGCCCCGCCTGCGCTCAGGACCCCGACGGCCAGTGGCAGGACCACCTGTAGCCAGATGGGCAACGTCACCGTCCTTGTCCAGGGTTGCCGACGGGCACCGATGCTATCGAAGCGTCAAGTCACCACCCTTGAATGGCGACTGGCCTGTTCGGGGAAGATCGACCTGCCTGCCGACCGATGGCCAGTCCAGGTCAGGGTGCGCTGATTCGTTGCAGAAGCTCCGCCTCGAGGTCGGCGATGCGTTTGTCGAGGAAGCGGTTGTTGTCGCGGGCTGCTCTCAGCCGCTCCTCCAGCTGTGCCTTCTCCTGGGCAAGTTGGCGAACTTGGTGTCTGAGAGTGGTGTTCTCGGTGACGACTCGTTGGACGCCGTCCTCGGGCAGGTCGCTTTCCAGGTCGCGGATCCTGCCCAGAAGGTGGCCGAGGTTGTTGCGCTGCAAGCCGATCTCCGTGTGGGCGAGTTGAGGGCGTCCTCGGCGTTGAGCGCGCGTTCCCGCCAGGACGCCTCGACGTGCGCGGCCTGTTCGGCGTGGTCGAGCACTCGCTAGTGCGGTGACCACGAACGTTCGCCGGGTTGGTCAGGCTGCTTGAGGTCGTGGTCGGCCCCAGCGTTGGTGTCGTTCGCTGCGGATGCGGGCCCGTTCGCGGCGTTGGGCGTCGGGGTGGCGGGCGTTGGCGTTGCGCCAACGCAGATGCTGCTGGAGTCGTCTGGCCAGAACGGCGTGGTTGGGGTGGTCCGAGTTGGCGATGACGAAGGTGCGCAGCGGTCCGAACTGCGGCTCTATCGGGTTGGCCCAGGAGGCGTAGGTCGGCGTCAAACAGATCTCGACGTTGTGCGACGCAGCCCAGGCGAGGATCTTCGGGGTCTTGTTGGCCGACAGGTTGTCCATGATCACGTAGATCGGCGCGCCGTCCGGTCTGGCCGCCCTGATCGATTTCAGGGCGGCCAGACCGTGGTCGCCGCCTTTGCGGTGCCTGGTCACGCCCCAGAGCTGGTCGTCGCCGACGGAGTAGCAGCCGTGGAAGTAGCGGATGCCGTGCGTGCGACGGTAGGTCGCCGGCAACCGTTCCGGGTTCGTGCGCGGCGCCCAGCCGGAGCCGTGGTGCGGGCGGATCGACAGCGGCCCGAACTGGTCGAAGGCGAAACACCGGTTCGGGAACCGGGTGAGGACCTCGTCGATACGGTCGAGTTTGGCGTCGAAGGCGGGATCGTTGGAGCTCTTCCAGGTTCGGGTGCGCTGGAAGGTGATGCCGTGTCGGTGCAGGATCTGGCGTAATCGCTCTCGACCGACACGGACCCGCCGGTCGGGGTTGTGGTGCAGGTGGGCGGCGAGTTTGCGCAGGCTCCACCGGGTGAAGGGCAAACCGACCCGAGCCGGGCGGGTCTTGGCCGTCGCCACGACGAACGCTTCGTCGTCGGGGCCGATCAGGCGGGGACGGCCTCCCGCCCATCTAGGGTCCAGGGCCGCCAGGCCGCGGGCGTTGAAGTCGTGGATCACGTCCCGCACGGTGTCGGCGTCCGCGGCGACCAGGCGCGCGATCGACGGCGCGGGCGTCCCGGACGACGACGCCAGGATGATCATCGCCCGGCGCATCCGGATGGTGCCCTGCTTGCCCCGCCGCACGTAGTTCAGCAGGCGAGGGCCTTCGTCCTCGGTTAATCGACGTGCTCTGACCGGCTCGGCCATCGACCCATCCCATGCTCGGCGACTACGTCACCGCCGAGCATGGGATCACCACGAACCCGCATCGGGGATCTTGTCCGGCGTGTCCCCAACCCGGCGAACGTTCGTGGTCACCGCACTAGTAGCGTGTCGCTGCTTAGTTGTGGCGCTTGCGGCTGGGAGGCTGTTGTCCGGCAGGTCCTTTCCCCTGCCGGACAAGGACTGGTGTGGTGGTATCGCACTTGAAGCGGCCGGTCAGGCTGTCGGCACGGGATCGTGAGGAGTTGATCCGGTGGACCACGACGGGTGTGCATCCGGCGTCGTCGATCATGCGGGCCCGGGTGCTGCTCGCGCTGGACACCTCGGCAGGCGAGCCTGATCCGAAGGAAGTGGTCGCGGCGCGGCTCGGTGTCTCGGGCGAGACGCTGCGGCTGGTCGCCAGGCGGTTCGCCGAGACCGGCGGTGATGTCCTGGCCACGATCTCGCGCAAGAAGCGTGACCTTCCGCCGGTGCCGTCCCCGGTGACCGGCGAGGTGGAGGCCCGGCTGATCGCGCTGGCGTGCTCGGCGCCGCCGGAGGGGTATGCCCGGTGGTCGTTGCGGCTGCTGGAGAAACACGTCGAGCTCACCGAGGACATCCCGAACCTGGACCACTCGACCATCGGCCGGGTTTTGAAAAAACGGAACTGCGTCCTCATCTGAGGAAGTCCTGGAACATCCCGCCGCGGGCGAACGCGGAGTTCGCCGCCCGCATGGAGGACGTCCTCGCCGTCTACGCCCGGCCGCACGACCCCGCCCGTCCGGTGGTGTGCATGGACGAGAAACCTTTCCAGCTACTGGGTCAGGTCCGCGACCCGCTCCCGGCCCGGCCGGGCAAGGATGCCTGCGAGGACAGCGAATACGCCCGGTGCGGCACCTGCTCGATCTTCGTGTGGGCCGAGCCCTTACGCGGATGGCGCCGCGTGCACGCCCTGGCGCAGCGCACCAAGATCGACTGGGCAGGGCAGGTCAAACACTGCTGACCGTGGACTACCCCGACGCCGAGACCGTGGTACTGGTCATGGACAACCTCAACACCCACGGCATCGCCTCCCTCTACGAGGCCTTCGAACCCGGCGAGGCCTTCGCCCTGGCCCAGCGCCTGGAGATCCACCACACCCCCAAACACGGCTCCTGGCTCAACATCGCAGAGATCGAACTCTCCGCACTGTCCCGCCAATGCCTCGACCGCCGCATCAGCGACCTCGACACCCTCAACACCGAACTCACCGCCTGGCAGCACGCCACCAACGCCAACCAGCGGGGAGTCGACTGGCAGTTCACCACCGACGACGCACGCGTCAAACTCCGCCACCTATACCCCAAAGGTTAGATGCGACGGTCTACTAGATGCCTGTTCCGGAGAGGGCTGCGTCGAACGAGGCGGTGAACTGGCCGGCCTGGTCGCGGACGAGGAACCGGAAGTCGTCGGCCCAGCGGCCCAGATCCATGAGCAGGTTGCGGGCTTGTTGCGCGGTCCATGCTCCGTCGGGGTTGGTGGTAGTGCCGAGGATGTGCACGTAGCGGGTGGCGACCTCCATCACGAAGAACACGTAGACCCGCTTGAGAGTGATGGCGCAGTCGACGTGGAAGAAATCGCAGGCCCACAGGCTGGCTGCCTGGGCGCGCAGGAATTTACGCCAGGAGGTGTCGGTGTCGCGCCGGGGAGCGGGCGGTATCCGCAGGCGCTTGAGCACGCGCCGTACGGTCGAGTCGGCTACCCGGTGGCCGAGCTTGAGCAGTTCGCCCTAGACCCTGCGGTAGCCCCAGCCTGTGTTCTCCTGCGCCATGCGCTCGATCAACGCCACGACGATGTCGTCGATCGGCGGTCGGCCGGTGGGGTTCGGATAGGTCCACTTCCGCGCGATCAGGCGTCGATGCCATCGCAGGATGGTTCCCGGTGTCACCAACCGGTGCTCGCTCAGCCGACGGTGGAGTCGGCGCACCAACGCGGTGAGCACCGCGCGATCGGCCCACTTCAGCAGCGGGCGGGGGTTGGCCCCTCGAGGTCGTCGGGGCTCGTGCGGCTCCGGCTCGATGCAGGTCCGGCTTTTCCCCTGACCGATTAGCCCAAGCCCTGGCCGACGGAGTCCGGGAGATCCTGGCCGCCTGCTGCCCAAGCGGCGACGGCGCAGCAACCCCCGCGTGGTCAAACGGAAGATGTCCAACTTCCCGCTCAAACGCACCCGGCACCGCAACCAGCCACCGTGACCCCAGGTCGTGCTCCTTGCTCGGGGTTGCTGCGCGAGCAGGTCCTGCCCCTGTCGTCGTGGCTGGACGAGCACGCGGCCGAGTACTACGACCGGATTCGGGCGGTGGTCGACGGAGGTCCGATCGAGGACTGGATCGAGTTCTTCGCCGGGATCGTCGGTTCCCAGGCACGTGCTCAACTGAGCCTGGTCGAACAGCGGCGAGCCACGCACCGCACGCGGCTCGTTTCCGGAACGCCCCGAACGCTTGGTCAAGTCAGACATGCTCGCCGATTCTTCCTGGACGCGCTCGGCCACGCTGGCGTCGCAGTGGCTGGCATGTCGTCGGAGGTCCAGCCGAGCAGCGGCATCAGGTCTCCCGGCGTGGAAGTCGCGCTGGTCACAACACACTATCGAGTGTACGAGTTGTAACGCTCCGACTGGCTCGAGAGACGTAGACAGAGTCCGCCCCTACGTCAGCAGGTGTTAAGGAGACAGCAGCAGCATGGCGAGCCCAGCGCTTGAAGCATACTCCCGTCGAGAAGATCTCGCCGTTTTCGGCGATAATGGACTCCTGCTGTTCGCACTGCAATTGGCGACTGGAATAGACGACATCGAGTCGGCGGCGGCCACTGCCCTGACCGATGGCAGTAACGACAAGAAGTGCGACCTGGTCTACGTTGATCGCGATGGTGGGCGCGTTATCCTGGCTCAGGGCTACTGGGCAGTGGTGGACACTAAGCAGAGTGCGCCAGCCAATAAGGCCAGCGACATGAATACGGCAGTCACCTGGCTTTTGGATAGCGATCTGGGTGGTTTGCCTGAGGTTCTCCAGTCGGCTGCAGTTGAAGTCCGGCAGGCATTGGTGGAAGGTGTCATCCGAGAGTTCGACATCTGGTATGTGCATAACCTACCCGAGTCCGGAAATGTCGCACGGGAGCTGGCGCAGGTGGCTCGCACAGCTAAAGGCTTGATCGATGCAAGATTTCCGGCGGCGCAGATCACTTCAATCACTGGGAGAGAGCTTGGCATTGCCGCACTCGACGAATTGTATCGTCGGACAGAAGTCCCGATTATTGTCACGGACGAGTTCGAAGTGCCTGCGCTCGGCGGCTTCGAAATCTCGGGAAGCAAGTGGTCGGCCTATTGTACTTCTGTGCCAGGCGATTGGCTCCGCACTTTGTGGCTGGAATACGAAGCGAACTTGTTGTCTCCGAATGTGCGCGATTATCTCGGTATCGTGCGTTCCGAAAGGAACATCAATAACGGTATCAAGATTTCAGCCAAAGAGGAGCCCGGTCGGTTCTGGGTCTATAACAACGGATTGACGATCCTTGTAAACGATTTCTTTCCTCCCGACGTTTCGAACTCTAGATCGAGGCTGCATATCAAGGGTGTCGGCATCGTGAACGGTGCCCAGACGACTGGATGTATCGGTACGCTCAACGAAGCGGATGCGGCCAGAGTGTCCGAGATCAACGTGATGGTCCGCTTTGTGAAGTGTTCTGACCCTGACGTGTTGGCAGAAATTGTGAAGTACAACAACACTCAAAACAAAGTGGAAGCCGCAGATTTCCGCAGTAAGGATCTCGTTCAGGATCGCCTGCGGGCCGAATTTGATAAGATTCCGGACGCTGAGTATCGAGGCGGCCGCCGCGGCGGCATCCGCGATGCTATTGAACGGCCCAAGAATCTACTTCCGGATGGCGGGGTAGCCCAGGCTATCGCGGCTTTTCATGGTCGACCAAATCTTGCTTACAACGAAACCCGGAAAATTTGGGAGGAGGACGGCACCTATGCGCAGATCTTTTCGGACAAGGTGACCGCGCGTCATATCGTGCTTGCTTACGGCCTTTTGCGTTCCATCGAAAGCGCAAAGCGTGAACTGAGCGACATCGAAGACCCTAAGCGAACCGCCCTTCAAAAGCAGCAAGTGTCGTTCTTCAGGAAGCGGGGCTGCATACCATTGCTGGTCGCAGCCATCGCGGATAGCCTGGAGTCCATCTTCGGCGCGGCCGTACCGAACCGCTATGCACTACGATTCAAGGAGAACCTCACGCCTCGGCAGGCTGCCGAGGCTTGGGCCCCCATTGTGAGGGCGTGTCTGTCCTTTTCTGGCCAATTGCAGTCTGCCTGCGACAATGACTTGAAAAATGCAGATAAGGTGCGGAGTGCAATCGAATCCTTCACTTCAATGGTAAGTGCCACCGTAGAGGCAAATGCTGAAAAATATGCAGCATTTACCGCATTGATCGAGCAGAAGGGTTGAGGTTTCAGGGGATCTGCAGATCGAGCCGCTCGACGCTGCGGCGGGCGGCGCCGAGCCGGGCACTGGACTACTACATCGACGTCACCACCTACTACATGTCACCCACGATCCCCGCCGAGGAGCAGCTGCTGCACGGGCTCGTGGATGAGCGGCACGCCATTGAGGTCACCGACCTGACCTACGCCGGGTTCCAGAACCGCGTGGCCGAGGACGTCGCACTGCTCCGCCGACTCGGCCCGTGGCAGCACCCCGCCCCTGGAGCAACCTGGAGGTGTCTGTCGTGCTCGGGTGCGGGCGGTACCCGCAGGCGCTTCAGCGCGCGACGAACCGTCGAAGCGGCTACACGGTGTCCGAGCTTGAGCAGCTCACCCTGAGAGCGGGTGGCACCCGCAGGCGCTTGAGCACGCGGCGAACCGTTGACGCGGCCGCCGGTGGCCCAGCTTGAGCAGTTCACCCTAAGAGGGCATCTGATCTTGTTATCGAGCGGTGCGTCCGGTTTGCCGGCCGCTCTAGAGTTGATCAACCGTGAGCTCTCGGCGTGGGTACCCCAGTGATCTGTCCGATGCCCGGTGGGCGTTGATCGAACCGGTGCTGAAGGCCTGGCGGGAGGCCGGGCGTGGGCCAGGAACCGCGGCGCGGGTGCACGACTTACGGGAGATCGTCAACGCGATCCTGTACGTGTGCCGGACCGGGATCGCATGGGCGTATCTGCCGCACGACTTCCCGCCGTACAAGACGGTCTACGACTACTACGCCAAGTGGG
>NZ_JBSGBG010000082.1:0-19610 GCF_053601135.1 Actinosynnema sp. NPDC004786 | reverse complement strand
GCCGGCAGGCCCGGCGGGGAAAAGCGTCCCGCCAGGCCTGCCGGCTTCGTCCAGCCTAAGGCACCCGAACCCATGTCAAATCGAGCCTCGGTGGGCGCGCTGCGGGTCCGATGTGGGTGGGTTGGGTGGGGGTTGGTTGCCGGGGGTTGTTTGGGTTGGTGGTTGTTATCTGGTTTGGGTTGCTAGGGATTGGGGGAGGGGGTCGTAGCGGGTGAAGCGGCGGGTGTAGGTGCCGGTGCCCGAGGTCAGTGAGCGGAGTTCGACGGCGTAGCGGAGGAGTTCGGTGGCGGGGACTTCGGCGCGGATGACGGTGTAGCCCGGGGTGTCCGCCTCGGTTCCCAGCACGCGGCCGCGGCGGCTGGAGAGGTCGCCCAGGACGGTGCCCAGGTGGTCGTCCGGCAGGCGCACGGTGACCTCGTCCACGGGTTCGAGGAGGGCGGTGCCGGCGTTGGCGGCGGCGTCTTTCAGGGCGAGGGCGCCGGCCGTTTGGAAGGCGGCGTCGGAGGAGTCGACCGAGTGGGCTTTGCCGTCGACCAGGGTGACGCGGATGTCCACGACCGGGTGGCCGCCTTGCAGGCCCCGTTCCAGTTGGGCCCGGACGCCCTTCTCCACGCTGGGGATGAACTGGTTCGGGATCGCGCCGCCGACGATCCGGTCCACGAACTCGAAGCCCGAGCCGCGTGGCAGTGGGTCGACGACGATGTCGCAGACCGCGTACTGGCCGTGGCCGCCGGACTGCTTCACGTGCCGGCCGTGGCCCTTGGCCTGGCCGACGAACGTCTCCCGCAACGCCACCCGCACGGGCTCGGTGTCGACCTCCGCGCCGCCCGCGCGCAGCCGGGCCAGCACGACGTCCGCGTGCGCCTCGCCCATGCACCACAGCACGAGCTGGTGCGTCTCGGGGTTGCGCTCCAGCCGCAACGTCGGGTCGCCGGCCACGAGCTTGCCCAGGTTCCGGGCGAGGTTGTCCTCGTCGCTGCGGCTGCGCGGCACCACGGCCACCGGCAGCAGGGGTTCCGGCATCTCCCACGGCGCGACCAGCAGCGGTTGGTCCGGGGCGGACACCGTGTCGCCGGTCTCGGCCGAGCCGAGCTTGGTCAACGCGCACAGGTCGCCCGCCACGCAGTACGGCACCTCGCGCAGGTTCGCGCCCAGCGGCGAGTAGACGTGCGCGACGCGTTCGTCGACGTCGTGGTCCTCGTGGCCGCGGTCGGCCAGGCCGTGGCCCGACACGTGCACCGGGCGTTCCGGGCGCAGCGTCCCGGAGAACACGCGCACCAGCGACACCCGGCCCACGTACGAGTCGACGGCCGTGCGCACGACCTCGGCCACGAGCGGTCCGTTCGGGTCGGCCTCCAGGCGGGGGCGGGGGATGCCGTCCACGCCCGTCACGTCGGGCAGCGGGTGTTCCAGGGGAGAGGGGAACGCGCGGGCGATGCCGTCGAGCAGTTCCGGCAGGCCGAGGCCGGTCAGCGCGCACACCGGCATGACGGGGTGGAACGAGCCGCGGGCGACCGCCGTCTCCAGGTCCGCGACGAGCGTCGCCTGGTCGACCTCCTCGCCGCCGAGGTAGCGGTCCATCAGGGTCTCGTCCTCGCTCTCCGCGATGATCCCCTCGATGAGCGCGTTGCGCTGCTCCTCGAAGCGGGGGTCGTCGGTGGTGAGCAGGTTGACCAGGCCGTCGCCGTCGGGCAGGTAGAGCGGCACCACGCCCGCGCCGAACGCCGCCTGGCACGCGGCGATCCCGGTGAGCACGTCGGCGCGCTGGTGGTCGGTCCGCGCGACCACGACCGCGCGGGGCATGCCCACCGCGGCGCACTCCTCCCACAGCGCGACGGTGGCGGGGTCGACGCCTTCGGCCGCGGAGACCACGAACAGCGCCGCGTCGGCCGCGCGCAGCCCGGCCCGCAGCTCGCCGACGAAGTCCGCGTAACCGGGCGTGTCGATGAGGTTGATCTTGATGTCGCCGTGCCGGACGGGGGCCACCGCGAGGCCCACGGACCGCTGCTGGCGGACCGCCGCGGGGTCGTGGTCGCACACCGTGGTGCCCTCGGTGACCGAGCCCGGTCGGGTCAGGACGCCGGTGCTGGCGAGCAGGGCCTCGGCGAGCGTCGTCTTGCCGGAGCCGGACGGGCCGACCAGCACGACGTTGCGGACCTTGGCCGGGTCGTCCACAGCGACCGCGCCTGCCGAGTGGCCGTTGTCGGAGTGTTTGCTGCCCATTGGGACCACCCTCCACAAGTGTTTAGTGTCCGATCTCACACCCGTGGGCCGGGGCGGACAACCCCAAGCGGCCACACCCAACCCGGCAGGAGGAATCCGGTCGGAGGTCGGGGCGCGGTCCTATTCCAACGGGTGGCGTACGCCACTACCTGCGAAGGGAGGGGAAGTGGCCTGCCGAGAACGGGCCTGATTGGCATGCTTCGGCGGTCCACGTCGGCCGTACCATGGGTGCCGTTCGCCCCTACTTCGAGAAAGGCTGGTCGTGACCACTTCACCCGACGCCGGCACCCAGGTCACCGGCACTTCCCGCGTCAAGCGGGGCATGGCGGAGATGCTCAAGGGCGGCGTGATCATGGACGTGGTCAACGCCGAGCAGGCCAAGATCGCCGAGGACGCCGGCGCGGTGGCCGTCATGGCGTTGGAGCGGGTGCCGGCCGACATCCGCGCCCAGGGCGGCGTGTCCCGGATGAGCGACCCGGACATGATCGACGGCATCATCGAGGCGGTGTCCATCCCGGTGATGGCCAAGGCCCGCATCGGCCACTTCGTCGAGGCGCAGGTGCTGCAGTCGCTCGGCGTGGACTACATCGACGAGTCCGAGGTGCTGACCCCGGCCGACTACGCCAACCACATCGACAAGTGGCAGTTCACCGTGCCGTTCGTGTGCGGCGCGACGAACCTGGGCGAGGCGCTGCGCCGCATCACCGAGGGCGCGGCGATGATCCGCTCCAAGGGCGAGGCCGGCACGGGTGACGTCTCGAACGCCACCACGCACATGCGCAAGATCCGCGCGGAGATCAAGCGCCTCCAGAACCTGCCCGCGGACGAGCTGTACGTCGCGGCGAAGGAGCTGCAGGCCCCGTACGAGCTGGTGCGCGAGGTCGCGGAGGCGGGCAAGCTGCCGGTCGTGCTGTTCACCGCCGGCGGCATCGCGACCCCGGCCGACGCGGCGATGATGATGCAGCTCGGCGCGGAGGGCGTGTTCGTCGGGTCGGGCATCTTCAAGTCCGGCAACCCGGTGCAGCGCGCCGAGGCGATCGTGAAGGCGACGACCTTCTACGACGACCCGGACGTGATCGCGAAGGTGTCGCGCGGCCTGGGCGAGGCCATGGTCGGCATCAACGTGGACGAGATCCCGGAGCCGCACCGCCTGGCCGAGCGCGGCTGGTAAGCCCCTCGACCGCGGCCCGTCGGACCACCGGCGGGCCGCGGTCGCGTCACGGGCGCACGTGTGGCCGATCCGCCAACCCGATGAGCACGAGTCGCAGGTAGGCGTTCATCGGCAACCCCTTCTCCTTCGCCCGCCCCCGGAGGACCTCGACCACGTCGGCGGGCACGCCGCGAACGTGGACCCGCTTGACCGCCTGTTCGCCCATGCCGGGTACGTCGGTCGGTCGCGCGCTCGGCTGGATCCCCCGCACCGGTGCGTCAGACGTGCTCCGAGACCAGCAGGGCGGACGTCCCCGGTTCGAGTGCCTGGGCCGTGTGCGGCACGTCGCCGGGGTAGAGCAGGTAGTCGCCGGGGTTCAGCTCGACCGGCTCCGTTTGCGGTCCCGCGAGCATGCGGCCCGTGCTGACGATGACGTGCTCCACCGTCCCCGGCATGTGGGGTTCGGAGTCGCGGGCCGGGCCCGGTTCCAGGTTGAGGCGGTAGATGTCGCGGCGCGCGCCCGGAGGGCACGACGACAGCAGCGTCGCGGTGTAGTGGGCGCGTTCCGAGTAGATCGCCGGACCCTCTCCCGCGCGGACCACGCGGACGCGGGGCGTCGGCGGGTCGACCAGGCGCGAGAACGGCACGCCCAGCGCCACGCCGAGCGCCCACAGCGTCTCCACGCTGGGGTTGCCGACCGCGGCCTCCAGTTGGGACAGCGTGGACTTGGCGATGCCCGCCCGCTTGGCCAGCTCGCTCAACGACAGCCCGGCGCGCTCGCGCTCCCGCCGCAGGGAGGCGGCGATGACGTCGAGCGGCGCCCCTGTGTTCGACATGACAGTCCAATCGTTCGGCTTGACGAACGGCCCGGTCACTGTTCATCGTAGAAGACGATGCGTTCGACATGGCGAACCCTGGATGCCCGGCTGCTGCGTGACGTCTCCGCGGTGGCCGCCGGCGCGGCGGTCAGCGGCACCTCGTTCGGCGCGATCTCGACCGCCGCGGGCCTGCCGTGGTGGCTGCCCGTGGTGATGTCGCTGCTGGTCTTCGCCGGTGGCTCGCAGTTCATGGCGGTCGGGGTGGTCGCCGCGGGCGGCAGCCCGGCCGCCGCGGTGCTCGCGGGCCTGCTGCTCAACGTCCGCCACCTGCCGTTCGGCCTGGCGGTCGGCGACGTGCTCGGCAAGCGCCTGCTCCACCGCCTCGTCGGCAGCCACCTGCTCATCGACGAGACCACCGCGTTCGCGCTCGCCCAGAGCGACCCCGGCCGGGCGAAGGCCGCCTACTGGTCGTGCGGCGTCGCGCTGTTCCTCTCGTGGAACGTCGCCGTCGTCGCCGGCGCGCTGGTCGGCCGGAACATCGGCGACCCCAACGCCTTCGGGCTGGACGCCGCCTTCCCGGCGGCCCTGCTCGCGCTGCTCCTGCCCGCCCTCAAGGACGCGGCCACCCGGCACGCCGCCCTGCTCGGCGCGGCGCTCGCGCTGGCCGCCACCCCGTTCCTGCCACCGGGCGTGCCGGTGCTGTTCGCACTCGGCGGCCTGCTCGTCACCGCCCGGCAGGAGGTGGCGGGATGACGCTGACCGCCGTCCTGGTGCTCGCCGCGGGCACCTACGCGTTCCGCCTCGCCGGACCGCTGCTGCGGGACCGCCTCACGCTGTCCGCCCGGGTCAGGCTGCTCATGACCACTTCGGCGACCGTGCTGCTGTTCGCCCTGGTCGTGACGTCCACCCTGACCAAGGGCCAGTCGTTCGCGGGCCTCGCGCTGCCGATCGGCGTGCTGGTGGGCGGGATCGCCGCGTGGCGGAAGGCCCCGTTCGTGGTGGTGGTCGTGCTGGCCGCGACGACCACCGCCCTCCTGCGCCTGGCCGGCCTCGGCTAATCCTCCAGGTACGCGGCGAGCCGTTCGGCGAGCGCGCGCCGGTCCTGCTCCGGCCCGAACTCCGGCTCCGGACCTCCCGGACCGCCCGCCAGGACGTCCCGCACGAACCGCGCCACCTCCTCCGGCGACGGCACGCGAGGCGGGCCGAAGTGCGCGACGACGATCGGCCTCTCGGCCGGCCCGGTCTCCACCGCGATCGACCACCCGCGCCGCTCGTTCCACAGCAGCATCAGGTCCGGCCCCGGCCCCTCCAGGCCCAGGTAGGCCGTGGCCGTGTCGCTGACCTCGAACTCCGTGCCCTCGGCCGGCACGCCCACCCGCTCGGCGACCGCCCGCACGTACCGCGCCAGCCCCGCGCTGATCACCGCGCTCTCGTCCACTCCCTCACGCCCCGGCGATCGGCGCGGCGAGCCAGGTCTCGGGGATCCCGAACGCGTCCACCAGCGTCCGGGCGTGCGGCCGCAACCGCCCGCACAGCTCGTTCACCGCCTGCGACACCGCCTTCGACCGCTGCGGCGTGAGCCTGCCGTGCTCCAGGAACCACGCCCGGTCCGCCTCGATCGTGCTCAACGCGTACAGGTCGCACACCTGGTCCAGCAGCGCCGTCGCCTCCGGGTCCGGGCACCGGTCCACCGCCGCCACGAACGCCTCCAGCACCACCCGGTCCACGTGCACCCGGGCCGCGTGCAGCACGTGGTCCTGCGCCGCGTTGAACACGTCGAACGCGTCCTCCTCCGACGCCCGCCGCAACCGCCGCGCCAACCCCTCCAGCACGTGCTTCTCGCGGTCCTCGAACAACCGCACCTGCCAGCCCCGGTCCAGCAACGCGTCCGAGCTGCCCGACACCAACCGGTCGATGATCGCCCGCGCGGCGGTCCGCTCGATCACCACGCCCACCGCCTGGTCGGCCACGAACCGGGCCATGCCCCACGGGTCCAGGTCGCCCACGTGGTCCCGGTAGCTGGTCAGCAACCCCTTCGCGACCAGCTGCAACAACACCGTGTTGTCACCCTCGAACGTGGTGAACACGTCGGTGTCCGCCTTGAGCGCGCCGAGCAGGTTCTCCGACAGGTAGCCCGCACCACCGCACGCCTCCCGGCAGACCTGGATCGTCTTCGTGGCGTGCCACGTCGCCACCGCCTTCAACCCGGCGGCCCGCGACTCCAGCTCCCGCTGCCGCCGATCGTCGTCCACGTCGTGCAGCGCCGACACCAACTCCTCCTGCGCGAAGTGCAGCGCGTACGACGTCGCCAGCGCCGGCAGCAACCGCCGCTGGTGCGCCAGGTAGTCGAGCACCACGACTTCCTCACCGGTGTCGGGCCGCGTGAACTGCCGTCGCGTCGACCCGTACCGAACCGCCAGCGCCAACGCCTTCTTCGTGGCGCTGCCCGCCCCGCCGGCCACGCTGATCCGCCCGCGCACCAACGTCCCGAGCATGGTGAAGAACCGCCGCCCCTCACCCTCGATCGGACTGGAGTACGTGCCGTCCGGCGCCACGTCCCCGTACCGGTTGAGCAGGTTCTCCCGGGGCACGCGGACCCGGTCGAACCACAACCGCCCGTTGTCCACCCCGTTCAACCCGGCCTTCGGCCCGCAGTCCTCGATCCGCACCCCCGGCATCGGCGCGCCGGCCGCGTCCCGGATCGGCACCAGCACCGCGTGCACCCCACGCGCCTCACCGCCGGTCACGAGCTGCGCGAACACCACCGCCATCCGCCCGTCCCGCGCCGCGTTGCCGATGTAGTCCTTGCGCGCCGCCGGATCCGGCGTGTGCACCACGAACTCCTCGGTGTCCGGGTCGTACGTCGCCGTCGTCCGCAGGTGCTGCACATCCGACCCGTGCCCGCTCTCCGTCATCGCGAAGCACCCGGGCAACTCCAGGCTCATGATCGCCGGCAGGTACCGCTCGTGGTGCTCCGCCGTGCCCAACGCCTGCACCGCCCCACCGAACAACCCCCACTGCACCCCGGCCTTGACCATGAGCGACAGGTCGCCGAACCCCAACACCTCGAACGCCACCACGGACCCGCCGACGTCGTCCTGCCCGCCGTACGCGGCCGGGAACCCGATCAACGGGTGCCCACCGGCCGCCAACGCGTGCATCTGCTCCGACACCCAGGCCCGGTACTCCTCCCGCTCCAACTCGCCCACGGGCTTCAACTCGCCGAGCAGTTCCAACGACCGGCGGCGCAACGACGCCCACCGCCCGTCGAGCAGGTCACGCAACGCATCGATCCCCATGACCCTTGTTAACACAAATTCACCCCACCGGCTCAACGACGAGCCACGCCCTTCACCAATAACCGGAGGCCAGGCCAGTGCCGCACACGCTCGGCGAACCCCGTCATCCTGCTGATCCGCCCGTCCGGCGAAGACTCTTTCGGCTCTTGCCCTCCACCGTCCTCACCACCCCGCCCCACCCCCACCCGCCGGCGGCACCGTGTGCTTCCGCACGTGCTGGAACAGCAGGTTGGTCTGCACCTCGCTGACCTCCCGCCGCGTCGTGAACCGATCCAGCACCAACCGCTGCAAGTGCGCCGTGTCCGCGACCGCCACGTGCACCAGGAAGTCCTCCGGCCCCGCCACGTGCGACATGGCCAGCACCTCCGGCAACGTCAGCACGTAGTCCATGAACGGCTCCACGATCGCCCTCGTGTGGGGCCGCACGCGCACCGCGATGATCGCCTGCACCGGCCGTCCCATCGCCGCCAGGTCCACCTCCGCGTGGTACCCGGTGATCACCCCGCGCTCGCGCAGCGACCGGTGCCGGACCACGCACGTGGACGCCGCCACCTTCACCCGCTCCGCCAGGTCCTTGTTGGGCAGCCGAGCGTCCTTCTGCAACTCCTGCACGATCGCCGCGTCCACCGAATCCAACACGCCGAAACCTCCCCGACACCGAACCCGCTGCGGACTTGTGCCGCGACCGCCGACGATACGTCCAGGATTCCGCCATGACCCGGTTGCGAACGACGGCGGTGCACGGTGGGCGCGACGACCTCGCCGACCTGGGCGTGCACGCCCTGCCGATCGACCTGTCCACCACCTACCCGATCCCCGACCAGGCCGAGGGCGGCCAGGCGCTGCAACACCTCGCCGAGGGCGCGGCGCACGCCGCCTCGCCGGTCTACTCCCGGCTGCACAACCCGACCGTGGCCCGGTTCGAGCAGGCGCTCGCCGCGCTGGAGGGCACGCCGACCGCGGTCGCGTTCGGCAGCGGCATGGCCGCGGTGACCGCCGTGGTGCAGGCCGCGTGCGTGCTGACCGGCAAGCCGCACGTGGTCGCCGTGCGCCCCATCTACGGCGGCACCGACCACCTGCTGTCGTCCGGCCTGCTCGGCGTGCGCACGACCTACGCCACCGCCGACCGGGTCGCCGACGCCGTCACCCCGCAGACCGGGCTGGTCGTCATCGAGACCCCGGCCAACCCGAACCTCGACCTGGTCGACCTCTCCGCCGTCGTCGCCCAGGCGGGCGACGTGCCGGTGGTCGTGGACAACACCTTCGCCACGCCGGTCCTGCAGAACCCGGCCGCCCACGGCGTGACCTACGTGCTGCACTCGGGCACCAAGTACCTCGGCGGGCACGGCGACGTGCTCGGCGGCGTGGTGGCCTGCGACGAGGAGCACGCCGGACCGCTGCGCCAGGTCCGGATCGTCACCGGGGCCGTGCTGCACCCCCTCGGCGGCTACCTCATGCACCGCGGCCTGGCCACGCTGCCGCTGCGCGTCGAGGCCGCCCAGCGCAGCGCCACCGACCTGGCGGCCCGCCTCGACGCCCACCCCGGCACCGGCCTGGTGCGGCACCCGAGCCTGCCCGGCGCGGACCCGAACGGCCTGGTCGGCACGCAGATGCGCGGTCCGGGCGCGGTGCTCGCGTTCACCACCCGCGAGGACCCCACCGCCGTGGTGCGCAGGCTCCGGTTGATCACGCCCGCCGTCAGCCTCGGCGCGGTCGACACGCTGATCGAGCACCCGGCCGCGCTGACCCACCGGCTGGTGGCCGCCGCCGACCGCGAGGCGTCCGGCGTGCCCGCCAACCTGCTGCGGCTCAGCGTGGGCCTGGAGGACGTGGAAGACCTCTGGGAGGATCTTGACCAGGCCCTCTCCGGGCGCTGTGAAGAGGATTACATCAAGCCTTCCTCAAGCGGTTTCCGGGAGCCGGCCGGGAGCCACTAGCGTTCGGCCACCATGATTGAGCAGACGGTCGCGGAACCCGACGCCGACGGCTACACCAAAGCGCTGTCCAAGCGCCAGGTGCAGATGATCGCCATCGGTGGCGCCATCGGCGTCGGCCTGTTCCTCGGCGCCGGCGGCAAACTCGCCCAAGCCGGTCCGTCGCTCGTCTTCTCCTACGCCCTGTGCGGCCTGGCCGCGTTCTTCGTGATGCGCGCGCTCGGCGAATTGGTGCTGCACCGGCCCACCGCGGGCAGTTTCGTGGAATACGCCCGCGAGTTCATCGGACCGTGGGCCGGCTTCACCTCCGGCTGGATGTACTGGGTGAACTGGGCGATGACCGGCATCGCCGAGATCACCGCCGTGGCCATCTACGTGCACCGCTGGCTGCCGGACCTGCCGCAGTGGGTCACCGCGCTGCTCGCGCTCGGTTTCCTGGTGCTGGTCAACCTGCTGTCGGTGAAGCTGTTCGGCGAGCTGGAGTTCTGGTTCAGCGTCGTCAAGGTCACCGCGATCGTCGTGTTCCTCTTCACCGGCGTCGCCCTCGTGATCGGCGGCGCGGACGTCGGGAGCAGCCAAGCGGGCGTGCACAACCTGTTCGCGCACGGCGGCATGTTCCCGGCCGGCGTCGGCATCGCCCTGATGACCCTCCAGGCGGTCATCTTCGCTTATTCGGCCATCGAGCTGGTCGGCATCGCGGCGGGGGAGACCGCCAATCCGCGCCAGGTGCTGCCCAAGGCCATCAACGGCGTCGTCTACCGGATCGGCATCTTCTACGTCGGGTCCGTGCTGCTGCTCGCGATGCTGCTGCCGTGGAGCCTCTACAGCGGCGCGGAAAGCCCGTTCGTCACCGTGTTCTCCGCGCTCGGCATCGCCGGCGTCGGCGACGTGATGAACGCGGTCGTGCTCACCGCCGCGCTGTCGTCGTGCAATTCGGGCCTCTACTCCACCGGGCGCATCCTGCGCTCGCTGGCGCAGCAGGGCGAAGCGCCCGCGTTCACCGGCCGGATGAACCGCAGGCACGTCCCGTACGGCGGGATCCTGTTCACCTCGGTCGCCTACCTGTTCGGCGTGGTCCTCAACTACCTCGTGCCGAAGGAGGCGTTCGACATCGCCATCGCGGTGGCCTCGCTCGGCGTGGTCGCCACCTGGGCCACGCTCATCGTCTCCCAGCTGCGGCTGCGCCAGGCCGCCCTGCGCGGCGAGGTCGAGCGGCCCTCCTACCGGATGCCCGGAGCGCCCTACACGGGCTACGCGACGCTGGCCTTCCTCGCGCTCGTCATCGTGCTGATGGCGTTCGCCGGACCGGCGGAGCGCATCGCGTTCTGGTCCATCCCCGTGCTCGCC
The DNA here is from genome assembly GCF_053601135.1 of Actinosynnema sp. NPDC004786. Taxonomy (NCBI): domain Bacteria; kingdom Bacillati; phylum Actinomycetota; class Actinomycetes; order Pseudonocardiales; family Pseudonocardiaceae; genus Actinosynnema; species Actinosynnema sp. NPDC004786. The sequence continues at coordinate 8,839 of NZ_JBSGBG010000082.1, read as the reverse complement.
GTGCTGCTGTTCGTCGGCTGGCGAGCCGTCCGAGCCCGTCGTTCGGCGGCCCACCAGGCCGACGAGCGGGTCGCGCCGCGCGACTAGCGCGCCGCGGGAAGACCGAACGGCCGGGCGGGTGCCACGAGCACCCGCCCGGCCCGGTCACCTAGGCTGGTGGCAGTTCACCTAGGAGGAAAACCAGCCGTGTCCGTCGTCGGTGTCCTCGCCCTCCAGGGCGACGTCCGTGAGCACCTCGTCGCGTTGGCCGAGGCCGACGTGCTCGCCCGCCCGATCCGCCGGCCCGAGGAGCTGGCCGAGGTCGACGGCGTGGTGCTGCCGGGCGGCGAGTCGACGGCCATCAGCCGGCTGCTCGCCACGTTCGACCTGCTGGAGCCGCTGCGCGCCCGGATCAAGGAGGGCATGCCCGCCTACGGGTCGTGCGCCGGGATGATCCTGCTCGCCGACCGCGTCCTGGACGGCCGGCCCGACCAGCACCAGCTCGGCGGGCTCGACATCGTGGTGCGCCGCAACGCGTTCGGCAGGCAGGTCGATTCCTTCGAGGCGGACCTCGACTTCACCGACGTGGGCGAGGTCCACGCGGTGTTCATCCGCGCCCCGTGGGTGGAATCGGCGGGATCGGACGTGGAAGTGCTCGCCAGGGTGCCCGAATCCGAGGACGCGGGGGATGCCGCCGGTAGGATCGTCGCGGTTCGGCAGGGGCACGTGCTCGCCACCTCGTTCCACCCGGAACTGACCGGTGACGGGCGCGTGCACCGCCTTTTCGTGGACATGGTCCGTGCCGCGGGCTGAGTATTCGACGGAGGAGAAATGAGCGGCCACTCAAAGTGGGCGACCACCAAGCACAAGAAGGCCGCAATCGACGCCAAGCGCGGCAAGCTCTTCGCGCGTCTGATCAAGAACATCGAGGTGGCGGCCCGCACCGGCGGTAGCGACCCGGACGGCAACCCGACCCTGTACGACGCCATCCAGAAGGCCCGGAAGAACTCGGTGCCGCTGGACAACATCGAGCGCGCCCGCAAGCGCGGCGGTGGCGAGGAGGCCGGCGGCGCCGACTGGCAGACCATCATGTACGAGGGCTACGGCCCCAACGGCGTGGCGGTGCTGGTCGAGTGCCTGACCGACAACCGCAACCGGGCCGCGTCCGAGGTCCGCACCGCGATGACGCGCAACGGCGGCTCGATGGCCGACCCCGGCTCGGTGGCCTACATGTTCACCCGCAAGGGCGTGGTGATCGTGCCCAAGGGAGACCTGACCGAGGACGACGTGCTGATGGCGGTGCTCGACGCGGGCGCCGAGGAGGTCAACGACCTGGGCGAGAGCTACGAGGTCGTGTCGGAGGCCGGTGACCTGGTCGCGGTGCGCAAGGCGCTCCAGGACGCCGGGTACGACTACGAGTCGGCGGAGGCCAACTTCCTGCCCTCGGTGACGGTGCAGCTGGAGGCCGAGGGCGCGCGGAAGATCTTCAAGCTCATCGACGCGCTCGAGGACTGCGACGACGTGCAGAACGTGTACGCGAACTTCGACGTGTCGGACGAGGTGATGGCCGAGGTCGGCTGACCCCGGTCCGCCGCCGTCGCGGCCCCGCGCCGGGCGCTCCGGTGCGGGGCCGCCGTCCGTCCGGGCGGGCACCGGGCACAATGGCGTCCGTGTCGAACCCCCACGGCCCCTCCGTCCAGGACCTCAACCTGCGCAACTGGCTGCTGACGCAGGCCGAGCAGCACGGCCACGCCGTGGTCACGGTGCCCGAGGACGAGGAGGGCGCCGGCTACTCGTTCTCCGTCGGCGCGTGGCGCCGGTTCGGCGTGGCCGAGGCCGTGGTCATCGGCCTGCCGCCCGAGCACGCCCAGGTGCTCATCCGCGCCTACGTGGACCGGGCCCGGCGGGGGGAGCGGTTCGTGCCCGGCCGGCTGTACCACGACTTCTTCGAGGGCGTGCCGGTCACGTTCGAACGGGTCTTCAAGGGCTTCTACCCGGAGTTCTTCGGCAGCGCGTTCCTGCTCTACGGCAAGGGCGACTTCGCCGCCGTGCAGATCATCCTGCCGACCGCGGACGGCCGGTTCCCGTGGCACCACGACGCGCCGATGGGGTTCGGCGACTGGCAGCTCCTGCTGACCGAGAGCGGCCGCCCGGAGAGCTGGGAGCCCGGCGTCACCGGGCCCTGACCTGCGCCGCACCGCACCCGCGCCCCGGCGTCGTTGTCCGGGGAATGTTGTCAGGTGCGCGCGGGCCGACCGCTGACAACGCCGGCGGGTCTATCACTGTGGTGTGCGTCGAGACGTCGGGGACTCCGCACGCCGCGAGGGGGAGGCACGCCCCGTCCCGCGTAGTCGGGGAGCTGCGCGGGACGGGGTGTGCGCGACCGGTCTTGGTCCCGGGGGCCCCGCCCGGACCGAGGAAAAGCCCGCGGGGAGGGCTTCCGATGAGCCCTCCCCGCGGGGAACACCTCCTTCGACCGACCGCCTAGGGCGTGCGCCCGAGCAGGGCGACCAACTTCGTCTGCGGGTCGGCGTCGTCGGGCACCGGCACCGGCGGGTCGAACAACCCGGTCGCCGCCCAGGTCTCCGCGTTCGGCTCGACGTACTCCAGCACCGCCTCGGCCAGGTCGGGGTCGATCCGCTCGTCCACCCCGAGGGCGCGGGCCAGGTCCCAGGCGTGCACCGCCAGGTCCGAGGTCATCTGCCAGCCGTACTCGACCGCCGTCGACTTGCCGTAGCTGAGGTGCACCGGCTTGAGCAGGGCCTTCGGCGCGATCCACGCCTCCCTGGCCGCGGCCGCCGCCAGCACCCACGAGTGCAGGGGGTCGTCGCCGAGCTGGTCGCCGTCGAACCTGTCGCCCACCTGCTCGACCGTGCAGCCGGCCAGCAGCTCGGGCGCCCAGAGCTGCTCGTGGACCAGGTGGTTCACCAGGTCCCGGACCGACCACTCCTTGCACGGCGTGCCCCAGTCCCACTGCTCGGGGCGCACCCGGCGCACCCGCGAGTCGAACTCCGTCATCGCGCGTCCGTGAGCCTCGATCAGATCCACCCCACGAGTGCACCAAACGTTGAACCCGGCCGCACCCCGAGCGTGTGGAGTGGGCCACTCGGCGGAACGCCGATTTCATCCGGTACACCCGTACGGCGTAACGTGGACCGGTACGCCTACGGCGACATCGTTGACACCCAGGAGGATCAGTGAGCGCCACGAGCGCCGTCTCCACCCCGCAGCGGGGCTTCTTCGGTCACCCCCGAGGACTGTCGACGCTGTTCTTCACCGAACTCTGGGAGCGCTTCTCCTACTACGGGATGAAGGCGATCCTCGCCTACTACCTGTACCGCTCCACCGCCGAAGGCGCGCTCGGGCTCGACAAGAGCTTCGCGTTGTCCCTGGTCGCCATCTACGGCTCGTCGGTCTACATGTCCGGCGTGGCGGGCGGCTGGCTGGCCGACCGGGTGCTGGGCGGCCAGCGGGCCGTGTTCTACGGCGGCGTGCTGATCATGTTCGGGCACATCGCGCTCGCGCTGCCGATCGGCGTGGCGGGCGTCTACACCGGCCTGGTCCTGATCGTCCTGGGCACCGGGCTGCTCAAGCCGAACATCTCGACCGTGGTCGGCGGCCTGTACGACCAGCAGGACCCGCGCCGGGACTCGGGCTTCACGATCTTCTACATGGGCATCAACCTCGGCGGCTTCCTCGCGCCGCTGGTGTGCGGTTTCCTCGGCGAGAACTACGACTGGCACCTCGGCTTCGGCGCGGCCGCCGTCGGCATGGCGCTGGGCCTGCTCGTCTACCGGCTCGGCCGGCGCGGCCTGGGCGACTCGGCCGCCGTGCCGCCGAACCCGCTGCCCCCGGCGGAGCGCGGCCGGGTGATCGGCCGGATCGTCGCCGTGTCGCTGGGCGCGGTGGCCGTGGTGGCGTTGCTGGTCGTGCTCGGGGTGCTGGGCGCGGAGGGCGTGATCAACCTGATCAGCCTGCTGTCGGTGCTGCTGCCGATCGGCTACTTCACCGTGATGATCCGCAGCAAGCGGACCACGAAGGTGGAGCGGTCGCGGGTGATCGCCTACGTGCCGCTGTTCATCGCGGCGGCGATGTTCTGGCTGCTGTTCGAGCAGAGCGCCACGGTGATCGCGGCGTTCGCCGACACCCGGGTCGACAACTCCTTCCTGGGCCTGACGTTCCCGCCGTCGTTCATCCAGTCCATCAACCCGGTGATGATCATCGCGGTGGCCCCGCTGTTCGCCCTGCTGTGGGTGAAGCTGGCCAACCGCCAGCCCGCGACGCCGCGCAAGTTCGGCTACGCGCTGCTGCTGGTCGGCTTGTCGTTCCTGCTGATGATGGTCGCGAGCCAGGGCGACCCGTCGGTGCGGGTGAGCTTCCTGTGGCTGGTGGTCATGTACCTGGTCATGACGTGCGGCGAGCTGCTGCTGTCGCCCGTGGGCCTGTCCGTGACGACCAAGCTCGCGCCGCGCGCGTTCGCGTCGCAGACCATGGGCCTGTGGTTCCTCGCCACGGCGGCCGGCTCCGGCGTCGGCGCGATCGTGGTGCGGTTCTACAGCGACGAGAACGCGGTGGCGTACTTCGGCGTGCTGGGCGCGGTGGCGATCGCGCTGGGCGTCGCGCTGGTCGTGGCCACGAAGGCGATCCACCGGTTGATGCAGGGCGTCCACTGACGTGACGCCGGCGGTGAGGGGCGCGGCGCGCCCCTCACCGCGCGGTCACCGGAAGGCGGCCGCGTGCCGCGCCGCCCAGTCGGCGAACGTGCCCGCCGGCCGGCCGAGCACCCGTTCGACGTCGGCGTGCACCCGCCGCTCGTCGGCGGTCGGCGTGCCGAGGATGTCCAGGGTGGCGTCCGCGACCACCTCCGGCATGACCGCCGCCATGCCGGCCCTGGCCTCCTCGCGGCTCAGCTCCACGAACCGCACCGGTTCGCCCAGCGCGTCCCCGATGGCGGCGACCTGCTGCCGCGGCGTGACCGCCTCCGGTCCGGTCAGCACGTACGTCCGGCCGCCGTGGCGCTCCTCGCGCAACGCCGCCGCGGCCACCGCGGCGATGTCGTCCGGGTCCACGACGGGCAGCGCCACGTCCGCGAACGGCGCGGCGGCCAGCCGCTGCTCCCGGATCGTCGTGGCCCACGCGTAGCTGTTCGAGGCGAACCCGCCCGGCCGCAGCACCGTCCACTCCAGGCCCGACCGCATGACCGCCTCCTCCAGGTGCGGCGAGTGCCGCCCCGTGCCGACGCCCTGCGAGGACAGCAGCACGACCCGGCCCACCCCGGCCGCGCGGGCGTGGTCGAGCACGTCGCCGAGCACCGCGCCGCCGTCGCCGCGCGCCGTGAAGTCGCCGGACGTCAGCAGGAACAGCGCCGACGCGCCGTCGAGCGCCGGTCGCAGGCTGTCCGGCCGGGCGAGGTCCGCCCGCACGTGCCGCACGCCCGGCGGCGCCTCCCCGCGCGACACGGCCGTCACCCGCTCGCCCGCCCCGGCCAGCACCCGCACCAGCGCCCGGCCGACGTTCCCGGTCGCCCCTGTCACCACGATCATGTCCGCTCCCCGTTGTTCCGCTCTCGAACAACGGGGACGCTACTTCCCTCGATATAGTAGGTACCTAGAGGAAAGTAATGGCGGAAGGGGTCCGATGTGACCAGTGGCACAACGACCGAGCCCGAACTGGCCTGCCCCATCGCGCCGGTGGTGGACCTCGTGTTCAGCCGCTGGACGACCCCGATCCTCTGGGCGCTCAACGAGTACGGGCGGCAGCGGTTCGTGGAGCTGGCGCGCCGCATCACCACGATCACGCCCAAGGTGCTGACCCAGCGCCTGCGCCAGTTGGAGCGCGACGGGCTCGTCGTCCGCACCTACCACGCCGAAGTGCCGCCCAGGGTGGAGTACGAGATCAGCGACCTCGGGCGCAGCCTCGCGCCGTTGTTCGCGCACCTGGCCGAGTGGTCCGCGGCGAACCTGGACAAGGTCGAACGCGCGCGGCGGGAGCACGACGCCACACAGCGGGGCAGTGGTCCGCAGTAGTGCGGAAAGGGCGCAACGACCCGCCGCGGCGGCGGTGCGGCGGGTCGACGCGCGGTACAAGCATGCACCACTTCCCCGGGTTTCAGCCGAGGGTTTGCACGATCGGGTGGTGTTTTGTCGCGCCCGGCGTGACCGGGAACCGCGCCGGACCCCGGATCGCCCGGGACGGGCGGCGGTGCACCCGGCCCGCCGCCTTGAGGTCCGGGAAGCGGCGGAACAGCCCTCGCAGCGCCGCCGCGGCCTCCATGCGGGCGAGGCCCGCGCCGAGGCAGAAGTGGATGCCCGACGAGAACGCCAGGTGCTCGCGCGCGTTCGGGCGGTCCGGGTCGAACCGGTGCGGGTCGGCGAACACCGCCGGGTCCCGGTTGGCCGCCGCGAGCATGAGCATGATCGGCGTGCCCTTCGGCAGCCGCGTGCCCGCGACCTCGGTCGCCTCGAACGGCACCCGCACCGTGTACTGCACCGGCGGGTCGTGGCGCAGCGTCTCCTCGATGACGGCGTCCGCGTAGTCGGGGTCGGCGAGCAGGCGCTCGCGCACCCCGGGGTGGCCCAGCACCGCGAGCACCGAGTTGCCGATCAGGTTGACGGTGGTCTCGAACCCGGCCACCAGCAGCAGTTCCGTCGTGGCGATCAGGTCCTCGCGGGACAGGTCGTCGTGCGCCACCAACGCGGACACGATGTCGTCCCCGCCCGGGTGCCGCCGCCGGTGCGCGATCAGGTCGTCCAGGAACGCTTCGAACTCCCGCAACGCGGTCTGCAACGCCCGCAGGTCCCGCATGTCGCGCACGCCGTCGAGCGCGTTGACCAGCGCGCTGCCCCACCGGGCGAACGTCGCGTGGTCCGCGCCCGGCACGCCGAGCAGGTCGACGATCACCTGGATCGGCACCCTGGCCGCGAAGTCGCCCACGAGGTCGAACACCCCTCGGTCCGCCACCTCGTCCAGGTACTCCTCGACCACCCGCTCCACCGTGGCCACCTGCGCGCGCAGCCCGCGCGGCGTGAACCAGGGCGCGACCAACCGCCGCAGCCGGGTGTGCTCGGGCGGGTTGAGCACCAGGAAGGACTCCTCGACCGGGTTCACCAGCCGCCGCCCGTCGGGCTGCACCGACGAGTCCACCGGGGACAACTCGCCCGCGGACAGCGGCCCGAAACCGGGATCGCGCAGGATCGTGGAGCACAACTCGTGCGAGGCGGTGAGGTACAGCCCCATCTTCGTCTTCACCAGGAGCCCCTGCCCGCGCACCGACTCGTACACGGGGTAGGGGTCGTTGGTCGGGCTGAGCCCGAGCAACCGGGCGGCGGGGTCGCCGAGGAGGGCTTGCGCCCGGACGACGGTGCGCCCCAGGAACAGCAGCGTCGCGTTCTTCACCGTGGACGGCATGCCCCCACCGTGGCGTGATCGCGAGAAAGGTTCAAGCAACCGAAAACCGATCGCGACGCGGCGTCGCACCGCTCTACCCTCGCGCGCGATGACCACCGTGCTCTGGCTCCTCGGCCCGTCCGGCGTCGGCAAGTCGACGGTCGGTTTCCTGGTCCACCGCCTCTTCGACCGGGCGTCCTACGTCGACGCCGACCAACTCGGCCTCTGCCACCCGACGGCCGCCGACGACCCGGAGAACCACCGCGTCAAGTCGAAGGCGCTCGGCGCGCTGTGGCCGGAGTTCCGGGGTTCCCCGCTGGTCGTCTCCGGCTTCCTCAACACCCCGGAGGACGCCCGCCGGTACACCGACCGCCTGCCCGGCGCCGACATCACCCTGTGCCGGCTGCGGGTCCACCGCGACGAACTGCGCACCCGCTTCCTGGGCCGCGGTTGGCTCACCGAAGCCGTCGACCAGGCGCTCGCCGACGCGGAAGCCCTCGACGCCACCGACTTCGCCGACTTCACCGTGGACACCGACCGCCGCACACCGACCTCGATCGCCGCGGAAATCCGGAAGAGGTGGACCGCGTGACCACCGTGTGGATCTCCGGCCCCCGCGCGGTCGGCAAGTCGACCGTGGCCTGGGAGGTCTACCGCCGCCTCGTCACGACCACCAAGGCCGGCTACCTCGACGTGGCCCAACTGACCTTCGCCACCCCACCCCTCGACCTGCCCGCCACCGCCCGCCGCCTCCACGCCGTCCGCCGCGTCTACCTCGAAGAGGGCGCGCACCACCTGGTGATCACCGGCGAACACCACCCCGACCTCCTCCCCGACGCCAACCTCTGCTGGCTGCACGCGACCCACGACGACCTCGTCACCCGCCTGCTCCTGCGCGGCGCCGGCCAAGGCCCGGCCATCCCCGGCGACGACCTGCGCGGCCTACCCGACGAGCACCTGCGCCACCTCGCCAACCCCACCCCACCGCCACCTGAAGCCCACCTGGTCCTCGACACCACCGCCCAAACCGCCACCAACCTCGCCACCACGATCATCAACCACTTCTTCACCACCTAACCCCCTACGCCACCCCCACACGCCAACCCCCTGTCCTACCCCAAAAAGAGGGAGGGCTCCGTGCCATCCCGCCGACCTGGCGCAGCCCTACCGCACGTGTCAAGGGGGCGGCGTGCATGCATTGCCTGATTGTGTTCCTATACCGCCCCCTTGACGCGTGTGGTAGCCCTTGTGGAGGTCGGTGGGATGGCGCGGAGTCCGGCTCCGGCTGGTACGGGAGTTGACCGCCCGAACCCCTCCATCCTGCTGATCTGCCCGTCCGGCGAGGACGCTTTTGGTTTTTGTTCGTTGGCGTGCGGTGCGCCTGACCGGCTCGATTTGACATGGGGCCCTTACGGGCACCACAGGCAGGCCAAAGCCGGGCAGGCTCGGCGGAAAAAGCGCCCGCCAAGCCTGC
>NZ_JBSGBG010000081.1:0-21325 GCF_053601135.1 Actinosynnema sp. NPDC004786 | reverse complement strand
GGACCGAACGACGAGCCGATGTCCACCAGGCCATCCTCAGCCTGGCCTGCTCGATCATCTGCCTACGGAAACTCATTCTGAACTGATCACTAAGAAGACCTTCCCGTCGAGGATGACGTGGGCCGGTCCGTCGTTCATGGCTTGTCGTAGTGCGTCGTGCAGGTCCGGCACCCGGTCGGCGGGCACGGTGACGACCTCGTCGTGTAGGGTGCCAGAACTTTGCACTGGGACGCTGAGCTGCGGCGATCACGCCCCTGGGTCTTCAGGGCATGATCGTGTGGTGTGGCGTTACGACTGCTGTATCTGATCTTCGTCCGACTCGGTGACTGGCTGGTGCGCCTCGGCCGGTCCTCCGCGGCCAAGGACGTCGAACTGCCCGTGCTACGACACGAGGTCGCCTTGCTGCGCCGGACCAACCCTCGCCCGCAGCTGGAGTGGGCCGATCGCGCGGTGCTCGCCGCACTGGTGCGCCGACTCCCCCGACTGCTGCGCGAGCACCGGCTGGTGACACCGGGCACCCTCCTACGCCGGCACCGACGCCTGGTCGCCAAGAAATGGACCTACCCCAACCGCACCGGACGCCCACCGGTCGACGACACCACCGTGGCATTGATCGAGAGGATGGCGCGGGAAAGCGCCGCTGGGGCTACCGTCGAATCCAGGGCGAGCTGCTCAAGCTCGGCCACCGGACAGCCGCTTCAACGGTTCGCCGCGTGCTCAAGCGCCTGCGGGTACCGCCCGCACCCCAGCGCGACGCCGACACCTCCTGCCGGCGGTTCCTGCAGGCCCAGGCCACCAGCATCCTGGCCTGCGACTTCTTCCACGTCGACTGCGCCCCGACGCTCAAGCGGGTCTACGTGCTCTTCGTGATGGAAGTCGCCACCCGCTACGTCCACATCCCCGGCACCACCACCAACCCTGACCGGCCCTGGACCACCCAACAAGCCCTCAACCTGCTCATGGACCTCGACGACCGGGCCGACAACTTCCGGTTCCCCATCCGCGACCGAGCCGGCCAGTTCACCACCTCGTTCGAGGCCGCGTCCTCTCCGACGCCGGCATCAAGGTCGTGAAGAGCCCACCACGGCGTCCACAAGCCAACGCCTACACCGAACGGTTCGTCGGGACCGTCAGGCGCGAAGTCACCGACCGACTACTCATCCTCAACGAACGTCACCTGAGATCAGTGCTGCAACGCTACGCGGCCCACTACAACCACCGAAGACCACACCAAGCCCTACAACTCGCACCACCACGACCGGACCGGCCGATCACAGAGCCAAGCTGCACGTCGATACGTCGCCGACCAGTCCTCGGGGGCCTGATCAACGACTACGAATCCGCAGCAGCTTAACCGCAGGTCAGAGCACGTGGCCGACTTTTGGCACCCCACACGCATCGGTAACGCCGTCATCCCGCGACGAGGAAGACCCGAACGATGTCATCAGAAACCAGCGGATGCTGTCATGTCGCCCCGATCATGAGCTGACCTGCGGAACAGCGTCAGCACCCTTTGCAACAGGTCAGTTCAGCACAGCTCGACGCAAGTAGAACCCGTTGCAGCACAATGAACTCCCCTCCACTCGCTCCTTCAGGTCCACTCCCGACACGAATCAAGTGACCCGTGCTCCCGCAGGCAGCACCGCGCCTGCGTCGTCGCCGTACCCAAGGAGCGCTTCACGAGCCGCCGCAGACCACTGACACCCTCGCTCATGTCGAGGCTGCCTGGAAGCCTAGCCTGCTTTGCTTCCGGCTACTGGCCACCGGGAACCGGTGCGGGGCGGACGGGCCGCCCGCCCAGCGTGGTGGTCGCGGGATGAGCCCTCGAGCGTGATGGGGCGCAGATTCCAATACACGTCAGGATTGAACTGGTCCTGCGATATGAGGTTGTTGTGCTGCGGTCGACCGACCCGCGTCTGCGCTGTGTCTGCTGAAAGCTCCGTCCATACAGGCCGAAGCCGCGTGGAGCTCGAGAAGCTGAAGATAAAGGCATGGATCAACGAATGCTGTCCCAATCGATTTCCGGATCCTCGACGACATCCACCACGGGCGGCCGGTCAAGGCGCTGGCCGTTCATCTGACCGGCAACCCAGGTGACACATTCGGGTCGATCTCCCGAAAGTGCACCACAGAATTCCTCCACAGCCGCTTTGACCTGGGACACAGGCAGAGCGCTGGACCGGTCGTGGAAGAGCGGGTATCCAGGATCCGATACAACACGCGGGTCGAAATCGACCGGTTCCGGGTTGTCCGACACCCAGACGGAACCGTAAACCCCTCCCTTCCTGGGGAACTGCTGATCGACGAACCAGATCAGAGCGCCATATCCGGAACGCCGGTTGACCGCCACGCGCAGGTTGCTCGCCGTCGCCTCGGCGTCGACACCTCGCCGTTCAGCAAGGCAGAACCATGCATCCTCACCAGGGAAGTAGGAACCAACTGTCTCTTCCTCCCCTCGCAGGCTGTCCATGACCTCGACGACGAGGAGTGACGTTTCTCTTGGGTTCTCGCTGTAGCGCCACTTTCCTTTGAAGAACACTCTCAGGAACAAGGTATCCCACTTCCCCTGATCATCCGACCATTGCCCGGCCAGAAGTATGACGCTCTGCATACTACCTGCCGCATCCCTGAACCAGACCGTTAAGCTCGAGCCTTGAGGAAGAATGGCCGGAACCGCTGACGAGCACGAGAACTTCCCTGCACACGGTCCACTCGAATGGTTGACCACGACATCCAGCGACGTTATGCCGGCCTGCCGCATACGCCAAGCGAGCTTAGTCTCTACGTGGGTGGTCGACGCATGTGGCCCACTCGCGGGATTCGCGATATCCGGTGAGTCCATGAGGAAGTCGTTGATGTCGTCGGAGAAGGAAGATTGACCACTCCTGAACGGGGCTCCGACCTTGGACACACCCGAGTCCGTGATGTCCACGACCTGTCCGACCGTGGGGTCGCCCTTCGCGCGGGTCGGAAGCCCGTCGGCGACACTGCCGACGCAGTTGTGAACCAGAAGGGGCGCGGCCCCCGCCAGCACGTAGTACGTGTGGACGCCATCAACCGTCAGGTCATAGGTGCGCTGTGCTCCGCTGTAGGCACGGACCGCGCTGATCTGGACATGCGTTCCTGCCGCCGTGCGGAGAAGCTCACCCGGCTTCAGGTGCTCAGCTTCGACCCAGCGCTTCCGGGTGACCGACCAGAATGGATGGTTGTCGGTGGTCTTGACGGTGTGCTGCCCGCTGTCGTCACGGACGGTGACAGCGACGTGTGACTTGTCGTGGTCGGTTCGGATGGATCGGGTCACCTGACGCCGTTCTACCTTGCCGACGCCGGGGTCGGTGGCCTGCACGGCGTCGCCCGGCTTCACCTGCTCAATCGGCTTGGTCGTACCGTCGCTCAGCAGGATGCGGGTTCCCGCAGGGAAGCTGTGGCAGTCCTTGGGCTTCTTCGTGGCCGCCTTCGCCTTGGCTGCCACGGCCTTGGCGCGTTCGGCTGCCTTCGCCGCCGCCTTCTTGGCAGCATCTTCGGCTACCGCGCGGGCTTTGGCGGCTTTCTCCGCGGCGGCTTTGGCTGCTGCTGCGGCGGCTGCCTTGGCTGCTTCGGCGGCCTTCTCCGCGCCTTGGATGATGGCGCGCGCCCACTTGATCTCCTGGAAGAAGGTGACGACGGCTTTGCCGGCGCGGAAGATGGCTTCGGCGATCTTCTTGGCCTTGAAGATCTTCCCCCAGGGCAGGGCGCCGATGACCATGGAGACGCAGGCGCCGATGTCGCCCTTGAGGCAGTTGATGATGTCGTTGATCCCCAGGAACTCCATGAGGATCTGGCCGCCGGCCTCCAGGATGACGTCGAGCAGGCTCTTGCTTTGGATCTGCTGCGCCTTGGCGATGTCCTCAGGGCTGGGGCCGGTCGGTTGGGTGGCGCCGGTCTCGGAGGGCGAGCCGCTGCCGCCGCCAGCGTCGACCACGGCGCCGGTGGGGTCGGTGTAGGAGAGCGGGTTGTTCTCGGCGTAGGCGTAGGCGGAGATGGCCGGGCCGGGTTGGGGCATGGGGTCGGTGCTGGTGAAGCGGCCGGTGTCAGGGTTGTAGTTGCGGGCACGCAGGTAGTAGTTGCCCTCGCCCGAGGTCGAGTCCTGGTAGGCGCCGGTGTACTTCAGCGGGTTCGCCGGGCCGGACGGGTCACCCGGTTTGAGGGTGTCGCCTTCGCGGGGGTTGCCGAACGGGTCGTAGTCGTAGCCCGCTTCGGGCACACCGTCGGGGCTGAGCATGTTGGCTACGCCGCCGAGCCAGTCGTGCGTGTAGGAGTGGGCGCCGGTGCCGGGGTCGAGCAGGGCCAACGGCTCGTCGTCCGGCCCGTAGGTGAAGCCCCGGCGTTCGGTGGTGGCGCCGGCGGCGTTGCTGGTGGTGTCCAGGGCGATCTGCGGCAGCGTGCCGTTGACGTCCCACGTCCAGCGCTGGGTGGTAGCGGCTTGGCCGGTGCCGGAGGTGGCGGTCAGGCGCAGGCCGGTTGCGTCGTAGGCGAACGCAGTGGTGCGCCCGCCGGTGGTGGCGCTGGCCAGGGTGTTGTCGAGGTTGTAGGCGAAGGTGTCCCGGCCGGCCTTGGTCTGGTTGCCGTTGAGGTCGTAGTCGAAGTCGGTGACCGTGCTGGGCCAACCGTTCGTCTCGCCGTCGGGCGCGTTGGCGGCGTCGGCTCGGTGCTGGGTGACGATGCGCTTGCGCAGCTGGTCTGCCGCGTCGTAGTCGTAGCGGGTGGTGTCGCTGCCCGCGGTGCCGGTGCGCTTCTGAGCGAGGCGGTTGCCGACCAGGTCGTAGCTGTAGTCGATACGTCCGGCGGCCTGCGCGTGCTGGTCGCAGTTGGCGACGGCGTAGCAGGCGGAGGTCACGCGGTCGGCCGGGTCGTAGGCGTAGGCCACGGCCTCCGACACTCCGCCGCGGGTGGTGGTGACCTTGATCGGGTTGCCGACCGGGTCGAGGTCGAGCTGGTAGGCGGAGACCGGGTCCTGCACGTCGGCCGGAGGGCCGGTGCCGGGGTTGCGGTCGGTGCCGATAGCGGTCAGGCGGCCGGCGTCGTCGTAGGTTCGCCGCTCCACCAGACCGGTGCCCTGGGGCAGGGTGGTGCTGGTGCGACGGCCCGCCACGTCGTAGCCGAACCGCCACGTGGCCACGTCGGCACCCGCGCTGCCGCCAACCACGGTCAACTCGGACAGGCGGCTGTCGGCGTCGTAGCCGCTGGTGACGCGGGTACCGTCGGGGTAGGCGCGGGCGGTGATGTTGCCGCGCAGGTCGTAGTCGTAGTCGAACGTCTCGCTGCGGCCCGCCGCCTCCTCGCGGGTCACGCGGGTGATCTGGTCCTCGTCGTCGTAGGACACCTTGCGCACGCCGAGCGGGTCGCCGTAGGAGGTGATGCGGTCCTTGGCGTCGTAACCCCACGTGTACTTCGGTCCGCTGTCACCCAGGGCACGATCGGTGCGGCGGCCGATGATGTCGTAGGTGTCGACGATGGTGCGCTTGGCGCGTTCGGCGTCGCTGAGCCACTCGTGCTCGTGCCGGGTGAGGGCGGAGACGAGGTTGTTCTCCACGTCGTAGGTGGCCTCGACGCGGCGGCCGAGCGGGTCGGTGGTGCTGGTGGGACGTCCGGCCCGGTCGTAGTCGATGCGGCGGACGTGGTGGTTGGGGTCGCGGATCGCCGCGAGCAGGCCATCGGCGTGGTAGCTGTAGACGGTGGCGTCGTTGTGCGGCGCGTGCGGGTGGTACCGGGCGTCGGGAGCGTGGACGCTCTCGATCTGGTTGTCCTCCCGGTACCGGTAGTGGGTGGTGTGGTCGTTGGCGTCGGTGACCGAGGTGAGCCTGTTGTTCGTGTCGTAGGCCGAGACCGTGGTGTGGTCGAGCGGGTCGATCACCTTGGTGCGGTTGCCCGCCAGGTCGTACTCGAAGTGCGTGGTGAACCGCTCGCGGTCCGCGCCCTCGACGTTGCCGCGGGGTTCGGTGACGCTGGCGAGGAGGCCGTCGTCGCTGTAGGTCCACGTGGTGACGCCGCCGGTGGCGTTCTCCTGGCGGATCTTGTTGCCGGCCTCGTCGTAGGTCGACTTCGTGGTGTTGCGCCCCGCGTCGGTGTTCGACGTCTGGCGGCCGTTGCGGTCGTAACCCATGGTCAGGCTGCGACCCAGGGTGTCCTTGGTTTCGGTGACCTGGCCGGTATTGTCCCGCTGGAAGGTGGACGGCTTGTTGAATTCGTCCACTGTGGACGTGGTGCGGTCCAGTTCGTCGACCTTGATGTCCTTGTGGACGACCTGCCCGCCGGGGTACGGACGTGAGATCCGTACGAGGTTGTCGTTGGCGTCGTAGCGGTAGGTGGTGGTGAAGTCCGCCTCGACCGCGCCCGCCACGTTGCCACGAGGTGAGATCGTCTGGTGCAGCAGGCCTTTGGCGTTGTAGCGGTAGGCGGTGACGATGTCCTGCTCGTCGCGCCCCATCTCGATCCGCACCCCGGCGCGGCGCCCGGCGTTGGTGTAGGTGATCGAGGTGGTCTTGCGCGGGTCGGTGACCTTCTCGAGCCGACCGTTGTCGAGGTAGTGGTACTCGACCTTCACGTGCTCGGGGTTGACGGTGCTGGTGACCCGTCCGACCTCGTCGTAGTCGGTGCGCCACGGGTGGTGCTTGCCCGGCTCGGACACCTCGACCACGCGGTCCTGCGCGTCGAAGCGGTACTCGGTGGTGAACGCACGCCGATCGGCGCCTTGCACCGTCCCGCGCGGGTCGGTCGAGGCGATCCGGCGGCCGGTGACGTCGTACCTGGCCTCCGTGCGCCGCCCTTCCGGTGAGATCACCGCCGCGAGCAACCCGGAGTTGGGCTGTCCGGCCGGGATGTGCTCGTAGCGGGTGACCTTGCCGCGCTGGTCGGTCGTGGTGGTGCGCAGGCCGCGATCGTCGTAGGTGTGGTTGATCGAGTGGTTCTCGGCGTCGGTGCTGCGGATCAGCTCGTTGAACTCGTTGTAGGTGTTCTTCCAGACGTTGCCCTTGGCGTCGACGAACTCGATCGGGTTGTTGCGCTCGTCGTACTTGGTCTTCTCGTCGAAGCCCTGCGGCGCGGTGCGCTGGGTCGGGTTGCCGTTGGCGTCGTGCTGCGACTCGTGCTGGTTGTGGTTGCCGTTGACCAGCAGGTTGCGGTTGAGCGAGCCGTCGTAGCGGTGGTTGTCGGTGTCACCCGCGCCACGCCTGGTGTAGAGCAGGACGTTGCCGCGGTAACCGTCGCGGACCACCACTCCGTCCGCGTCGGTCGTGGTCGCCTCTTGCTCGCCCGCGTTCCAGGCGAACGTGGTGGCGTTGCCGAGGGCGTCGAGCTGGCGCGCCATCCGCCCGGCGGCGTCGTACTCGTTGCGGACGAACGTGGTCCGGTGCGGCTGCGGGTCCATCACCTCGACCAGTCGGCCCTCGGCGGAGTAGCCGTAGCGCCACTGGCCGGCGCGGGCGTCCTTGTAGACCGCCAACCGGCCGGCTGCGTCGTACTCGTACTGGACCTTGCGGTGGTCGGGCAGCGTGATCGAGCGGATCAGGCCGCCCTCGACGCGCGCACGCACCGCCCGGCCCGACGGGTCGGTGATCGTGATCTCCTGCTCGCCGTATGCGAGCGTCACGCCCACGCCGCGCGGCGTGCGGATCAACACCAGGCGGCCCTGCGCGTCGAAGCCGTACACCAGCTGGCTCACCGTGACCAGTTCCCAGCCGGCGTCGGTCTTGCGCAACGTCGAACGCACACCCGGCGGACGTTTGTAACCGCCGTCGACCAGCCGGTACAGCACGCTCGCACCGTCGTCGGCCAGCACGATCGCGCCCTCGTCGGTCTGCGTCACGCGCATGCCGTACGACCACGCCCACCCCGGACCGAAAAGACCCGGAGCGGCCAACGTCGAGGAGTACACGCGGGTGGAGGAGAACGGGATGCCGAACGACGCCATCGCCACATCGGGCTCGATGCGGGTGAACGCACCAGTGGCGGTGTTCACACCGTCGCCGCGGAACGCCTGCCGCGCGGAGGTCGTGCTCAACGCCGACCCGCAACCACAGCCGGACGTCTGCTCGACCGGGATTGGCGGAGGTTCGACCGTCGTGCGGGGACGCGTGTTCGGCCCCGGCGAGGACACCAGCTCGCCGCCCTCGTCCAGGATGGCCGCCAGCGTGACGAAGTACTCCTTGCCCGGGTCGAGCGCCCAACCCTCACGACCGCCGAACGTGCGGCAGAACTGCCGCACCGCCCCACACGGGGTCTGCAACTCCGACCGCGGCAACACCGTGGAGGCCTGCTCGGTGCCCGTCGTCGTCTCGAAGACCCGGGCACGCCACGCGGACCACGCCCGGTCGTCTTCGTGCACGTCGAAGTAGGCGACCAGCGAGGTGTCACCGAGCGCGAACCCAGGGCGTGTGAGGACGCCGGCGAACACCTCTTCGGCGTTCTCCGCCGCGGCCTGGCCCGGCTTGGGCACACGCTCCCAGTCCTGAGCGGACAGGCGCACCGGCTCACCACCGGCCTTGACACCTGTCGGCACGACCGGCGGCCACTTCTCCGGCGGAACCGCCTCGTCCGGACGTGCGGACTCCGGCGCAGGCCTGTCCACCGGCCCCGCCCCCGCCGTCACCCCCGGCACCTCACCCGCCACCGCACGCGCCCACGTCACCGGCTGCAGCAGGCTCGCCGCCACCAGCAATACGCACACCGATGCCAACCAGCGAATCCGGCTCATCCGACTCGCCCCTGGTTCCGTCACCGCTCCCCCATATCCCAAATTCGAATCGACACGCGAATCATGCGCAGCACAAAACCGGACATGAGGGAGCTGGCCGAAACCGACACGGCACGCGGAATCAGCCGATACATGTCAGAACGCGACCACAGGAACGAAGACCTGGAGCCACCCGGACGAGCCGTTATCGCCCACACGAACCCAGTGACTACAACGTCAGAAATTCCCCACCGAACAGCATGAACATCCCCCCGGATGCCAAAGTGATCAACCCACCGCCGAGACGACGGTGCCGTGCCATTGAAGCGGAAAACCGGCAACCAAAGACACGACCGACCGAGTGAATCCGCGACATTCAGTCACCTTGACCAGGAATCGCCAGCGCAATCGATAAAGGCCCCACGACCTGCCACAACAGCTCGCGAGCCCTTGAGAACGGTTGTAGTCCGCAGAATTCGGGCACGACTCCAGCAGTCCCACCACGCGCCCCGACAGCAGACTGATCATCACCGGAAACGACCCCGGCTTGCACCGAACCAGCGGCAAGCAAGTGCAAGCGGTGCGACGAACGACAGTGACGGGCCCTGATCATGAAGCCCATGTGGTGTCGTGTCGACAAGTGCTGTGAGTCAGACCTGCGGTGACGTCGCCGGTGGTCGCGGTGTGGTCGCACGCGGCGCACGCTCGTGTTTCGCCTCCAAAACCGGATGTGGAACACGAGAGAAGGTCATGATGAGCAACTCTCAACGCGGACGCGTGTACCGACGGTGCGGCTGCCGGGACGGCGCGGGCAGGCAACTCGGTGCGCGGTGCCCCGAATTGGCGGGCGGTAGGCACGGGCGGTGGGCGTTCGCGGTCGACCTGCCGTCATTGGACGGGTGCCGGCGGACGATGCGGCGCAGTGGCTTCGCCACCAGGACAGCGGCTCAGGCGGCGTTGGGCAAGGTGCTGGAGTACGAGCGGACCGGCATCGTCACCGACGACAAGCAGACCGTCGCCGACTACCTGACCAGCTGGCTGCACGACAAGGCATCGGCGCTCAAGCCAACGACCACGGCTCGCTACCACGACTACATCTGCAAGGACCTCGTTCCCGCGCTCGGCGCTGTACGGCTGGACGCACTCAACCACCAGCACATCGCGCTGTTCATCCACCACCAACTGGCCTGCGGCCGCGGCCCGGTCACCCTGCGGCGCTGCGTCGCCACCCTGTCCAGCGCCCTGACCGACGCCGTCCGACAACGACGACTGGCACACAACCCAGCCCGCTACGCCCTCGTACCGCGGCCACCGAAGTACGAACCCACCTGCTGGTCACCAAACGAGGCAGCACGGTTCCTGCGCTACTGCCACGACCACAACGACCCACTCACCGACCTGTTCGAGCTCATCATCGGCACCGGACTGCGCAAAGGCGAGGCACTTGCCCTCCACTGGAGCGACATCAGCCTCGACGACCACGTGGCGTTCATCCGCTACACCCTGTCCAACATCAACAACAGCACACCAGTCCTCACCGCCCCGAAGACCAAGAGCAGCCGCACCTGGATCGGCCTGTCCGACCGCGTCGCCACCGCCCTGCGCCACCAACGGCTCCGCCAACCCGGCGACGACCTGGTTTTCCACCGACCCGACGGCAAGTCACTACGACCCGAATACGTACTCCACCACTTCCACCAACTTGCCGACGCGGCCGGACTGCCCAGGATCCGCGTGCACGACCTACGGCACTTCGCCGCCACCACCATGCTCAACTCGAACGTGCCGCTCGCCGTGATCTCCCGCGCGATGCGCCACTCGACCCTGTCCACCACCACCGAGGTCTACGGCCACCTGCTACGCCACGTCGCCCACGACGCCGTCGACGTCATCGCCCACGCCCTCAACGAAGCCGACGCCGCCTGACCCGCAGGACGCGACCACAGTGCGACCACAACAGCCGAAAACGACACCAGCGGGCTTGTCTCGAAAGGCAAACCCGCTGGTCATGGCCGTCGGGACGACAGGATTTGAACCTGCGACCCCTTGACCCCCAGTCGGATCATGTCCTGACCTGCGGAAACGTCGAATCGGCAGGTCGCGACAGTGCAGTTGGATGCACTTGAGCGCAGCTCGATCCTGTTGTCCCACCTTGACTTCTCCCAATTTCCTCCCATGACGGGCATGTGTCCACCCGCAGCGGGCGTCGAACGCCTGTGCGCGCATCAAGCGATCTCGGTTATCCAGGGCGCGTGGAACATCTCGGGTTTGAGGATGGTGCGCTCGCTGTTCGTCGCCGTTCGAGCATCTTCTGGAGCACTTCGACAGCGCACTCGGCGAGCCGGTGCGTGTCCTGGACCGCCTTGGCCCGCAAGGGGCTCGTAGCCGAGGTGATCAGGTTCAGGACCTCGGGGATTCCGTCGATGCCGACCACCACGGTGTCGCTCGTGCTGGGCGAGGCGTTGGCGCGGATCGCGTCGACGGCGCCCAGTGCCATGTCGTCGCTGGTGCAGAACACGGCGTCAAGCGGCTTCCCGGACGACCGGATGTGGGCCTGTACCGCGTCATGAGCCCGTGCGCGGCGGAAGTCGCACGTGTCGTCGACGGCTATCGAGATGCCGTCGAACTCCGACCGCAACACGTCCGCACAGCGGTTCTGCCGGTCCGGGTGCTCGTGACTGGCCACGATGAGGACGCGCGGACTCCGCACACCACACCGACGCAGGTGCCCCGACCAGCCAACGCCCAGCCTCCTCACCCAGGTCCTCGGCGCGGTATCCCACGAAAGCGGTGTTGTCCGGGTAATCGCTCTCGTCCTCGAACGGTTCCATGTCGGTGAACACCACCGGCAGCGCCACTTCCGCGCAGAACTCCAGGAAGTCGGGACGCGACCGGCTCAACTCGGTCGGCCAGACGACCCCACCGACGTAACCGCTCCGGGCGGTCAACACCCTGCGCAGGTCATGGGCCAGGGCCGCGGCGTCATGATCCCGGTCGGGCACCTTCAGCACCAAGTCCAGGCCCTTGCGGTCCAGTGAGCGGTGCAGGCGCCGCAGGAAGTCCAACACCCAGTACTTCTGCGTGAACATCGACATCACGAGGAAGACCCGACCAGTGGGAGTTCCGCGCCTCACAGGCCACAACGAGAAGAGGGCCACCAGCACCACCGCGCCGGGAGCAGCCCACACGAACACCCCACCATGCAGGACGAGCACGACTCCCGCCCCGCAGACCAGCAACATCAGCAAGACACGTACAGGCAGGGCAAGCACACCGCGATGGTGGACGCGATGATCGACAGTGACCACCACGTCGCGGCCCACCTGCACAACCACACCAGCGGAGGACGCATATCCGCGCTGACCGACTTCAGCACCGGTCCCTCGCGAGCTCTCGCGCATGAAGCACTCCCCCACACCACCCGTGACCGCAAGACATAGCCGACCACTCCAACCCCGATTACGCACTATTGCGGCCTCATCAAAATTCGCCCGTCCTCGTCGAGCGGACTACATAAGCCTGCCACATCACCTGACCTGCACGGATCACATCTCCGATAGGCACACCTTCGCACCCGTGCACTCCGCAATCGAAGCGGCCAACATGTAGCCAGTTGCCGGAAACACATACCCCGTTTGGCTTGTACCGCTCTCCCGGCAGGGGGTGGATGCTGGAACCGTGACCGACATCGTTGATGACGATCTCGCTGGCTTCTGGACGCCGCCCGTCGCGCACGACCTCCCGGAATTGCGCGAGGAACTGGCCGGACAGATGCGTAACCCGTTCGAGCTGCAGATCACCACCGAAGCGTTGAAGATGGGTCGAGGAGCTATCGTGCCGCCCGGTCCACCTGAACGCGCTGCGGCCATCCTGCTGAACGAGGAATACCGCCGTCTCCAGGCCGCTCGACTGTTCCTGGTCACCGAGGAGATGACCGAGCTGGCACGCGTGGCCGGAGCAGGTCTACCCGACTTCCGGCTGAAGCCCGAAGACGTGCCCTGCCCGGCCGGGTTCGTGCAGTTCTCCTCCTCGATCGGCGACTACCACAGCCCCCTCCCCGGCGGACAGCGCCAACGCACCCACATCGTGGCATGCTCGTGGGGGCCAACCGAGATGAGAACCGGCCGCGACGGCATCTGGGTAACCTTCTGGAGCCCCATCAACCACTCGCGCCTCGCCGGAAGCCTGATGCGGCAGCAAGGCCTCCACCGTGCCGAAGCCGAGCGGCGGATGTGGGCGTCGCGAGGCGCGATGGCGTGGGACAACGAGGCATGGATGCCCTACGACGGAACCGACGGAATCACCGTGGTCACCCACAACCACATCCAAGACACCCTCACCACAGCCCATGAACAGCGACCGGAGGGCGACTCGTCCACCGCCTCCTGGATACAGACCCTGCGCGCGGCATGGCTGTTGATGACCCAGCCCGGCATAACCGACGTCCAGGAGAAACCCCTGTCGCGCCGTCAACAACGCCGCGCCGACCGAGAGGGACACCGCACCGATCCGATCAAGATCGTCAGGCTCCGCGCCCACCCCACCCATCCGCACACCCCCGGTACCGATGCTGGAGGCCGTAACGCCGGGGCCTACACCGTGCGGTGGATGGTCCGCGGCCACTGGCGCCAACAAGCCCACGGCCCCGGCCGGAGCCAACGCCGACCCATCTGGATCAATCCTCACGTCAAAGGCCCTGAAGGCGCACCGCTGAACACCGGCGACACCGTGTACCTGGTCGATCGGCCCGGCATCCCACAGGACGACTAGATAAGCGGATTTCGGGAAAGAAACGGGATCGGATCGACGCGCGTTCGAGTCCACTTTCCCAAATCCGCCGTCCAGGTGAGCACTTGACGGCGAATCAAGTGCTCGGCGGCGAGGCCCGGGGCCGGCGCGGTGTGCGTTCGATCCCCCGGTGCGGCTCCTACAGCATTCACACCGACCCGACGGCCCGGTGACCTGGTGTTTCTTATTCGGTGTCCCTCGATACAGCGGGCCGCGCCGCGTTCTTCAACCCGTGATCTTGAGACCTCGTCCCAGGACATGGCTGGCGCGCAGGTTCGTGTCTTGCCGGGGGCACACAGAACATGGGCAACATCAACGGCTGAGCGGCTGGTACTCGAAGATACCTACCGGGTGTGATTACCAGCCGTTCTCGCTGTTCAGGGCGCATTCAAGGGTCCGTCTCACCCGGATACGCCTTCGTTGACGTGCTGTCGTTACCTCCGGGCTCTGCCGTCGGCTGACCGTTCCATGCGTCGGCCCTGGTCGCCTCACTTCGTGACCAGGGCCGACGCGCATACGACAGGCGACGGGGTGGATCGTCGTCGGATACCACCTCGGTCTCGGCGCGATGACCAGTAAAGTGCCCGCTCTATGGGCGCGCTCGAGGTTGACGAGGTACGGCCGGGTGATCCGGTGGTCGATGAGCTCATCAAGTTAGGCAAGCGGTACAGCCGAACCCTGGGGATGATGCCGGCGGGCGCGTTCCGGGAGGCCGCGTACCGAGGCAGCCTGATGGCCGCGAAGATCGACGGTCGGCCCGTGGGCTACGCCCTGTTCCGGCTGCCCCGCAACAACCAGGTCATGCTGTCGCACCTGTGCGTGGCCTCCGAGGCACGCGGTTCGGGTGTGGCCAGCGCGTTGGTGGCCGAGATCCGGTCCAGGCATTCATCACGGCTGGGTATACGGGCCAAGTGCCGTGACGACTACGGGCTCAACCCCATGTGGGAGGCGTTGGGCTTCCACGCACGCGGTCCCGCCGTCGGCCGCGGCAAGGACCGCAGCCCGATGACGGTGTGGTGGCTGGACCACGGCCATGAGGACCTGTTCAGCTTCCTCACCGAACCCGAGCTGCTGGCAGACGAGCCGGATCTGCTGGAAGCGGCTCTCGACCTGAACATCCTCATGGACCTGCACACACGGGCGGACATCCCCGGCGCGCAGCGGTCCCAGGTCCTGGTCGCCGACCACCTGGAGGGTCGTCTTCGCCTGGTCGTGACCAATGGCGTCGACCGGGAACTGGCACACCGCCCCCAGGACCAGCGGGCTCCTGTCGAGCAGGCCGCGAACCACTACACGCGGCGGACCGGGGCCGCAGGCGAAGCCGAGGAGGTGTTCGCGCAACTGGTCCGGGCATCGACCGGTGCCGGACGGGCGCTGTCGCCCCAGGACGAGGGAGACCTGTGGCAGATCGCGGAGGCGGTCGCCTCCGGTATCGGTGTCCTGTTGACCTGGGACGACGGGCTTCGCAAGCGGTTCGAGAGCCTCCAGCGGACGGTGCCCGCCTTGGCTTCCTTCCACGTCCTGGACCCGGATCACCTTGTCACCCACTTGGACGAGGTCGCACGGGCGTGGGCCTACCAGCCCGCACGGCTTCAAGGCAGTGCCTACGACCAGGTGCGAGCCGGCGCGGACGACGAGCCCCGCCTGTTGGAGTTCCTGGGCAGGACGTCGGGTGAGACCCGCGGCGAACTACGCGACCTACTGCGCAGACTCGCACGGGAGGAAGTGCCGCGCTGGCTGATCCGCACGGGCGACGAGCCCGCGATCGCCTGCTACGCCGCGCACCTCGACGATCAGGTCTTGCGGGTACCGCTGCTGCGGACGGCCGGGCACCAGTTGTCCGACACGATCGCCCGCCAGCTCCTCTGGTTGTTACGCCGCGACGCGCGGGAGCACGGCGCACGTGTCATCGACATCTCCGACCGGCACGTGGGCGGCGTCCTCACCCGCGCGATGGCATCCGACCCGTTCCACCACCACGGTGACCACCGGTACGCGTGGGTCGTTCCGGTATGCGGGAGCAGCCACGACATCGGCCACGCCGCCAACGAGGCACGTCACCTCGTCAACGTCGGGCGGGGACCACTGCTGCGCCCCGGTCTTCCCTCTCACACGGCCGCCGAGATCGAGCGGTCACTCTGGCCGGCCAAACTCACCGACAGCGCGCTACCGCACTACGTCATCCCCATCCAGGCCAGATGGAGCGGCGACCTGCTCGGCTACCCGATCCAGCTCACGACCCGCCCCATCGAACTGTCCCTGGGCCGTGAGCAGGTCTACTACCGAGCTGACGATGCCAGGTTGACCGCGCCTGCCAGGGTCCTGTGGCGAGTCAGTCAAGGGCGCCACACCTCGGCGGAGATCATCGGCACGTCCTTCCTGGACGCCATCGACGTCGACACGCCGGCACGGCTGCACGCGGCTCTCAAGCACTACGGCGTGCTCGACCTGCCGCTTCTGGAGAAGCTCGCCAACGGCAGACCGACCATGCAAGCCGTACGGTTCTCCGATACCGAGCTATTCGACAGGCCGATCTCCACCAGCACGTACAACCAGCTCAGAGAGCAGCACGGCGGGCCGAAGGCGTTCTACGGACCTCAACCCGTCAAGCCGGAACTGTTCGCCGCCCTGTACCAGACCGGCACTGCGTAACCCCGGTCACACCAAAACGCGTCGCGTCGAACGTGTGTTCGCCCGCGCTCGCAGATAAGGTCCGAGCCATGATCGCGACACCAGCACCCGAAGGCGAGCACCTGCCCGCCCCACGCCCACTGCTGCTGTCGCTTCGCCCCAGATTCGCCCAGGCGATCCTCGACGGCACGAAGACCGTCGAACTGCGACGGACCCGCGTATCCGCACCACCCGGCACGCTTCTCGTCCTCTACGCCAGCTCCCCCGTCATGGCCGTGGTGGGCGTAGCGACCCTGGCAGACCGGGATACCGCCAGCCCGGCGGCCATCTGGCGCCGGTACCGCGGCACGCTGGGCCTGTCCCGAGCGGAATTCACCGACTACTTGACCGGTGCCGAACAGGCCACCGCCCTCGCCATCGCCGCTCCTCGGGCACTGCCGGAACCCTTGACGCTCAGCTGGTTGCGGACGCATGCCGCGTTCCAGCCGCCCCAGAGCTACCGGTACATCGCCCCCACTGACCCCTCCCCTCTCACGGAACTCGCCCTGGCTGGCTCAAACTGATACGAGCAAGTGCCCAGCATGATCTGAAGCCCACAAGGTCGGGATGTAGGACGACACGACCGCGTCGAGCGCGCCTGTTGGTTGAGCGCGCAGATGAATTGCAGGGTAAGCAAGCCAAGAGTCGATGGGCGTCCACCACACCGGCTGCAGACCGGTGGAGAGCGCCAATACGGTCGGCAAGGCGACCCCTCGCCGTAGCAGGGCGCTGACCTGTTTCCAGCAGGCGGTGTTCGCCCTGCGCTGGTTCCGCGAGAGCCGCGATGTGCCCGCGCTCGCACATGATCACGGCATCTCCCGTGCCACCGGCTACCGCTACCTGCCGAGGTGATCGACATGGTGGCGGGGCAGGCACCAGACCTGCACGACGCCCTGCGCCGGGCGAAAGAGGACGGCGCCTCCCATGTCGTGCTGGACGGCGAGTTGTTCACCACCGACCGCCTCGGCGAGAAGACCACCAGCATCAAGGGTGAACGGATCGACGCCTGGTACTCCGGCAAGGCCCGCACACCCGGTGGCAACATCCAGGCCGTGACGGCACCCGACGGGTTCCCGCTGTGGGTCTCCGATGTCGAGCCCGGCTCGAGGCACAACCTGACCTGCGGAAATGCTTGATGATTTGAGTGTCCCCGGCAGGAGCACCAAAGGATGGGAACGGGGCTGACCAGCGGTTTCATACCGGCAGCCTGGTGGTGGAGTCATTGTTTGAGCTATCCGCACCCGAGTAACGGCCGGGGGGCGGGCGGCGTGGGCGCGTCCCCACCTCGTGGCGTTCCATCTCGAAGTTCGGCGCGAGGCGGGCTCGGCGAGCTGCCGGTTTGGCGCCAGCCCGTGCGGACTCCCGGTGTCGCCGCACAGGCTGAATTACTCGGCACGGACTTCACCCTCGACGGCGATCGACCTAGGCAGTGCAGAGTTTGACCAGGTGTCGGCCGCTTACAAGTGGCTGGGAGGTCGGCCATCGGGCAGGTCGTGGAGTGCCGCAGGACCCTGGGGTGGCTCGGGGGTGGTCGGGTGGTCGCGTTGCAGGGTGTCTAAAAGTTCGGCAGTTCGGGTCGCCTCGGGGATGTCGAGTTCCCGGTGGATGGTAAGGGCTTGGTGGAGCAAGGTGATGGCGCGTGCCGGGTCAGTGTGCTGGAGGCATCGTCCTTGTCCTGCCAGGGCGTTGGCTTCGTGGAGTCGGGAGCCGGTGTCGCGGGCGAGGGTGAGGGCGGTGGTGAAGTGGGTGTGGGGGTCGCCGGTGTCGGGGTGAGCGAGCGCGAGCTCGCCCAGGGCGTTGTGGGTCTCGGCTTCCCCATCAGGGTCGCCGACCTCACTGAACAGGGCGAGGGCCTTCGTGAGGTTCGTGGTCGCGGGCTCGTGAGCGCCTTGCAGGCGGTGGGTGATTCCGAGATTCAGATGGCCGTTGGCCTGGCCGTGTCGGTTGTCCAGGTCTGTGAACAGGTCCAGCGCACGGGTCAACGTCGCCTCCGCCACCCCATACTCACCCCGCACGCGTTGAACGGTGCCGAGACTGTGGAGGGCGGTGGCCTGGCCGCGCCGATCACCCAGGTCCGTGAACAGATCCAACGCACGGGTCAACGTCGCCTCCGCCACCCCATACTCACCCCGCACGCGTTGAACGGTGCCGAGACTGTGGAGGGCGGTGGCCTGGCCGCGCCGATCACCCAGGTCCGTGAACAGATCCAACGCACGGGACGACGTCGCCTCCGCCACCCCATACTCACCCCGCATGAACTGCACGTGGCCGAGACTGTGGAGGGCGGTGGCCTGGCCGCGCCGATCACCCAGGTCCGTGTACAGGTCCAGCGCACGGGACGACGTCGCCTCCGCCACCCCATACTCACCCCGCATGGACTGCACGATGCCGAGACTGTCGAGGGCGGTGGCCTGGCCGCGCCGATCACCCAGGTCCGTGAACAGATCCAACGCACGGGACGACGTCGCCTCCGCCACCCCATACTCACCCCGCGCATGCTGCACGTGGCCGAGACTGTGGAGGGCGGTGGCCTGGCCGCGCCGATCACCCAAGTCCGTGAACAGATCCAACGCACGGGACGACGTCGCCTCCGCCACCCCATACTCACCCCGCACGCGTTGAACGGTGCCGAGACTGTTAAGGGCGTTGGCCTGGCCGCGCCGGTCGCCGGTCTGGATGGCGGCGTGGAGTGCGGTTTGGTGGAGGGTGTGGGCTTGTTCCCAGTGGCCGTGGGTGTAGAGGAAGGCGTCGAGGGTGGTGGTGAGGTTGATGGCGTGAGTGGGGTGGGTGTGGTGTGCGGCGTGGTGGATGGCGGCGGCGAGGGTGGGCAGTTCGGTGGTGAGCCAGGCTCGTGCCTGCTCGGCGTCGGTGATCGGGTGGGGGTGTCTGGGTGTGGTCGGGGTGATCGGGGTGACGGGCGTGCGGTAGACGGGGAGGTGTTGGGCGGCGGTGTGGGTGGTGTGCAGGTAGTGGTCCAGGACGCGGGTGGTGGCGTCGTGGCGGTGTTGGGGGTCGAGGTCGGCAGCGTGGGTGTGGGCGTAGACGCGCAGCAGGTCGTGAAGTCGGTAGCGGCCGGGGCTGGTTTCCTGGATCAGGTGCGCGGTGTGCAGGGCTTCCAGGTGGTGGCGGGCCTGGTCGGGTGTGGTGTCGTGCAGTGCGGCGGCGGCGTGGATGTCGATGTCGGGTCCGTTGTGGACGCCCAAGAGGCGGAACAGCTCCCGCTGGTCGTCGGGCAGGTCGCGGTAGGAGGTGTCGAACGCGGCGCGTACGGACCGGTCGCCGGAGTGCAGGTCGGCCAACCGGTCGTGGGTGCGGGCGAGCCGATCGGCGGTGTGGCGTGCGGTGTGGGTGCGGTGGCTGCGTAGCTGTCCCGCGATCAGCGCGATGGCCAGGGGCAGGTGTCCGCACAGCTCGACCAGTCGGCGCAGCTCGACGGGATCCTCGTCGTCGGCGCGGCGGCCGGCCAGGGCGAGCAGCATCCGGACGGCGTCGTCGGAGGGCAGGGTATCCAGGGTGAGCGGCCGGACGCCGTCGAGGGCGGCGAGCCGGGTGCGGCTGGTGATCAGGACCAGGCTGTCCGGTGTGCCGGGCAGCAGGGGGCGAACCTGGTCGTGGGTGGCGGCGTCGTCGAGGATCAGCAGGATTTTCTTGCCCGCGACGCGGGTGCGCCACAGGCCGGCCCGGTCGTCGAGGTCGCGTGGGATGAGTTTCGGGTCGATGCCGGTGGCCGTCAACAACGAGTCGAGCGCGTCGAGCGGGGTGCGGGGTGCACGGAGGGGGTCGTGGCCGTGCAGGTCGAGGAACAGGTTGCCGTCGGGGAAGCGGTGGGCGACCCGGTGTGCGGCGTGGACGCTGAACGCGGTCTTGCCCACTCCGGGCATCCCGTCCACGGCGTGGATTGCGATCGCCCGCGTGGGGCCGTCCGCGGCGGCCTCGACCGCGTCGAGCAGGGCCCGCAGCTCGTCGTCGCGGCCGGTGAAGTCGGGGATGTCCCGGCGCAGGCTGAACATCGCCGACGGCGGCCCGGTCGGGGTCGGGTCCGGCTCGGCGGGTGTCGGGCCGGTCGGGTCGGCGATCAGGCGGCGCAGCCGGGCCGCGGCCCGGTCGGAGAGGCCGGTGTCGTGGATCTCGCGCATCCGCCGTTCCATGCCGGTGGCCCACGCGTGGATCTCGGTGTGACGGCCCGTGCGGGCGAAGGCTTCGGCGCCCAGCATCACCAGCCGCTCGTCCGGTGTCGTCCGCTGGTCCAGCCACGGCAGAATCCGCAGCATCTCGTCGTGGCGCTCGGTCTCCAGGTAGGTGGTGAGCAGGGTTTCCAGGGCGCGGCGGTATTCGATGTCGAGGTGCTGGCGGCGGATGTCGGCCCAGTGACTCTCCAGACCGGACAGTGCCGGTCCGCGCCACAGGTCCAGCGCGCGCCGCAGTCGGTCGTGGTCGGTGTGGTCGCGGGCGGCCCGGGTTTCGGCGGCGAATCGGTGGTAGTCGATCACGTCCGGGTCCACGTCGAGCACGTAGCCGCGGGCGGCGCGGTCCGCGCGCAGGCAGTTCTTCGGCGCGCCCGCCGCGATCAGGGCGGTCCGGACATGGCTGACGTAGGTGGGGAGCGTGTCCTGCTTGCGGTCGCGCGCCTCGTTGTCGTCCCAGATGCGTTCGGCCAGGGTCGTCTTCGTGACCGGTCGGCCCAGGTCGAGCGCGAGGACGGCCAGCACGCACCGTTCACCGTGCCTGGACAGGTGGAACACGCGCTCGTGGTTGCCGATCTCGACGTTGCCCAGTAGTCGGATCTCCACCTCTGGCCCCCTGTAGGCGCTGTCGGGACGCAGTGTGCCGGCATGTCCGCGTCCGAGAAGTCCACGGCGTCCTCGTCCACACGGCCGAACCACCGGTACACCCGACCGGTGGTCGTCGTGCTGACGGCGGGTGGGTTCGGCACGGGAGACATTGCGCCGGTCGTGTCACGTCCCACCCGATCGGTGAACCGGACAACGGTTTCACCCGATCGGCGGACACGGTGTCGGACCGTTGTCCGGGTTTTCGTCCCGGTTCCTGTCCGGTCCCACCGGAGATGCTTGCCCCGTCCTCCCGACCCGTGGGGGGACGGAACGGAGGCGAACCGCGATGAGCGCCAACGGCCACCACCCGCCAGCCCCTGACGAC